>NZ_JACTUZ010000143.1 GCF_014490445.1 Pseudoroseomonas ludipueritiae | reverse complement strand
GGACCGGCGCGGGCTGCGCCTTGGCCTGCTGGTGGCGCTGGTGGCCGCCCTGGTGGTGGCCGGGCCCGAGACATCCGAGCGTCTGCGCCGCGCCGTCCAGCCCGCCTTCGGCGCCCCGGTGCCGCCGCCTTCGTTGCGGCTGGAGGCCTGGATCTCGCCCCCCGCCTATACCGGCGCCGCGCCGGTTTTCCTGCCGCCGGAGGGTGGCTCGGTCACCGTGCCCGCCGGCAGCCGTCTGCAGGTCGCGCTATCCGGCGGCCGTGGCGGCGTGCCGGAGCTGCGCCTGGGCGAGACGGCCACCCCCTTCCGCGCCCTGGATGCCGGCAGCTTCACCGCCGAGGTGCCGCTCGACGCCGGCGCCCGCATCGGCGTGCGGCGGGATGGGCAGGATCTGGCGCATTGGACCATCGCCACCCAGGCGGATGCGCCGCCCCGCATCGTCTTCGCCGAACCGCCGGGGCCGGCGCAGCGTGGCCTGGCCATCCGGCTGCCATGGCGCGCCGAGGATGACTGGGGCCTGGCCAATGCCCGCGCCGAGATCACGCTGGCGCCACGCCCGGATGCGCCGCCGCTGGCGCTGGAACTGCCGATTTCGGGCGACAGCAAGCAGCCCCGCGGCGTGGCGCAGCCGGACCTTTCCGCGCATCCCTGGGCGGGGTTGCCGGTGCGGGTGCGGCTGGTGGCCCGCGACAACGCGGGGCAGGAAGGCCATTCCGACACGGCCGAGCTGACCCTGCCGGAACGGCGCTTCGAGCATCCGGTGGCCCAGCGGCTGGTGGAACTGCGGAAGTCGCTCTCGCTGGACCCGCTGGCGCGGCGGGGGGTCGAGCGTGGGCTGGATGAACTCTCCCTGCGGCCTGAGGATTTCGAGCACGACCTGACCACCTTCATGGCCCTGCGCAGCGCCCGCTACCACCTGACCTACGACCGCCGCCGGGAGGCGGTGGAAGAGGCGCAGGCGCTGATGTGGCAGACCGCCATCGCGCTGGAGGAAGGCCGTGCCAACCGCACCGCCCGTGCCCTGGCCGAGGCCCGCGAGGCCCTGCGCGAAGCCCTTGCGGAAGCAGAGCGTCAGCCGCCCGATGCCGAGCGTCGCGCCGAGCTGGAGCGCCGGGTGCAGGAACTGCGCGAGGCCGTCCGCCAGCATCTGGAGGCCCTGGCCGAGCAGTTGCAGCGCGAGAACGGCGACACTATGCCGCAGGACCCCCAGGCCCGGCTGATGGACCCGCAAGAACTCGACCGCCGCACGCAGGAGATGCAGGACGCGGCGCGCGAGGGCCGCACCCAGGACATGCAGCAGCAGCTTGCCGAGCTGGAGCGCATGCTGGAGGCGCTGCAGAATGGCCAGGTGGCGCGGCGGGAAGGCGGCAACCGCAACAGCCAGCAGCAGCAGCGCCAGCAGCGCGGGCAGCAGCAGATGGGCGCCATCCAGGACATGGTGCAGCGGGAAGGCCAGATGCTGGACCGCAGCCACCAGCGGGAACAGGCCGAGGCCGGGCAGCCTCAGCAGCAGCAGCGCCGCTCCCCCTACGGGCAGCAGCGCCAGCAGCAGCCCCAGGCCGGCGCCACCACGCCCGAGCAGCGCGCCGCCGAGGCGCAGCGCGATGCCCGCCAGCAGCGCGCCCTGCGCCGGGCCCTGGGCGAGCTGATGCAGCAGTTCGGCGACCTGACCGGCGAGATTCCGGAAGCACTTGGCCGTGCGGACCAGCAGATGCGGCAGGCGCAGGAAGCCCTGGGCCAGGGCGGCGACCCCACGCCGCACCAGCAGCAGGCGATCCGCGAGTTGCAGGAAGGCGCGCAGCAGATGGCGCAGACCATGCAGCGCCAGTTCGGCCAGGGCCAGCAAGGCCAGGAGCCCGGCGAGGGCCAGGGCGAGGCCAGCCGTGGCCAGGGCCGCGAGCCCGGCGGCGGCCAGGGGCGCGACCAGGCCATGGGGCAGGGGGAGGGCCGTGACCCGCTCGGCCGCCCCACCCGCAGCGAGCCGAATTCCAACGACACCGGCAGCGACACCGTGGTGCCCGGCGATGCCGAGGCGCTGCGCACCCGCCAGATCCAGGAGGAACTACGCCGGCGTGGCGCGGACCGGGAACGGCCGCCGTCAGAGCTGGACTATATCGACCGGCTGCTGAAGACCTTCTAGCTCCTCGGGCGTGGCACAGATCCGCCGCGCCCGCATCCAGGCCGAGAGCGCCGGGGAGGCGGTGGCGACGCAAAAGGGAATGGCCAGCAGCAGCGGCAGCAGGAAGGGCGCGCCCCAGAGCCAGGCGGTGCCGCCGGCCGCCAGCAGCAGCAGCGAGCCGGCCGCGCCCAGCACCGTCTGCGGCCAGAGCAGACGCGCGGCATCCCGCCAGGCCACGCCCCGCGCGGCGCGGTTCTGCGCTCCCCAGCCGCTGCCACGCCGGAAGGGCATGGCGAGCAGGAAGAAGCCCTTGCTGGCCATGTTGAGGGGGTCGGAGAAGAAGGCGAAGGTCATTTCCGCCATGGCGCCCCGCAGCAGCGCGCGGCGGCCGCCGAAGCGTGCCGCCAAGGCGGGGCGCAGCAGGGCCTCGGCATAGCCGGCCAGCTTGGGGGCATAAGAGGCCAGCCATGTGGCGCCGAAGAGCAGGGCCAGCGCCCCAGGCGGCGTGGCGGCCGCGCCGCCGGTGGCCACATTGCCCAGGGCCGCCACCAGCAGCAGCAGAGAGAGCGGCGCGGTGAGGAAGAGCAGCACGGCCTGGGCCAGTTGCCAGCGCCCCACCGGCCGCAGCCAGGGCAGGGGCAGCAGCCGCCAGTACTGCATGTTGCCGGCACCCCAGCGGCGGTCCCGGGCCAGGAATTCCGGCAGGCTGGGCGGGCTGGCTTCCAGGCTGCCGCTATCCTCGGCCAGGCAGCGCACCTTCCAGCCGGCGGCATGCAGGCGCACGGCCTCGACCTGGTCGTGGCTGAGGATGGCATGGCCGCCGGGAAGGTCGTCCAACCGCGCATGGGCGCGGAAGGCCGTGATGCGGATGATGGCGTTATGGCCCCAATAAGGTCCTTCGTCGCCCTGCCACCAGTTCTGCCCGCTGGCCCAGGAACGCATGCCGGCGCGCATGCCGAACTGGAACAGCCGGGCGAAGGCCGCCTCCGCCGGGCGGCCGGCGATGAGCTGCTGCAGGATGGCGAGCTTCGGGTCGGCCTCCATTTCCGCCACCAGCCGCAGCACGGCGGGGGCGGCCATGGCGGAATCGGCATCCAGGCCCAGCATCAGGTCCAGGCCTGCGGCGTGGTGGTCCAGGAACTCCATCACATTGCCGGCCTTGAAGCCGGTATTGTGCCGCCGCCGCCGGTAGCGCACCGCGATGGGCCGCCCCGCCCGGCTGGCCGCGAAGCCGGCCACCGCCTCCTCCTCCCGTGCCGCGAGGACAGGGTCCTGGGTATCGGACAGGAACCAGAGCACGAAGCGATGCCCCTGGCCCGCTGCCTCCAGCCCATCCAGCAGGGCGGGCAGGGGGGCGAGGACCGCGTCCATGTCCTCGTTGCGAATGCAAAGGGCGATGGCGGTGCGGAGCTGGCCGGTGCCGGCGGGCGCGGCGGGCAGGCCGCGCCCCCGCAGCCTGAGCGCCAGCCCGATCAGCGCATTGCCGGCCGAGATGGCGGACCAGGGCACCGTGCCGCCATAGGCCAGCAGGATCGCCACCTCCCACCCCGTCCAGCCGCCCGGCGACAGCACGCGCCAGAGCAGGGCCAGCAGCCCCGCGCTGATGCAAAGGCAGAGCAGGGCGAAGGCGAGCCGCCGCAGGGCGACCGGGGATGGGGCTTTCCGCACAAGGCCCAGATTAGGCCAGGCGCGGAGGCCGCACTACACCGCCGGAACCGCAACGCCGAGGCTGGTGGCGGTGCGGCGCAGATCCTCCCAGATATCGGCGGGCAGGGGCAGGCCCTCGCGCAGGCGCTTCTCGCGGCTGCGCTTCTCGGGCTCGCCGGGCAGCATCACGGGGCTGGCGGGGTCGATGGGGCGGCTGCCGGTGACCCATTCCAGGTATTCCCGGCCCATGCGCTGGAATTCGGCCTCCGTGCCGAAATGCGCGGGCGAGAGATAGATGGAGAGCAGGCCATTGGCGATGCAGCCGCGCTGGTCCCGCGGCCCCGATGTGCCGCCGCCGGTGAAGGCACCCGCCAGCAGCTCGCACATCAGCGCAAGGCCTGAGCCCTTGTGGTCGCCGAAGGCGCGGATGGCGCCGGGGCCATTGCCGGGGATGCGTGCGCCCACCTGCGGATAATCGCCGTAAAGCGTGTGCGGGTCGCCGGAGAAACGGCCATCGGGCTCGATCAGCGCATCGGGCGGCAGCGGCTTGCCACCGTTGCTGGCCACCAGAACCTTGCCTTCCGCCACTAGCGAAGTCGCGAAATCCAGCACCACCGGGCGGCCTTCCAGCGGCACGCCGATGGCGATGGGCGCGGTGGAGAAGCGCCGGTCCACGCCGCCATAGGGCGCGACGAGGAAGGAGCCAGCCACATTGACGAAATGGATGGAGATCAGGTCCTCGGCCAGCGCCTGCTCGGCATAGGTGCCGATGCGGCCGCAATGGCCGGAATTGCGCAGCGCCACCACGGCGGCGCCATGCTGCTTCGCCCGCGCGATGCCCATGGCCACGCCCTGCTTGGTCACCGCATGGCCGAAGCCGAATTGCGCGTCCAGCAGCAGGAAGGCGCCGCCATCGGTGACCACTTCCGGCTTGCGGCCGGCATGGAGGTAGCCCGCCTTGTGCCAGTCCACGTAGCGCGGCACCCGCACCACGCCGTGGCTGTCATGCCCCGCCAGGTTGGAGCCGACCAGGTGGCTGGCGATATCCCCAGCCTCTTCCCCGGCGCAGCCGATGGCCAGGAAGATGCCGCGGATCATGTCTTCCAGCGCCGGGGCCGGGACGTTGACGGTGTTGTAGTCGGGCATGGACGGTCCTTGTGGTGATTCGAATCTGGTCAGTGCGGCCTGAAGGTTGCGCCGCGCCGCGTCCTCGAAGCGCGCGCGGAAAGGTGCGGTGAGGAAGATAGGATCGCGCGCCAGCAGCCGGCGCAAGATGGCGGCGCGGCCGGTGCGGTAGGCTTCGGCCGGCACATGCGCGTATTCCTGCCGGATGGCACGGTCATAGGCATCGAAGCGGCCGGGTTCGGCACCCAGGATGGACAGGTCCATGTCCAGGAAGCTGGCGGTGTCGGCGGCAAGCTCCGGCGGCAGGTTCTCCGGCACCGCGTGGCGCTCGGTGGCCAGCACCATGGCGGCGGCGGCTTCCAGCCGGGCCGGCGGCACGGTGCCGGCCATCCAGTCCCGCAGCAGGGCGGCGCTGGCGCGCTCGTTGTCGCTGCGGCGTGGGTCGTAGACAGCATCGTGGAACAGGATGGCGAGCCGCACGGCCTCGGCATCGTGCAGGATGCCCTCGTATTCCCGCCACAGGGCCAGCAGCGCCTCCACATGCTGCCAGCCGTGATAGGCACGGCCGGCATGCAGGGCCTTCAGCGCATTCTCGTGCGGCACGGTCAGTTCAGTCGCGATATCGCCTCGGCCCCTGCCGCGAGGTCGCGGTTGAAGGTGGGGGTGATGACGATTTCATTGAGGCAGACATGCTCGGGCATGCTGGCCGCGAAGAGCACGGCGGCCGCCACATCGGCCGGTTGCAGCATGCGCGCGCGCTCCTCGGCGGAAGGCGGCTGCGGGCGCAGGTCCAGGATCGGCGTCGCGACCTCCCCGGGGCAGATGCAGGTGCTGCGGATATTGTGGATGCCATTCTCCGCGTTCAGCGAGGCGGAGAGCGCCACGAAGCCGGTCTTGGCGGCGATATAGGCGGGCCCTGAGACCGGCGAACCGCCTTTGCCGGCGATGGAGGCGATCTGCACGATCAAACCGCCACCACGCTTCCGCATGCCCGGCAGCACCGCCAGGCTGGTCAGGAAAGGCGCGGTCAGGTTCACGTCCAGCAGGGCGCGCGCATCGCCCGGCGCCAGTTGGTGCCAGTGGCGGCGGGGCGTGTTGGCGCCGGCATTGTTCACCAGCAGCGCGGGGGCTTCCTGCAGCTTCGCCACCGTGGCCTCCACCGCCACGGGGTCGGTGAGGTCGGCCGACAGGATCAGCGGCTCCTCCCCATCCAGCAGCGCGGCGGTCTCGCGCAGCGCGGCCTCCCGCCGGCCGGTCAGCGCCAGGCGCCAGCCGGCCCGCGCCAGCGAGATCGCCACCGCCCGGCCGATGCCGGAGCCCGCGCCTGTCACCCAGGCCAGCTGGTTCACAGGACGCGTCCCGTTTGCGGGTCGAGGAGATGCATGTTGCTCAGGTCCACTGCCATGGGGAGGTGCTGGCCGGGATGGGCCGGGGCATTGGGATCGACACGGCCACAGACCTCGGCGCCGTTCATCTTGAAATGCACCAGGGTTTCCATGCCCATCGGCTCCGTCACCTCCGGCACGGCGGGGAAGGGCGCGACATTGGGGCGGTCGAGGTTCTTGGCTTCCGTCAGGTGTTCCGGCCGGATGCCGAAGACTACCTCGCGCCCGGCCAGTGCCGCATAGCGGCTGGTACGCTCGGCCGGCACCGGCAGCACGATGTCGCCGGGCAGGTGGATGCGCAGCGCGCCCGAAGCCTGCTCCAGCCGCGCATCAATGAAGTTCATCGCGGGGCTGCCGATGAAGCCGGCCACGAAGCGCGTCGCGGGATTGTGGTAGAGCTCCTGCGGCGGCCCCACCTGCTCGATGACGCCGTTGTTCATCACCACCACCCGGTCGGCGAGCGTCATGGCCTCCACCTGGTCATGCGTCACGTAGATCGTGGTGGTGCGGACCGTCTGGTGCACCTTCTTGATCTCGGTGCGCATCTGCACGCGCAGCTTGGCGTCGAGGTTGGACAGTGGCTCGTCAAACAGGAAGACCTTGGGGTCGCGCACAATGGCGCGGCCCATCGCCACGCGCTGCCGCTGCCCGCCCGAGAGCGCCTTGGGCTTGCGTTCCAGCAGCGGCGTGATGTCGAGGATGCGCGCCGCATGGTCCACGCGGCGGCGAATCTCTTCCTTGGGGAATTTCCGCAGCATCAGCCCGAAGGCCATGTTTTCCGCCACGGTCATGTGCGGGTAGAGCGCGTAGTTCTGGAACACCATGGCGATGTCGCGGTCGCGCGGCGGGATGTCGTTCACCACCCGGCCGCCGATGGCGATCTCGCCGTCCGAGATCTCCTCCAGCCCCGCGATCATCCGCAGGGTGGTGGACTTGCCGCAGCCGGAAGGGCCCACCAGCACCACGAATTCCTCATCGGCGATGTCGAGGTCGATGCCCTTCACCGCCTGCACGCCACCTTCATAGGCCTTGACGACTTTCCGGAGCGTCACCTGCGCCATGGACGTTCTCTCCCTCAGCCTTTTGTTGCGCCGGCGGTCAGGCCGGCGATGTAGTAGTCCATGAGGAAAGCATAGACGAGCAGGGGCGGCAAAGCGGCCATCAGCGCCCCGGCCATGATCTTGCCCCACTGGAAGGTATCCGCGCGGATCAGGTCCGACACGATGCCGACGGTCAGCACCATCTGGTCCGAGGAGACCAGGAAGGCCATCGGATAGATGAAGGCCGCCCAGGAGACGGTGAAGGCGAAGATCATTGCCGCCAGGATGCCGGGCAGGGCCACGGGGATGAAGATCTTCCACAGCATCTGGATGTGGCTGGCACCGTCGATCAGCGCAGCCTCGTCCAGTTCCTTCGGGATGGAGGCGAAGTAGCCGATCATGATCCAGGTGCAGAAAGGCACCGTCAGGGTCGGGAAGATCAGGATCATCGCCAGGATGTTGTTGTACAGCCCCATGGAGCCGACGATCTGGAACATCGGGATGAAGAGCAGCGTCTCCGGCACCAGGTAGGTCAGGAAGACGCCGGTGGCGAGCGTGGCGCTGCCCCAGAACTTCATCCGCGCCAGCGCGAAGGCCGCCATGGTGGAGATCACCATGCTGATCACCACCGTGCTGAGCGTGACGATCACCGAGTTCCGGAAATGGATCAGGTAATTGCCCTGGGTCAGCAGCTCCCAGTAATTCTGCAGGGTGGGGTGCCGCACGATCCAGGGATTGCCGGACAGGTCGGCGATCTCGCCGCTGCTCTTCAGGCTGGTCATCAGCATGTGGAAGGGCGGCAGCATGAAGAAGACAACAAAGACGGCCAGCGCGATATAGGCGCCGATCATGGCCCAGCGTCGCTCGGCGGCGATGCTGCCGATGCGGCGCTGCGCCGGCACGAAGGGTGGGGAGGCGGCGGTGGTGCTCATGATCAGGCCATCTCCTTGGTACGCTTGTTGACGCCGCGCAGCGTGAATATCGCGAAGACCGCCAGCAGCGGGAACATGAACAGGCTGACCGAGGCGCCCAGCGGGATGTCGCCGGACTGGATGCCGATCTGGAAGGCATAGGTGGCGAAGACATGCGTGCTGTCCTGCGGCCCGCCGTTGGTCAGGATGCGCACGATGTCGAAATTGGCGAAGGTGACGATCAGGCTGAAGAGCACCGTGATGCTGATGATGTTACGCATCATCGGGAAGGTGACGTAGCGCAGCTTCTGCCAGGCGCTGGCGCCGTCGATCGCCGCCGCTTCATAGAGCTGGTCCGGCACCGACTTCAGCGCGGCCAGGTACATGATCATGAAGAAGGGCGCGCCATACCAGACATTCACCAGGATGACGGAGAAGCGTGCCCAGCCTGTGGCGCCCAGCCAGGGCACGGGGTCCACGCCCACGATGGCCAGCGCCCAGTTGAAGGCGGAATAGGAAGGGTCGAAGAGCCACCACCAGGCGAGGGTGGAGATGGCCGGCGGGATGACCCAGGGCACCAGCAGCATGCCGCGCCACTTGCGCTGCCCCTTGGCCGGCAGGGCATGCAGCACATGCGCCAGCACGAAGCCGATGATGGCCTTCAGCAGCACGGCCGAGACGGCGAAGACCACCGATTGGAACACCACGTTCCAGAAGGTCTCGCGCGAGAAGAGGAAGGTGAAGTTGTCGAGGCCGATGAAGCGGGTCTGCCGCTTGTTCAGCATCGAGAGATAGAGCGCGTAGAGGAAGGGATAGACCACTAGGCCGAGGATCAGCAGGATCAGCGGCAGCGTCAGCAGGAAAGCCACGGTGGAGTTGCGCCGCGCCAGCCGCCGCATCGCGCCTTGGCGCGGTGGCAGGGTGGAGGCGGAGGATATCACGGCCTGGGACATGCCAGGACTCCCTCAGCGGAATGGGGAAGACGCCCCGGCGGCATGTTGCCACCAGGGCCGTGGCGCCGCCTCAGCCGCGCTGGAAGCCTTCCAGCTCGCTCGATGCCCAGGCGATGGTGCGTTCCACCGGTTCCTTGTTCTGCACCACGCGGGCGATCATCTTGGCCTGGATGCCCTGGTTGTACATCTGCACCGCGATATTCGGCGGCGCCGGGTAGTCGGCGATGAACTGCTCCGCCTTGTGGTGCGGCCGTACCGGGTAGTTATAGACCACGCCGGTCGGCGGGCCTTCCTTCGACCAGGTGTCGAAATCCGTCATGCTGGTGAAGGGCGGGATGTCGTAGCCATTGGTGGCGGCCACCATGGCCTGGGCCTGTTCCCGCTGGCTCAGGTGCTCGATCAGCGCCTTGGCCGCGCCCTTGTTCCGGCTGAAGTTCCAGACGCCCCAGAAATACGGCAGGTAGGGCGTGAAGCGCCCGGCCGCGCCGGTGGGGGCGGGGAAGGTCCAGCACTGCTCGGCCACCTGCGGCGCGTCGCGCTTGGCCACGGCCCAGGCGGAGGGCGGGTTAAAGATCAGCGCGGACTTGCCCGAGATCAGCGCCCGGTTGTTGGAGGCGTCGTCCCAGGAAAACACATCCGCCGGCATGAACTGGCAGAGCCGCTGCGCGTAATCCAGCACCGCGCGGACCTTGTCCGACTTGGCCGTGATCTCGCCCTTGGCATTCACCAGCTCCGCGCCGAAGGAGCGGAACATCGAGCCGACCCAGTCGGTGGCATCGGGGAAGGTGCCCAGCGGCAGGCCAAAGGGCACGCCCGCCTTGTGGCAGCCCTCGGCGGCCTTGATGAAGGCGTCCCAGGTCCATGCATCCACATTGGCGGCGGTGTCATTGGCCGGGAACATCTGCTGGATGTCGATGCCGCCATGCTGCTTCAGCAGGTCGATCCGCCCCAGCGAAGGCTTGTTCTGCGAGCCGGAGATGGCCGGCACCGCGCGCCACTTGCCTTCCACCTTGGCCAGATATTCGACAATGGCATTCACCTTGCCGTATTTCTCGGCCAGGCGGTTCATCACGTCGTCCATCGGCTCCAGCAGCTCGGACTGCGCGTGCACTTCCCAGGTGGGGAAGGAGAGCACGTCATGGCCCTGCTTCGCCTGTGCCTCGGCGGCCAGGGTCAGAAGGTTCTTGTTGCCGACGGTGGTGATGAAGTCGAGCTGGATCTCGACCCTGTTCTTTTGCGCCCATTCCATGACGATCTTGCGCATGGCGTCGTTGCCGACGGGCACCCAGTGGTCCCACAGGCCGAGGGCGAGGCGCCCGCCCGAGGTCTGCCCATGCACATTCACCAGAGGCAGCGCACTGGCCGCTGCCCCCGCCATACCGGCGCGCAGCACCGTACGGCGGGTGAACCCGTTGCCTTCCATGTCCGTTACTCCTCCTGTGCGCGGGCAGTGCTCGTGCCGCCATGGGCTTTGGCCCTCTCACGCCGCAGGAAGGTTACGCAGGCGCAGCAGCCGGTTGCAACGGTTCTGATGCGGTGATTCGAAGTGCTGGCGCGGCCCTCATCTTGCCGGTCGCGGGCGGCGGGCGGAGAATGCGGCATGACCCTCCTTCCCACCCATGACGACGTCCTGGCCGCCGCCGACCGCCTGCGCGGCCGGGTGGTGCGCACCCCCATGCTGCGGCATCCCCTGCTGGATGAGATCGCCGGCGGCACCGTGCTGATCAAGCCGGAGTGCCTGCAGCGCACCGGCAGCTTCAAGCTGCGTGGCGCCACCAACGCGGTTTTGAAGCTGGACCAGGCGCAGCGCGCCGCCGGCGTGGTGACGCATTCCTCCGGCAACCACGGCCAGGCCATCGCCTGCGCCGCGGCGGCGGAGGGCGTGCGCGCCCTGATCGCCATGCCGGCCGATGCGCCCGCCATCAAGGTGGAGAGCACCCGCCGCTGGGGCGCCGAGATCACCTTCTTCGACCGCGCCACGACCGACCGTGAGACCCTGGCCGATAAGCTGGCTGCCGAGCGCGGCGGCACCGTCCTGCCGCCCTTCGATCACCCGGATGTCATCGCAGGCCAGGGCACCCTGGCGCTGGAACTGCTGGAAGATGCCCGCGCCGCCGGTTTCGAGCTGGACGCGCTTTCCGTCTGCACCGGCGGTGGCGGGCTGGTGGGTGGCTGCGCCCTGGCGGTGGAAGGCGCTTCTCCCGCCACCGAGGTCTGGGCGGTGGAGCCTGAAGGCTGGGACGACACCGCGCGCTCCCTCGCGGCCGGGGAGCGGATCGCCAATGACGGCAAGGGCACGACGCTCTGCGATGCGCTGCTCTCCATGCGCCCCGGCGCGCTGACCTTCGCGGTCAACCAGCCGCGCCTGAAGGGCGCTGCGGTGGTGACGCCGGATGAGGTCTTCCGCGCCATGCGCCTGGCCTTCGAGGCCCTGAAGGTGGTGGTGGAGCCCGGCGGCGCCGTGGCCCTGGCGGCGGTGCTGGCGGGCAAGGTGCCGGCGCGCGGCCGCACGGTGGGCGTGGTGCTCAGCGGCGGCAATGTGGACCCGGCGGTCTTCGCCCGCGCCCTGGCGGCCTGATGCTCGGC
>NZ_JACTUZ010000142.1 GCF_014490445.1 Pseudoroseomonas ludipueritiae | reverse complement strand
AAAGGAGGCCAGCAGGGCGGACGCCGCGAGAATACGGCGGGGGCCAGCGGCTGAGCTGCGGGATCGGAACTGGACCATCGTCAGATTTCCTCATCAGTTCGCGCTTGCGGTATTGCCTGGACCAAGCAAACCATGTGCCATTGTTGCCAAGTCTGGTACACCGCGTGAGGATTCGCAACTTGTCTATCGCGCAGAGCGAAACGGCTGATGAGGATTGCGGCAACTGGCCGCGTTGGGAGGCAGCGGCGGAGGCCGGATGGTCCGCCCCGGGCCTGGAGGCGCTGAGGCAGGAGGCCCTGAACGGCGATACCGCCGCGCTCATGGTCGTGACGCGAGGCCGGGTGCTGCATGCCCAGGGCCGCGTCGCCACCCGTTATAATGTGCACTCCATCCGCAAGAGCCTGCTGTCGGCGCTGATCGGCATCCATGTCGCGGAAGGCCGCATCGACCTGGAAGCCACGTTGGATCAGCTCGGCATCGACGACAGGTTTGGCCTGACGGCACGGGAAAAGCTGGCAACGGTGCTGGACCTGCTCTGCGCCCGCTCCGGCATCTATCATCCCAGCGGCTATGAATCGCCCTGGATGCTGTCCATCAAGCCAGCGCGGCACAGCGTCGGGCCGGGCACCACCTGGTGCTACAACAACTGGGACTTCAACGCGCTGGGCAGCATCTTCCGGCAATGCACCGGGGTGGACATCTTCACGGACTTCGCTCGACGCATCGCCACCCCCTGCGGCATGCAGGACTTCGAGCCGGCGCGTGACGGGCAGATCGTCGAGCTGCCCGATTCACAGCACCCTGCCTATCCCTTCCGCATGACGGCGCGGGACCTCGCGCGCTTCGGCCAGATGTTCCTGGAAGGCGGGCAGGGCATCGTGCCGGCGGACTGGGTGCAGATCAGCACGCTGCCGATCTCCGAGGCCGGCTATCGCGGCGCCTATGGCTATATGTGGTGGGTCTCGCGCGCCGGCATCCTCTTCCCGCAGGTGAAGGTGCCGGAGGGCAGCTATTCCGCGCTGGGCGTGGGGGGGCATTTCGTCACCGTGCTGCCGGCGCTGGAAACGGTCGTGGTGCACCGCGTCGATACCGATCAGAAGGGCCGCGCTGTCTCCATCGCCCGCTACGGGCGCCTGCTCTCCCTGCTCCTGGCCGCCGCGCCACGCTGAACCGAAAGCATTGCCGAACCGATGACCAAGCCTCTCCGCATCGCCGTCATGAAGTTCTCGCACGAGACGGTAACCTTCCTGCCTTCCGACACCACCGTGGACGACTTCACCTACCAGGGCTCCCCCGCGCGTGGCGCGGCGCTGCTGGCGCATGAGCCGCGTTCCTACGTGGGCGGCTTCGTGAAGGTGGCGCGCGAGTTCCCGGATGTGGAGCTGGTCGGCATCGAATCGCCGCTGGACTCCAAGCGCGGCACCGGCTCCGGCTGGATCACCAACGAAGCCTTCGAGACCTTCGTCGGCCGCATGGTGGAGGAGTTGCGGGAGCAGGGGCCTTTCGACGGCGCCTATCTCTCCCTGCACGGTGCCATGGGCGTTCGCGGCGTGCCACGTCCGGAGGCCGAGATCGCCCGCCGGGTGCGGGAGGCCATCGGGCCGGAGGCGCGCATCGCAGCCACCTTCGACCCGCATGGCAACGAGGACGAGGAATTCCTCCGTCATGCCGACATGGCCTTCTCGGTCAAATACTACCCGCATTACGACAGCTACCTGCAAGGTGAGCGCGCGGCGCGGATGCTGGTGCGCTCCCTGCGCGGCGACTACACGCCGGCGCATGTGACGCGGAAGGTGCCCGTCATCTCGCCGACCGTGCTGCAATGGACCGGCGCCTCGCCCTGGATGGACCTGATCCAACGCGCCCTGGTCTGGGAGGCTCGGGAGCCGGACACCTATGTGAATGTCTTCTTCGGCTTCCCCTGGTCGGATGTGCCGGATGTCGGCATCACCATCCAGGTGCTGACCAATGGCAAGCCGGACCTCGCCCAGAGCGTGGCCGAGGACATGGCGCAATTCGCTTGGCGTCAGCGCGAGGCCCTGCTGAACACCGCCAAGGTGCATTCCATGGCCGAGGGCGTGCGGCTGGCGAAGCAGGCCGTGGCCGATGGCGCCACGCCCGTGGTGCTGGCCGACCACAGCGACCGCTCCGGCGCCGCCACCTGGCTGCTGCGGGAGATCCTGGCGCAGAACTGCGCGGATACGCTGGTGGCCACCGTGATGGATGAGGAAGCGGTGGACACGCTGCTCGCCCGTGGCGTGAAGCCGGGCGATGCTTTCGACATGGCCATCGGCGGCCGCTTCGATGAATCCGCCGGGGAGCCGGTGCGGGTGCGGGGCACTGTGCTGCATGTCAGCGAAGGGCTGCGGCGCGGGGCCGGGCAGAAGTGGGTGGCTGTCCGCTTCGGCGAGGGCAATGTGCTGGTGATCAGCCCGCGCCTGGTGCAGATCATCGAATTGTCGGAACTGCGCGAGCGCGGGCTGGAGCCGGGCGACTTCAAGATTATCGCCATCAAGTCCCGTGTGCATTTCCGCCGCGGCTTCCATGACACCGGCTTCGCGCCCACCATCCTGCTGGTGGAGCCGGAGCAACCCTTCCTCGGCACCGTGCGGCTGGAAGCGCTGCCCTATCAGCATGTGGTGCTGGAGAACTACTACCCCTACGGCCAGCCGGATTTCGCCTGACCCTGAGGCCCCGGCACGCCGAAGCGCCGCCGGGGCCTCACGGCTTCAGCCGGTCTTGTTTCCGGCCTGGATGGCCTCCGCGAAGGAGGGATCGAGCAGGTCGGCCGCCTTAACCGCCGTCCGCACGAGGCGTGCGCGGGTGTAAAGGTCGATGTTCTTCTGCTCATCCGTCACCACGCTCTCGTCGATAGGCACGACGCGCGTCTGGGCCCGGCGGAACCAGAGTTCCGCCACCGGCTCCGGGATATTCATCAGCGCCGACCAGGTGCGGGCATAACCGGCGGGATTGGCATTGGCCCAGTTCCGCGCGGCGGCCAAGCGCCGCACGAAATCCGCCAACTCCGGCCTGCGGCTGGCGATGGCGTCATTCCGCGCCGCCTGGAAGCCGAGGCCCGGAGTGATGCCAACGCCATTCGCCACGCGGCGGGCGCCGTTCGTCAGTTCCTCCTGCGCTACATAAGGTTCCCATGTGGACCAGGCATCCACGGCGCCGCTGGAATAGGCCGCCTTGGCATCGGCTGGCAGCAGGAAGACCACTTGCACCGCATCCAGTGGCAGCTTGGCATTCTCCAATGCCGCCAGCACCAGCTGGTGCCCGATGGAGCCGCGACCGGTGGCGATGCGCTTGCCCTTCAGGTCTTGCAGCGACTGCACAGGGCTGTCCTTCGGCACCAGGATGGCGAGGCCGTCCCGGTTCTCCCGCGTCGCGGCAATGGCCTTGATCGGCACGCCGGCGGCGGCGCCGAAGGTGAAGGGCGCGTCACCCACCAGGCCGGTGTCGATGGCGTCGGCATTCAGCGCCTCCACCAGCGGCGCCGCGGCGGGGAATTCGCTCCAGGCGATGCGGCCTTCCAGGCCCTTCAGCACCCCGGCGGCTTCCATCACGGCGCGGGCATTGCCGCGCTGGTCGCCCACGCGCAGCGGCGATTGGGCACGGGCCAGATGCGGCATGGCCAGTGTGGCGGCGGCAGCACCCAGCAGCAGCGAGCGGCGGCGGAGGATGAGGGAGCTACTCATTCAGCCGCCACCTTATGCGCCAACCGCTCGGCCACCAGCCGGCGGGTGGTGGGGAGCAACTCACGGCCGTAGTCCACGGCATCCTCCAGCGGGTCGAAGCCACGGATCAGGAAGGTGGTGACGCCAAGCGCATGATACTCAAGGAAGGCCTCGGCCACCTGCTGCGGCGTGCCCACCAGGGCGGTGGTATTGCCACGCGCGCCGGTCTCGCGGGCGATGGCGGTGTAGAGGCGCCCCTCCGGCCGGTCCCCCTGCGCGGCGGCGGCCAGCAGGCGCTGGGAGCCGGTGTTCTGCGGCGAAGGCCCACGGCCCAGTGCCGCCTGCCCACGCACCTCGCGCACGCGCGCCAGGATGCGCTCGGCCTTGGCCCAGGCGGCTTCCTCGGTCTCGGCCAGGATGGGGCGGAAGCTGAGGGAGAAGCGCACGTCATTCTCCCGCCCATGCTTCGCGGCCTCGGCCCGCACGCGGGTGACGATCTCGCGCACCTGCGCCTGCGTCTCGCCCCAGAGGGCATAAACATCGGCATGCTTGCCGGCCACGCGCAGCGCGGCATCCGAGGCACCGCCGAAATAGATCGGCGGGCGCGGCCGCTGCACCGTCTTCACTTCCGGCGAGGCGCCCTTGATGCGGTAGTACTCGCCCTGGTGGTCCACCGGCTTCTCGCCGGTCCAGATGGACTTCAGGATTGAGACATACTCATCCGTGCGGGCGTAGCGCGCGTCCTTATCCAGCCAGTCGCCGTCGCGCGCCTGATCGGTATCGTCGCCGCCCGAGATGACGTGGATGGCGGCGCGGCCGTTGGAAAGCTGGTCCAGCGAGGCGAAGGAACGGGCAGCCGTTGTCGGGGATTGGAAGCCCGGCCGATGCGCCACCAGGAATCCGACCTTCCTGGTATGTGCCGCCGCATGGGTGGCCAATAGTAGCCCATCCGGCCCGTTGCTGTACCAGCCGATCAGGATGCGGTCGAAGCCGCCTTCGTCATGCGCCTGGGCCGAGGCCACCAGATAGCCGGGATCGATCGCCGCACCCTGGGCCGGATGGATCTCCGACTGCTGGCGCGGCTGAACCATGCCGATGAATTCGATGTTCTGCGATGCGGACATGATGTTTCCTCCTCGGCTCAGGCAGCATGGCGGAGGACATCGTCCTCGACGCCCAGTTCCGTCAGCAGGCGGCGGCGCAGGGTGGCGAAGGCGGGTTCGCCATGGCTGCGCGGGCGCGGCATCTCCACCGCGATGTCGGCGGCGATGCGGCCCTGGTCCAGCACCACCACGCGGTCGGCCAGCAGGATGGCCTCGTCAACGTCATGCGTGACGATCAGCGTGGTCGGGCTGTGGGCGCGCCACAGGTCCAGCACCAGCGCGTGCATCCGGATGCGCGTCAGGGCGTCCAGCGCCGCGAAGGGCTCGTCCAGCAGCAGCAACTGCGGCTCGCGCACCAGGGCGCGGGCGAGGGCGGCACGCTGCGCCTCACCGCCCGAGAGCGTGACGGGCCAAGCGTCGCGGTGCCGGGCGAGGCCGACTTCGCCCAGGGCGCGCTCCGCCCGCTCCTGCGCCCCGGCAGAGGGCAGGCCGATGGCGACATTCTGCCAGACCTTCTTCCAGGGCAGCAGGCGCGGCTCCTGGAAGGCGGCGGCGACGGCGGCGGGCAGGGTCAGCCGCGCATCGGCCGGCGCCGGGTCCAGCCCCGCCAGCGTCCGCAGCAGCGTGGTCTTGCCGGAACCGCTGCGCCCCAGCAGCGCGGTGAAGGAGCCGGGCTCCAGCACGAGGTCGAGGTCATGCAGCACCGTGTTCTCGCCGAAGCGGCGGGTGAGGCCCTGGATGACGACATCGCGGGAGGATGTGTTGCTCATGATCCTCAGCCCTTCAGCAGGTTGGGGCGCCAGGCGAGGGCGCGGCGTTCCAGCGCCCGCACCAGGGCATCGGCGCCCAGGCCCAGCAGGGCGTAGACCACCAGCCCGACGACGATGATGTCGGTGCGCAGGAAGTCCCGCGCGTCATTGATCAGGAAGCCGATGCCGGAGGTGGCGTTGATCTGCTCGGCGATCACCAGGCTCAGCCAGGCGGTGCCCAGCGCGTAGCGCAGCCCCACCAGCGCCGAAGGCAACGCCCCGGGCAGGATGACGTGCCGCACCAGCCCGCGCCGGTCGAGACCGAACATCTTGCCGGCCTCCACCAGCTTCGGGTCCACGCCACGGATGCCGGCGAAGAGCGTCAGGTAGATCGGGAAGGTGGTGCCCAGCGCCACCAGGGCGATCTTCGGCGTCTCGCCGATGCCGAACCACAGAATGAAGAGCGGCACCAGCGCCAGGAAGGGCAGGGTGCGCAACATCTGCAAGGGCGCGTCCACCACTTCCTCACCGATGCGGGAAAGGCCCGCCACCAGCGCGAAGCCGGTACCTAGCGTCAGGCCGATGGCCAGGCCGGAGACGACGCGTGTGAGCGACACCATCAGGTGGTGCGGCAGTTCGCCGGAGAGCAGCAGCTCCCAGCCGGATAGGATCACCGTGGCCGGGGAGGCGAGGGTGCGCGGGGAAATCAGGCCAAGGCTGGAAGCCACCTGCCACAGCAGCACCAGCACCAGAGGGGAGAGGAAGCGGCGCAGCTTGCGCAGGTCCGGCATGGCGCGGCCGGCGGGCGTCTGCCGGGCACGGGGCAGCGAAAGGGACTGCTTGGGAAGGCTGATGGCGTGCGTGTCAGGCATGCGGGCTCCTTCACGGCTGGCGCCGTGGAAAGGACGAACAGGAATGATCAGCGGGTCAGGTCAGCGCCGGCGGCGACATCGTCCGTAAGAGGCGCGGGCCCGGCAGCCAGGGCCGGTGCCGCGCATTCGATGTCCGGTGCGGTGCATCATGGCTGTAAAGATACGCAGCCAATGGGCGCCGTTAAATGGTTGTGTTTCCCGAAGTTTTCGCGCGAGGCGAAAGGCTTGTCCTCCCGCCAGGGCGCCGGAGAGAAGTTTATTCTTCCTCCTCCGTATCCCCCGCCCGCTCGCCCTGCTGGCTACGGTCCCGGAAGGCGCTGCGCTGCAGCGGATAGGCGGTGGTGTGCTTGATTCGCTCCATCGCGAATCGGGATGTCACGTTGCGCAGCGGCACGGCGGCGATGAGGCTTTTGTAGAAGATGTCAAAGGCCGCCATGTCGGCCACCGCCACGCGCAGCATGTAGTCGATCTCGCCGGCCATCCGGTAGACCTCCATCACCTCCGGCATGGCGGCGACGGTGCGGGCGAAGCGGTCCAGCCATTCCGGCGAATGGTCGGCGGCTTCGATGGCGACGAAGACGATCAGCCCGACGCCCACCTTCTCCGGTGCCACCAGCGCCACGCGCCGCGCCAGCACACCGCGCGCCTCCAGCTTCTGCACGCGCTTCCAGCAGGGTGTCGAGGAAAGGCCGACCCGCTCCGCCAGTTGCGCCAGGGAAAGGCTGGCATCCTCCTGCAACAGTGTCAGCAGCTTGCGGTCGATCTCGTCCATCATGGCCTGCGCCTCCACCCGGGGCGGGAAATCTGCGGGTGATGCGCGGCCGCTGTCCAGCGGGCGGCCGTGCATGGCTGCTGGCACGGCGGATGCAGGGGAGGCGGCAGGAGCGCGGGCAGATCAAGGCCACAGGCTCCCGAACCAGATGCGCCACCGAGGCGCCGCCATTGTTTTGAGCAGGTGGCCGCCGCGCTGGGCGGCGATGCCGGGAAGGATGTGACGAATGGACCGACGGAGTTTTCTGCTTGGCGCCGCGTTGACGGCCCCGCTGATGGCGGGCGGCCTGTCCCACCCGGCATTGTCGCAGGGCGCGGCATCGCGCACGCTGCGCTTCGTGCCGCAGGCGAACCTCGCCAATTTCGACCCGATCTGGGGCACGCAGCTTGTTGTGCGCAATGCTTCCGCCCTGGTGTGGGACACGCTCTACGGCGTGGATGAGCAGATCGAGCCCCGGCGCCAGATGGTGGAATCGGAGGAGGTCTCGGCCGATGGCCTGACCTGGACCTTCAGGCTGCGCCCTGGCCTGAAGTTCCACGACAACGAGCCGGTGCGCGCCCGCGACGTGGTGGCCAGCCTGAACCGCTGGGCCGTGCGCGACCCCATGGGCCAGATGATCCGCGCGCAGCAGAATGAGCTGGTGGCGGTGGATGACCGCATCTTCCGCTGGTCCCTGAAGACGCCTTACCCGAAGATGCTGCTGGCGCTGGGCAAGACCAATGCGCCGCTGGCCTTCATCATGCCGGAGCGGATCGCGAAGACCGATCCCTTCCAGCAGATCAAGGAATATGTCGGCTCCGGCCCCTTCCGCTTCGTGCGGGAGGAATGGGTGCCGGGCGCCAAGGCCGTTTTCGCGAAGTTCGACGGCTATGTGCCGCGCGAGGAGCCGGCTTCCTGGCTGGCGGGAGGCAAGCGCGCCATGGTGGACCGGGTGGAATGGGTGGTGATGCCCGACCCCGCCACCGCCGCCGCCGCCTTGCAGAGCGGCGAGATCGATTGGTGGGAGAACCCCATCGTGGACCTGCTGCCGGTGCTGCGCCGCTCCCGTGACGTGGGCATCGGCATCGCGGACCCGTTGGGCAATATCGGCACGCTGCGGATGAACCACCTGCAGAAGCCCTTCAGCGACCCGCGCGCCCGCCGCGCCCTGATGCTGGGCCTGAGCCAGGAGGATTGCATGATCGCCCTGGTGGGCGAGGACCGCAGCCTGTGGCAGCAGCTTGGCGGCTACTTCACGCCCGGCACGCCCTACTACACCGAGGAAGGCGGCGAGATCCTGAAGGGGCCGCGCGACATGGACAAGGCGCGCGCCATGCTGAAATCCTCCGGCTATGACGGGGAGCCGGTGGTGATGCTGGTGGCGCAGGACCAGTCCATCACCAAGGCCTTCGGCGATGTCACGGCCGAGGCGCTGAAGCAGATCGGCTTCAACGTCGATTTCGTGGCCACCGACTGGGGCACCGTCGGCACCCGCCGCACCAGCAAGGCGCCGACCTCGGAAGGCGGCTGGTCGATTTTCTTCTCCTGGCACGGCGGCGCCGATTGCGTCACGCCCGCCAGCTACAACGGGTTGCGCGCCCATGGTGACGGCGCCTGGTTCGGCTGGCCCAACCTGCCGGCGGTGGAGCAGGCCCGCAGCGAGTGGTTCGCCGCGCCGGACGAGGCCGCAGCCAAGGCAGCCATGGGCCGCATGAATGCCGCGGCGGTGGAAGGCGGGCTCTTCGCGCCTACCGGCTTCTTCAAGGGCTTCCAGGCCTGGCGGAGGAATGTCTCGGGCGTGGCCTCGGCGCCGCTGCCGCTGTTCTGGGGCGTTTCCAAGGCCTGACGGCACCTGCCTTCCCCGGCGCGTTGCCGGGGGAGGCTGCTTAGGCGGCCAGCCGCAGCACGGTGGCCAGGAGGCCGGGGAAGCGCTGCTCGAATTCCTCCCGCAGGGAGACCCAGCAGCGCGTGCCCTCCCGCCGGTGCTTCACCAGCCCGGCCTGGCGCAGCACCTTCATGTGGTGCGAGAGGGTGGAGGGCGCGACGGCCACCTCGAATTCCCCCCAGCCGCGTTCCCCCTGCCGGGCCAGTTCCGCCAGGATGCGCAGGCGCAGCGGGTCGCTCAGGGCCTGAAGCACATCCCCCAATGCCAGCGTGGCCATCTCCGGATGCGCATACGGCTCCTGCATACCTGCCCCTCCCTTACCAAAGGCATGTCGTTCGCCATGTATCGAACAACTGCCGGCTTCACGGCCGGTGCCTGCCTCTGGAGAGTTATACCTCATGCCGACCCTGTTCGACCCCATTCGTATGGGCGCGCTGGACCTGCCCAACCGCATCGTCATGGCGCCGCTGACCCGGGCGCGTGCCACGCCGGATACCCGCGTGCCGACCCCGGTCATGCGCGACTATTACGTCCAGCGCGCTTCCGCCGGGCTGATCATCTCCGAGGCCACCTCCGTGACGCCCATGGGCGTCGGTTACGCCAAGACCCCCGGCATCTGGTCCGCCGAGCAGGTGGAAGGCTGGAAGCGCATCACCGATGCGGTGCATGCGGTGGGCGGCCGGATGGTGCTGCAGCTCTGGCATGTCGGCCGCATCTCCGACCCCATCTTCCTGAACGGTGCGCTGCCGGTCGCGCCCAGCGCCATTGCGGCGCAGGGCCATGTCAGCCTGGTGCGCCCGGAACGCCCCTACACCACGCCCCGTGCGCTGGAGACATCCGAGATTGCCGGCGTGGTCGAGGCTTTCCGCAAGGGTGCCGAGAATGCGCAGGCCGCCGGCTTCGACGGTGTCGAGGTGCATGGTGCCAATGGCTATCTGCTCGACCAGTTCCTGCAGGATTCCACCAATCTCCGCACGGATGAATACGGTGGCTCGCTGGAGAACCGCGCGCGGCTGATGCTGGAGGTGGTGGATGCCGCCGTTTCCGTCTGGGGCGCCGACCGCGTCGGCCTGCACCTGTCGCCCCGCGGCGATTCCCATACCATGGGGGACAGCGACCCGCTGGCCACCTTCTCCCATGTCGCGCGGGAAGCGGGGCGCCGGAAGCTGGCCTTCCTGTTCACCCGCGAGCATGCCGGCGCTGACCGCATCAGCCCGCAGCTGAAGCAGGCCTTTGGCGGCCCGCTGATCGCCAATGAGCAGTTCTCGCCGGAGGAAGCAGCGGCCGAGCTCGCCGCCGGCCGCGCCGATGCCGTCAGCTTCGGCCTGAAGTTCATTGCCAACCCGGACCTGCCCCACCGCCTGCGGGAAGGCGCGCCGCTGAACGATGTGAACCCTGCCACCATCTATGCCGATGGCGCGGAAGGCTATACCGACTACCCCGCGCTGCAGGCCGCCGCGGCCTGAAGGCCGCTCCCACAGCCCCGCGCATCCCGCAGCCGGATGCGCGGGCTGGTGGAGAAGCCCCCTGGGAGACTATAACCTGGCCTTGCGCGGCCATGCGCCCGAAAGGGCGCATGCATGGCGCCTGGAGGCTAAACCCCTGCTTCCAAAGGAATGAACACCGACCAGCCGGTGGGCTCCCCAGCCGGCGACAGACAGGCCTCCCATGCAGCAGCAGCCCCAATCCGCCCTGCGCGCCGGCTTCCTGACCGAGCTTTCCGTGGCCGGGCGGAAGATGCGGACATTGTTCGACGGGCTGGTGCGGCAGCAAGGCCTGAACCTCTCGCGCGCCCGGCTGCTGCTGCAACTGGCCAGGAACGAGGCCGTCACCCAGAGCGAGCTGGCCGCGCTGCTGGAGCTGGAGCACCCCACCATCGTGCGGCTGCTGGACGGGCTGGAGAAGCAGGGGCTGATCCGCCGCAGCACCATGGATGGCGACCGCCGCGCCAAGCAGGTCAGCCTCATGCAGGCGGCCGAGGGGCAGGTCGCGGCGCTGGACGAGACGGTCGGCGCCATGCGCGGCCTGCTGCTGCATGACGTGACGGAGGAGGAACTGGAGGTCGCCAGCCGCGTGCTGCGCAAGCTGGTGCGCAATATCGAAGCCCAGTCCCCCAGCCTCCGCGCCGGCGAGGCGGCGCCGGAGGAGGCGCGCTGACAGCGCCGGGTTGGCCTGGGCCACGTCAGGCCTCAGACTGGTCGGCCCTGGCCGCCCTCCGGCCACGCCACCGGGAACCGGAAACGCCGCATGAAGAAGCTGATCAACAATCCCCGCCGCGTCGTGCGTGAGATGCTGGAAGGCCTGGCGGACCTCAACCCCGCCCAGGCCCTGCTGGAGGCGGAGGACGTGATCCTGCTGGCGGATCTTCCCCCCGCCGCCGCGCGTCCGGTGGTGGTGCTGTCCGGCGGCGGCGCGGGGCACGAGCCTGCCCATGCCGGTTATGTCGGGCCTGGCATGCTGGCGGCGGCGGTGGCCGGCGATGTCTTCACGTCCCCCAGTGTCGATGCGGTGCTGTCGGGCATCCGTGCCGTCGCGGGGCCGGCCGGCGCGCTGCTGGTGGTGAAGAACTATACCGGCGACCGGCTGAACTTCGGCCTCGCCGCCGAACTGGCCGCCGCCGAGGGCATCCCCGCCGAGGTCGTGGTGGTGGCCGATGACGTGGCGCTGCGGGATACGGTGGAGCCGGCACGGCGGCGCGGCATCGCCGGCACGGTGCTGGTCCACAAGGTGGCGGGCGCCGCCGCGGCCGCCGGCAAGCCGCTGGCGGAGGTGGCCCGGCTGGCGCGGGAG
>NZ_JACTUZ010000141.1 GCF_014490445.1 Pseudoroseomonas ludipueritiae | reverse complement strand
GGAAGCCTACTACCGCACCGTCCGTTCCAAGTGGTTCGGGACGGGGGACTGGTCGGGAGAGGGTGAGGGGGCGCCACGCTGACATGACGGCACATGATCCGAAAGCCGACCCGTCGATGGAGGACATCCTCGCCTCCATCCGCGATATCCTGCAGGAGGATGAGGCCGGAACCAGCCCGCTGGAATTGACGGAAGCCATGCTGGTCCCTGTCCCCCGCACCCCGGCCGTACCGCCGAAGCCCGAAGCGCCTTCCATGGTGGCCGAGCCGCCGGTGGCTGTCGATATGCCGCCGCCCCCGCCACCCGAACCGGCGGCGCCACAGCAGGCAACCTCCTTGCTGGCGCCGGCCGTGGCTGCGGCCACCGCCGCGGCCCTGGGGCAATTGGCGAAGGCCGTGGCAGGGGACCGTGCGGCGCCGGTCAGCCGTGGCGGTGCCAGCATCGAGGACGTGGTAAGGGAGGAGATGCGCCCCCTGCTGAAGTCCTGGCTGGACCAGCACCTGCCCGGGATGGTGGAGCATATCGTGAAGGCCGAGATCGCCCGTTTGATGGGCCGCAACCCCGGCTGAGGCGCCGGAATCGCGACGGCCCCTTGACGCCGTGGCGCGGCGCTATCAAGCGTTCCGCCATGCTCGACAAGACCCTCTCGCCCGCCAGCTTCGAACAACGCATCTATGAAGGGTGGGAGGCCGCGGGTGCCTTCGGCGCCCGGCCCGACAGCGCGGCCGAGCCCTTCACCATCATGATCCCGCCGCCCAATGTCACGGGCAGCCTGCATATCGGCCATGCCCTGACCTTCACGATCCAGGACACGCTGATCCGCTGGCGCCGCATGCAGGGCCGGGACGCGCTGTGGCAGCCGGGCACCGACCATGCCGGCATCGCTACCCAGATGGTCGTGGAGCGCCTGCTGGCCAGCCAGGGCATCGACCGCCGCGATATCGGCCGCGAGAAGTTCCTGGAACATGTCTGGGAATGGAAGGCGCAGTCGGGTGGCAATATCACCCGCCAGCTTCGCCGCCTGGGTGCCAGCCTCGACTGGCCACGCGAGCGCTTCACGATGGATGCCGGCCTGTCCGAGGCGGTGCGCGAGGTCTTCGTCACCCTGCATGAGCAGGGCCTGATCTACCGCGACAAGCGCCTGGTGAACTGGGACCCCAAGTTCCAGACCGCTATTTCCGATCTCGAGGTCGAGAACCGGGAGATGAAGGGCAGCCTTTGGCACCTGCGCTACCCGGTGGAAGACGAGCCCGGGCGCTTCCTGGTGGTGGCCACCACCCGGCCGGAAACGATGCTGGGCGACACCGCTGTCGCCGTGCATCCGGAAGACGAGCGCTTCCGCGACTTGGTCGGCAAGTTCGTCATCCTGCCGCTGACCGGCCGGCGCGTGCCGGTGGTTGCCGATGAATACTCGGACCCCGAGAAGGGTTCCGGCGCCGTGAAGATCACGCCGGCGCATGACTTCAACGATTTCGATGTCGGCAAGCGCCACGGCCTGGCCATGCCCTCCGTGCTGGACGCCCATGGTGCGGTCTGGCTGGCGGAGATTGAGGGCGACCTGCGTGCTGTCGAAGGCGTGGCGGACCCTGAGTTCGTCCGCTCCCTGGCCGGCCAGGACCGCTTCGCCGCTCGCAAGGCGATCATCGCCGAGCTGGAGCGGCTGGAGCTGCTGGAGAAGACCGAGCCGCACAACAACGCCGTGCCGCATGGCGACCGCTCGGGCGTGCCGATTGAGCCGCGCCTGACCATGCAATGGTATTGCGATGCCGCGACCCTGGCCAAGCCGGCTATCGAGGCTGTCGAGACCGGCCGCACGGAGTTTGTGCCCAAGCACTTCGAGAATGTCTTCTTCTCCTGGATGCGCGACATCCAGCCCTGGTGTGTCTCCCGCCAGCTCTGGTGGGGCCACCAGATCCCGGCCTGGTACGCGCCGGATGGCAGCGTCTTCGTGGCGCGGACGGAGGAGGAGGCGCTGGCCCAGGCCCGCGCCAAGCTGGGCGGGGACGTGACTCTGGAGCGTGACCCGGACGTGCTTGACACCTGGTTCAGCTCCGCCCTCTGGCCTTTCTCCACCCTCGGCTGGCCCAACAAGACGCCGGAGCTGGACAAGTACTATCCCGGCGACGTGCTGGTCACGGGTTGGGACATCATCTTCTTCTGGGTGGCCCGGATGATGATGATGGGCCACCACTTCATGGGCGATGTGCCCTTCAAGACCGTCTACATCCATGGCCTCGTCCGCGACGAGAAGGGCCAGAAGATGTCGAAGTCGAAGGGCAACGTCATCGACCCGCTGGAGCTGGTGGAGAGCTTCGGCACCGACGCACTGCGCTTCACCATCGCCTCCCTGGCCACGCCAGGGCGTGATGTGAAGCTGGGCCAGAGGACAGTGGAGGTTTACCGCTCCTTCGGCACCAAGCTCTGGAACGCTGCCCGCTTCTGCGAGATGAACGGCATCGCCCCCGATGCAGGTTTCGACCCCTCGAAGGTGCAGACGCCGCTGGCCCGCTGGATTCTCGACGCGGCGAATACCGCCATCGCCGAGGCAACAGCGGCGCTGGATGCCTACCGGATAGATGACTACGCATCCGCTTGTTACCGCTTCGTCTGGAACAGCTTCTGCGACCTGTTCCTGGAATTCGCCAAACCTGCTCTGAACGGCCCCGATGGAGCCGAGAAGGTGGAGGTAAAGGGAGTCGCGCAGCATGTGCTCGGCACCATCCTGCGCCTGCTGCACCCGGTGATGCCCTATGTGACCGAGGAGCTTTGGGACCGCTTCGGCTACGGCCCCGAGTTCAGCCTGATCGGCGAATCCTGGCCGCAGCCTGTGGCCGTGCCGGGTGCCGAGGAAGCGCGCGCTGAACTCGGCTGGGTGGTGCGGCTGGTCAACGAGGTGCGTGCGGTGCGGGGCGAGATGAACGTGCCGCCTTCCGTGACGGTGCCACTGCTCTTCTCCGGCGCCACGCCGGAGACGCTGGCGCGGGCGGAGCGCTGGATTGATGCCATCCGCCGCCTGGGCCGCGCCACCGAGGTGCGGGCGCTGGAAGGCGAGCCGCCCAAGGGCGCTCAGGTGGTGGTGGACGAGGCCACGGTGCTTCTGCCCCTCGCCGAGGTTATCGACCTCGACGCCGAGCGGGCCCGCCTGATGAAGGAGAAGGTCAAGTCTGAGGCGGAGGCGCAGAAGACCGCCGCCAAGCTGGCCAATGCCGACTTCGTCGCCCGCGCCAAGCCTGAGGTCGTTGAGGAGAATCGTGAACGCCTGGCGGCACATCAGGCTGAAGCGGCCAGGCTGACAGCGGCGTTGTCCCGTATCGGCGGTTAAGGCGAGGCTGCATCGCAGGGTTGCCCAATGTTCGCGCGCGCAGGGCCTGCGCGCGTGGAACAACCGTCGCATCGTTTGGAGGATAGCGACGATGGCCATGGCACCGGCGGAGGTCCGCGATCCCCATGACACGCGCAAGCGCGTCATGGCGATTGTCGGTGGCTCCTCAGGCAATCTTGTCGAATGGTATGATTTCTACGTCTACGCCGCGACGGCACTGTATTTCGCGCCCGCCTTCTTTCCCAAAGGCGACCCTACGGTCCAGCTCCTCAACACGGCGGCGATCTTCGCGGTAGGCTTCCTGATGCGCCCGATTGGCGGCTGGCTCTTCGGCCGCATCGCCGACACCCGTGGCCGCAAGACCTCGATGGTCATCTCGGTGCTGATGATGTGCTTCGGCTCGCTGATGATCGCGGTGCTGCCGACCTATGAGAGCATCGGCCTCGCGGCGCCGGCACTGCTCTTGCTGGCCCGGCTGATCCAGGGACTTTCCGTCGGCGGCGAATACGGCACCAGCGCCACGTACATGAGCGAGGTCGCCCTGGCGCGGCATCGCGGCTTCTTCGCTTCTTTCCAATATGTCACGTTGATTGGTGGGCAGCTTCTGGCCCTGCTGGTGGTGGTGGTCCTGCAGGCCATCTACACGGGCGAGGAGATCCGCGCCTGGGCCTGGCGCATTCCGTTCTTTATTGGCGCTGGCACAGCCATCATCGCCATGTTCCTGCGCCGCGCCCTGCACGAGACCACGACGGCGAAGGAGCGTGCGTCCGAGGGGGCAGGGACCATCTCCCTGCTGCTGAAGCATCCCAAGCCCTTGCTGCAGGTCATCGGCCTGACCGCCGGCGGTAGCCTGGCCTTCTACACCTACACCACTTACATGCAGAAGTTCTTAGTGAACTCTGCCGGCTTCACTGTGGAACGCGCCAGTGGCACGATGGTCGCGGTGCTGTTCTGCTACATGTGCCTGCAGCCGGCGATCGGGGCGCTTTCCGACCGCATCGGGCGGCGCGCCTGCCTGATCGTCTTCGCTGTCGGAACCGCGGTGCTGACCGTGCCGCTGCTGAGCATCCTGGGCACCGTCACAACATCACTTGGCGCCTTCGCGGTGATCTTCGGCGCGCTGTTTATCATCAGCTTCTATACGTCCATCAGCGGTGTCGTGAAGGCGGAACTCTTCCCGCCCCAGATCCGCGCCCTCGGTGTGGGCCTTGGCTATGCCATCGCCAACTCGCTCTTCGGTGGCTCGGCTGAGTACGTGGCGCTGTGGCTGAAGAATGCCGGAATGGAAACCAGCTTCTTCTGGTATGTCTCCGGCTTCGCCGTGATCGCGCTGGTCGCGGTACTGAGTATGAAGGACACCCGCCTGCACGGCCATCTGGAGCACCCGGACGCGCCAAAGCAGCCGGTCTGACGGCAGCGCATCCCTGAACCGCCATCCCCTGGCGTGAAAGCGGACAGGGGACGGTTGCGCGGGAAAGGGTGTTGCGTAATACCAGCCTCGGGACGCAATGAAGAAAGGTTCGCCCGCATGGCTGAGCACATTTGGGACAAGTCGCGCCTTCCGAGCCGCCATGTGAGTGTCGGCCCGGAGCGTGCGCCGCACCGCTCCTACTACTATGCCATGGGCATGACGGAGGAGGAGATCGCCCGCCCGCTGGTCGGCGTCGCCACCTGCTGGAACGAGGCCGCGCCCTGCAATATCGCCCTGAACCGTCAGGCGCAGAGCGTGAAGGAAGGCGTGAAGGCCGCCTTCGGCACTCCGCGCGAATTCACCACCATCACCGTGACCGATGGCCTCGCCATGGGCCACCAGGGCATGAAGTCCTCCCTGGCCTCGCGCGATGCCATCGCCGACACGGTGGAGCTGACCATGCGCGGTCACTCCTATGATGCCATGGTCACGCTCGCGGGCTGCGACAAGTCGCTGCCGGGCATGATGATGGCCATGCTGCGCCTGAATGTGCCCAGCGTCTTCATGTATGGCGGCTCCATCCTGCCCGGCAAGTTCAAGGGGCGCGACGTCACCGTCGTCGATGTCTTCGAGGCCGTGGGCCAGCACGCCGCCGGCAACATGTCCGACGAGGACCTGCACGCCCTGGAATGCGTCGCCTGCCCGAGCGCCGGTGCCTGCGGCGGCCAGTTCACCGCCAACACCATGGCGACTGTCTCCGAGGCCATCGGCCTTGCTCTGCCCGGCTCCGCCGGCGCCCCGGCGCCTTACGAGGACCGCGACCGCTGGGCCGTGGAGTCCGGCAAGGCGGTGATGGAGCTGCTCAAGAAGAACATCCGCCCGCGCGACATCGTCACGCTGAAGGCGCTGGAGAACGCGGCCGTGGTCGTGGGCGCCACCGGCGGCTCCACCAATGCGGGCCTGCACCTGCCGGCCATGGCGCATGAGGCGGGCATCCGCTTCACGCTGGACGACGTGGCCGCCATCATGCGCCGCACCCCCTACATCGCCGACCTGAAGCCGGGCGGGAAGTATGTGGCGCTGGACGTGCACAAGGTCGGCGGCATCCCTGTCATCATCAAGGCGCTGCTGGATGCCGGCCTGCTGCATGGTGACTGCATGACCGTGACCGGCAAGACGTTGGCCGAGAACCACAAGGACGTGGTCTTCCCGACCGACCAGGACGTGATCTACCCTGTCTCCAAGGCCATCACCCCCACCGGCGGCGTGGTCGGGCTGAAGGGCAACCTGGCGCCGGACGGGGCGATCGTGAAAGTCGCCGGCATGAAGACCCTGCGCTTCGAAGGCACGGCGCTGTGCTTCGACTGCGAGGAGGATGCCTTCAAGGCCGTCGAGCAGCGGGCCTACAAGGCGGGCGACGTGATTGTCATCCGCTACGAGGGCCCGAAAGGCGGCCCAGGCATGCGCGAGATGCTCTCCACCACCGCGGCCATCTATGGCCAGGGCATGGGCGAGGCCGTGGCGCTGATCACTGACGGCCGCTTCTCCGGCGGCACCCGCGGCTTCTGCGTGGGCCATGTCGGGCCGGAAGCAGCGGTGGGCGGCCCCATCGGCCTGCTGAAGAACGGTGACAAGATCATCATCGACGCCACAAAGGGCACCATCGACGTCGATATTTCCGATGAGGAAATGGCGAAGCGGCGGGCTGAGTGGAAGCCGCGTGGCACGGACTACAATGCCGGTGCCCTGTGGAAGTATGCGCAGCTTGTGGGCCCCGCGTATCTTGGCGCTGTCACTCATCCGGGTGGTGAGGCCGAGACGCATTGCTACGCCGATATCTGATTCACTCGGTTTAACTTCGACTATTTAGGTCACTATTCCGCCCCAGCTTTGCCATGCTGGGGCGGCAGCATCTTCCTCATGGCCCGGCACGCTTGCCGCCGGGCCGGCATCCAGAAGCTCCGGGCGCCAACCGCCCGGAACAGGAGGAAGAGATGCTCAATCGTCGTGGTCTGCTGGGGGGCGCGCTCGCCGCGCTGGCCGGCACCGCCTCCCTCTCCACTATCGCTGAGGCGCAGCCTTACGGCCCGCCGCCCCGTCCACCGGGCCCTGGTGGCCCGGGCCGCCCGCCGCCACCGCCGCCGCCCCGCCGTGAGGGGCCACATGGCCGCGCGCCCAGCCGCACCGCCGTATGGCAGCCGGGCCATTGGTCCTGGCGGCGCGGCAACTATGTGTGGGTCTCCGGCCGCTGGATCGAGCGTCGCCGGCGCGGCAACTGGCATGAAGGCCGTTGGGTGGAGCGCCGTGGCCGCTGGGTCTGGGTTGAGCCCGGCTGGAACTAGGGAAGGAGGCAGCCATGCCGGGATTTGGCAGGATGCTCGCTTTGGCGGTGGTCGGAGTCGGGTTGTGCGGCTGCGTCGTGTATCCGGCGGACTATTACGGTCCGCCGCCACACCGCCATGGTTATTATGCCCCACCGCCTCCGCCACCGGGTCCGCCCCCCGGATGGTATGGTCCGCGCGCCTGGCGTTAGCCAGGAGCGGACTCAGGAGAGGGTGATGGTGACGGCGGTATGATCGGACGGCTGTTCCTGCGAACGCAAGGCCAGGTCGATCTCCGCCGCCTCCAGCCGCTCCGCCAACTCGGGGGAGAGGAGGGCGTGGTCGATGCGCAAGCCGCGATTGGTATCGAAGGCGGCGCCATAATCCCAGTAGGTATAAAGCCGCTCATTCGGATGCAGGGCCCGCAGCGCATCCGTCAGGCCCAGGTTGGCCAGCGCCCGGAAGGCCGAACGGCTTTCGGGCCGTACCAGGGCATCCGTTGCCGGCAGGGCGCCGGGGGCGAGGTCCAGCGGCGTCGGGCAGACATTGAAGTCTCCCAGGATGGCGAATGGGGTGAAGCTGTCCAGCCGCTCCGCCGCCACCTGCCGCAGCCGCTCCATCCAGCGCAGCTTATAGGCATAGCCCTCGGCGCCGCCGGAATTGCCGTTGGGCAGGTAGATTCCGGCGAAGCGCCCGCCCGCCGCCTCGACCTCGATATAGCGGGCGTGAGTATCCTCATCCTCGCCTGGCAAGGCTTCGGCCACGACCTGGAAGGGAATGCGCGCCAGCACGGCCACGCCATTGCGCCCACCGTGCTGACCGACGGCATGGCTGCGGTAGCCCAGGCTCTCGAACTCCGCGGCCGGGAACTCCTCGGTCTTGCACTTCAGTTCCTGCAGGAACAGCAGGTCGGGCTTCGTCGATTGGAGGAAGCGTTGCACATGCGGCACGCGCTTGCGCACCGAATTGACGTTCAGCGTGGCGAGCCGCAAGGGAGCCTCAGCCGATCGAGAAGGAGGCGCCGCAGCCGCAGCCCGAGACCGCCTGCGGGTTCTTGATGGCGAAGTGGGCGCCGATCAGTTCATCCGCCCAATCGAGCTGCGCGCCGGCCAGCAGGTCCAGGCTGGTGGGGTCGATGAAGACGCGGGCCTCGCCTTCCAGCACCAGGTCGTCCTCCGCCGGCGTATCCTCCAGTTCAAAGGAATACTGGAAGCCGGAGCAGCCCCCAGCCAGCACCGCCACCCGCAGCCCGGCCCCGGGACGGCCCTGACGCGCGGCAATTTCAGCCACCTGGGCGAAGGCGCGGGGGGTGACATGGAAGGTGGGGGCGGTCACGGTGCCGTCGGGCATGGCCATCGAACTCCTCAGGCTCCGCATATAGGACCACGCGGGGACGATTTCCAACCTTCCGGCGGGGCAGGGCAGGCCCGCGCCGTTGCGGCAGCGCTGGGTGGCTGGTAGAGCCCGCCGCATGGATGGCCTTGCCCCCTACGCCGTGCGGCCGGAGACCTCGCGTGGCCGGCTCTACCCGGAGCCGGGCGGCGACTCGCGCTCGCCTTTTCAGCGGGACCGGGACCGTATCATCCACAGCAAGGCCTTCCGCCGCCTGCAATACAAGACGCAGGTCTTCATCTACCACGAGGGCGACGAGTTCCGCACCCGGCTGACGCACAGCATCGAGGTGGCGCAGATTGCCCGCTCCATCGCCCGCCGCCTGCGGCTGGACGAGGATCTGGCGGAAGCCCTGGCCCTGGCGCATGACCTGGGCCACCCGCCCTTCGGCCATGCGGGGGAGGAGGCGCTGAACGGCGTCATGCGCCCCTATGGCGGTTTCGACCACAATGCCCAGAGCCTGAAGGCCGTGACGCTGCTGGAGGCCCGCTATGCGAGCTTCGACGGCTTGAACCTGACCTGGGAGACGCTGGAAGGGCTAGCCAAGCATAATGGCCCCATCCGCCGCCCGACTCCCTATTTCGTGGAATACGACGCGCGGCACCCGCTGGACCTCGGCACCCATGCCTCGGCCGAGGCGCAGGTGGCGGCCCTGGCGGATGACATCGCCTACAATAACCACGACCTCGATGACGGCCTGCGCGCCGGCCTCTTCACGCTGGAGGAAGCCTCCCAGCTGCCGCTAATCGGCGCCGCCGTGGCTGCCGCGCGGGAAGCCTATCCTGGCGTCGGCGATGGCCGGCTGGTGGCAGAGGCCATCCGGCGCGTGATCAACGCCATGATCAACGACGTGGTGGAGGAAGCCACCCGCCGCCTGGCTGCCCTGGCCCCTGCCACCGTGGACGATATCCGCGCCGCCGACCGCCCCGTGGTGACCTTCAGCGAGCGCATGACGGCCGCGAACCAGACGGTGCGCGACTTCCTCTTCGGCCGCATGTACCGCCACTGGCGCGTCAACCGCACCACGCAGAAATCCAAGCGCGTGGTGCAGGTGCTCTTCAGCCTGCTGCATGGCGGGCCGGAGATGCTGCCACCCGAATGGCGCAACCGCGCCGGCACCGCCGGCAGCGCGCAATGCGCCGCCGCCGTCTGCGACTACATCGCCGGCATGACCGACCGCTTCGCGCTGGACGAGCACCGGCGCCTGACTGACCCGCATCTTCCTGGTTGAACACGACACCCATGCCCCAAGACCCGACCGCCCCCGATATCTTCGCCGTGCTGCGTGCAGAGGTCGTGGCTTGCCTGCGCCGGCTGCTGCCCGACCTGCCGGAGGATGCCTTCGCCCGCGTGCTGGTGGAGCCGCCGCGTGACGCCAGCCATGGCGACATGGCGACCAATGCCGCCATGGTCGTCGCCAAGCTGGCGAAGATGCCACCGCCGAAGCTGGCCGCCCAGCTGTCCGAGGCACTGGCCGCGCTGCCCATGGTGGCCGAGGCGGCGCCCGCCGGCCCCGGCTTCGTGAACCTGCGCCTGCGCGAGGATTTCGTGCTGGCCCAGATCCCGGCCTTGCTGCGCGTCGGCGAGGCCTATGGCACCTCGCCCGTTGGCCAGGGCATCCGGGTAAATGTGGAATATGTCTCCGCCAACCCGACCGGACCAATGCATGTCGGCCATTGCCGTGGCGCGGTGGTGGGCGATGCGCTGGCCAACCTGCTGCTGAAGGCCGGCTACGACGTCACCAAGGAATACTACATCAACGACGCTGGGGCGCAGGTGCGGGCGCTCGCCTATGCCGCCTACTGGCGCTACCTGCAGGCCCTGGGCACCACGCTGACGGAAGAGGAATATTCCGCGCTGGTCCCGGGCGGTCTGCAGTATCGCGGCGAATACCTTATCCCGGTGGGTGAGGCCCTGAAGCAGCAGCATGGCGATGCCCTGGCCCCAGGCGCTCGGCCGGACTTCACGGAGGAGCGGCTGGCCCTGATCCAGCGCACTGCCGTCTCCATGATGATGGACGAGATCCGCGAGGACCTTGCTGCCTTGGGTGTGGTGCATGATGTCTTCATCAGCGAACTGAAGCTGGTGCAGGACGGCGTGGCTGACCGCGCCATCGCGGAGCTGAGCGCCAAGGGCTTGGTCTACGAAGGGGTGCTGGAGCCGCCCAAGGGCAAGCTGCCCGATGACTGGGAGCCGCGGCCGCAGACGCTCTTCGCCTCCACCAAGTTCGGCGACGACGTGGACCGCCCGTTGCGCAAGAGCGACGGCTCCAACACCTACTTCGCCAATGACATCGGCAACCATGCCGACAAGATCGCGCGCGGCATGCAGCAGCTCGTGCAGGTCTGGGGCGCCGACCATGGCGGCTATGTCTCGCGCATGAAGGCGGCGACCAAGGCGCTCTCCGACGGCGCCGTGCCGCTGGATGTCGTGCTCTGCCAGATCGTGAAGGTGCTGAAGGATGGCGAGCCGGTGCGCATGTCCAAGCGCGCCGGCAGCTACATCACGCTGCGCGACCTGATCGACGAGGTCGGGCGTGATGCCGTGCGCTTCACCATGCTGACGCGCAAGTCCGATGCGCAGATGGAGTTCGACCTGACCAAGGTGGTCGAGCAGTCGCGCGAGAATCCGGTGTTCTATGTGCAATACGCCCATGCCCGCTGCCGTTCCGTGTTGCGGCAGGCGGAGGACCCCTCCGCCGAGGATCTGGCCACCGCGCCGCTTGACGCCCTGAAGGACCCGGCGGAGTTGGCCCTGCTGCGCCGCCTGACCACCTGGCCGCGCACCGTGGAGGCCGCTGCTGCGGCGCGGGAGCCACACCGGATTGCCTTTTATCTCCACGACTTGGCCAGTGACTTTCATATCCTGTGGAACCGTGGGCGCGAGGATGCGACACTGCGTTTCATCCTGGCCGAGCAGCCGGAGGCGACGCGGGCAAGGCTGGCCCTGGTGGCTGCCACCGCGACCGTCATCCGCTCCGGCCTCGCTGTGATGGGCGTCACGCCTGTTGAGGAGATGCGGTGAGCGAAGCGCCAATTCCGTCCTACCGGGTTCGCAGTGCGGCGAACGAGGGTTCGTCCACGCGCATGTTCATGATGGCCGGCGGCCTGGCGGCCGTGGTCGGTGTTGGAGCCTTGGTGGGCTGGGGCATCACCCGGCTGACGACGCACCGGCCGATCCCGGTCATCGAGCCCGATTCGCGCCCGGTGAAGATCCGCCCCGATGACCGGGGCGGGCTGCGCGTGCCGAATCAGGACGAGATCATCTTCGAGCGCCGGGGAACCACCAGCGGCTACGAGCCCTCTGGCCGCCTCGCGCCGGCCGCCGAGGCGCCGAACCTGGATGCCCTGCGCGCCGCCACCGCGCCGCCCCCCGCGCCCCCGCAGGTAGCGGAAGCCGCGCCACC
>NZ_JACTUZ010000140.1 GCF_014490445.1 Pseudoroseomonas ludipueritiae | reverse complement strand
TCCGCCGCTGCCGGCGCCGAGCCGCCGCCGGCCCTGGCCGTCGCGGTGGTGCCGGCGGTGTCCCGCCCCCTGGCCCGTGCCGTCGTGGGCGATGGCTCCGTGGTGCCCTGGCAGGAGCTGGTCCTGGGGGCCGAAGCCGGTGGGCTGCGGGTGGCCGAGGTGGCGGTGGAAGAAGGCGACCATGTGCGCCAGGGACAACTTCTGGTGCGGCTGGAGGATGCCGTGCCCGCCGCCCAGCTCGCACAGGCCGAGGCCGGGCTGGCGGAGGCCGAGGCCGCCCTCGGCATCGCCCGCGCGGACCTCGCCCGCGCGGTGGAACTCTCCCGCAGCCAGAACACGCCGCGGCAGGTGCTGGAGCAGCGGCAATCCGCCGCCCGGCAGGCCGAGGCCCGACTCGCCTCCGCCCGCGCCGCGCGCGACGAAGCCCGTGCCCGGCTGAACCAGACACGCATCGAGGCGCCTTATGATGGCGTGGTGCTGCGGCGAAGCGTGCTGCCCGGCGCGGTGACCGGGGTGGGCCAGGAAATGGTGCGCCTGCTGCGCGAGGGCCGGCTGGAGCTGGATGCCCGCGTGCCTGAGCTTGACCTCGGCATCGTGGCGCCTGGCCAGGCGGTGACGGTGCGGCATGGCGCGCGGGAGATTGCCGCCACGGTCCGCGCCATCTCCCCCAATGTGACGCTGGACAGCCGGCTGGGCACGGTGCATGTGGCCCTGCCGGCCGGTTCCGGGCTGCGCCCCGGCATGTTCGCCCGCGCCGAGGTCCGCGCCGAGGCCTCCCCCGGCATCATCGTGCCGCAGGAGGCCGTGGTCTTCCGCAACGGCGCGGCGGCCGCCTTCGTGCTGGAGGGCGAGCAGGTGCGCATGCGCCGCCTGACCACCGGCATGCGCCGGGAAGGCATGGTGGAAGTGCTGGACGGCCTTGCCGCCGGGGAGCGCGTGGTGCGCACCGGCGCCGGCTTCCTGGCCGATGGGGACCATGTCCGCCTCGCCCCGGCGGCGGAGTGACGCGCCATGACCGAACACCGCAATATCTCCGCCTGGGCCATCCGCAACCCTGTGGCCACCGCCGTGCTCTTCCTGCTGCTAACGGTGGCTGGCCTCGCCAGCTATCCGCTGCTGCGCATCAACAACATGCCGGACCTCGACCTGCCGGTGGTGGTGGTGACGGTGATGCAACCCGCCGCCGCGCCGTCGGAGCTGGAGACTCAGGTGACGCGGCGGGTGGAGGACGCCGTCGCCGGCCTGGGTGACGTGCGCCACATCACCTCCACCGTGGTGGACGGCACCTCCACCACCGTCCTTGAATTCGCGCTCGGCAAGAATGTCGAGCAGGCGACGAATGACGTCCGGGACCGCATCGCGCGCATCCGCACCGACCTGCCCGCCGATATCCGCGACCCCAGCATCACCCGCGTGGAAGCCACCGGCGGCGCCATCCTGACCTATACCGTCGCCGCGCCATCCATGACGCCGACGGAGCTGAGCTGGTTCGTGGACGACACCATCTCCCGCAGCTTGCTTTCCGTGCGCGGCGTGGCCGAGATCAATCGCGTCGGCGGCGTGGAGCGTGAGATCCGCGTGGCCTTGCGGCCGGACCGGATGCTGGCCCTGGGCATCACCGCCGCCCAGGTGAACGAGCAGTTGCGCGCGCTGAACATCGACCTGCCCGGCGGCCGTGGCACCCTGGGCGGCGCGGAACAGGCCATCCGCACCCTGGGTTCCGCCGAAAGCGTGGAAACGCTGCGGGCGCGCAGCATCGTGCTGCCCAATGGCCACACCGCCCGGCTCTCCGAACTGGCCGATGTCACCGATGCCACCGCCGAGGTCCGCACCGCCGCGCGCCTGGACGGCCGCCCCGTGGTGGCCTTCGAGGTGCTGCGCACCAAGGGTTCCTCCGAGGTTTCGGTGGCCGAGGGCGTCGCGGCGCGGGTGCAGCGGCTGGTGGCCGAGCATCCGGGCGTGGAGATCAGGCTCGTCGCCTCCACCGTCACTTTCGTGGTGGCCGGCTACCACGCGGCGCTGGAGGCGCTGATCGTCGGCGCCGCGCTGGCCATGCTGGTGGTCTGGATCTTCCTGCGGGACTGGCGCGCGACCTGGATCGCCTCCATCGCCATGCCCTTCTCGCTGATCCCGACCTTCTTCGTGATGTGGGTCTGCGGCTTCTCGCTCAACAACGTCACGCTGCTGGGGCTGACGCTGGTGGTGGGCGTGCTGGTCGATGACGCGATCGTCGAGATCGAGAACATCGTCCGCCACCTGCGCGCCAACCCAGCCGGCGGCACCATGCGCGCGGCGCTGGACGCCTCGGCCGAGATCGGGCTGGCGGTGGTGGCCACCACGGCCACCATCCTGGCCGTCTTCGTGCCCGTGGCCTTCATGCCGGGCATCCCCGGCCAGTTCTTCCGCGAGTTCGGCCTGACGGTCGCGGCGGCGGTCGCCTTCTCCCTGGTCGTTGCCCGGCTGCTGACGCCGCTGCTGGGCGCGCATTTCCTCAAGGCCAGCGCGCGCCAGCACGACGAGGACGCCACCGGCTTCTTTGGCCGCCGCTACATGCCGCTGCTGCAATGGTGCCTGCGCCACCGGCTGCTGACCGTGCTGGCGGGGGTGGGCTTCCTGGTGGCATCGGTGGCGCTGACGCCCTTCATCCCACGCGACTTCATGCCGGCCAGCGACCGCAGCCGCTCCGCCCTGTCCATCGAGCTGGCGCCCGGCTCCACCCTGGCCGAAACCGAGCAGGCGGTGCAGGCCGCGACCCGCATCCTGAAGGCGCGGCCGGAGGTGCGCTCGGTCTTCGCCTCCCTCGGCACCAGCAACAGCGGCGCCATGGCGATCGGCAGCACCACCCATGCCGGCGACCCACGCCAGGCCAACCTGATCGTCAACCTCGTGCCGCGCTCCGAGCGTGGGCTGAGCCAGCAGCAGTTCGAGGCCGCCGTGCGGCCGGAGCTGGAGAAGCTGCCCGGCGCCCGCCTGCGCTTCGGCGCCGACAACCAGAGCGGCTCCAAGCTGCAGATCACCCTGGTGGGCGATGATGGCGCCGCCCTTTCCGCCGCCGCGCGGGAGCTGGAGCGGCAGATGCGTGGCCTGCCGCAACTGGCCGGCGCCCGTTCCACCGCCAGCCTCTCGCGGCCGGAGATCCAGATCATGCCGCTGGAAGGCCGCGTGGCGGATGCCGGCGTCACGGCCAGCGCCATCGCCGCCACGGCGCGCATCGCCACCACCGGCGACATCGACCAGAACCTGGCGCGCTTCAACCTGCCGGACCGGCAGATCCCCATCCGCGTCATGCTGGACGAGGAAGCCCGCAACGATCTGGAGCAGTTGCGCGCCCTGCGGGTGCAGGGCCGTGGCGGCGCGCTGCCGCTGGGCAGCGTGGCCAGCATCGAGCATGGCGCCGGACCGGCGCAGATCGACCGGCTGGACCGCGTGCGCAAGGCCACGGTCGAGGCGGAGCTGAACGGCATGCCCCTGGGCGAGGCCACCAAGCTGGTGAACAACCTGCCCATCCTGCGCGACCTGCCCGCCGGCATCCGCCAGCAAGAGGTCGGCGATGCCGAGACCATGAAGGAGCTCTTTTCCGGCTTCGCCATGGCCCTGGGGGCCGGCGTGCTGATGGTCTATCTCGTGCTGGTGCTGCTCTTCGGCGGCTTCCTGCAGCCGCTGACCATCATGTCCGCCCTGCCGCTCTCCCTGGGCGGGGCGCTGATGGCGCTGGTGATCGCGCAGAAGTCCCTGGGCGTCTCGGCTGTCATCGGCGTGCTGATGCTGATGGGCATCGTGGCCAAGAACTCCATCCTGCTGGTGGAATACGCCATCCTGGCCCGCAACGAGCATGGGCTGGACCGTGACACCGCCATCCTGGAGGCCGCCCGCAAGCGCGCCCGGCCCATCATCATGACCACCATCGCCATGTGCGCCGGCATGGCGCATATCGCCATGGGCATCGGCGCCGACTCGGAGTTCCGGGCGCCGATGGCGCTGGTGGTGATCGGCGGCCTGATTACCTCCACCCTGCTGAGCCTGGTCTTCGTCCCCGTCGCCTATTCCTACATGGACGGGCTGGAGGCCTGGGTTGCCCGCCGCCTGCGGCGCTCCACCTCCCAGGCAGGCTCCGCGGCTGCACCGGCAGGTCAATAGCCCCACGTAAAATTCTCGCGTCGCGCTGCTCCTTTTTCTCTCTAAGTAAATTATAAGAAGGTTGATCCCTGGCGGGTCGCCTAGCAGTGGAGCTTTCGACGCATGCAATCTGTCCTGATGGGGCTCAGCCTCCTCATCCTCGGCGACAGCCATTTCGGGATGCAGAACTACCTGATCACCACCCTGCAGGATGAGCTGATCCGCCGGGGTGCCAAGGTGGCCACCTATTCCGCCTGCGGGTCGCCCCCCAGCATCTGGCTGACGGTGCGGGTGGCCTCCTGCGGCACGGCCCAGCGCGTCCAGTCCGGCGCCATCGCGCAGCAGACCGGCGCCAATGCCAAGACCACCCCGATCGACCAGCTGGTGGCGCAGAACAAGCCCAACATGATCGTGGTGGCCATGGCCGATACCATCGGCGGCTACACCAAGCCGCAGATCCCCAAGGAGGAGATCCAGGAGCAGGTGACGGCGCTGACGGACAAGATCCGCAGCATGAACATCCCCTGCCTCTGGGTCGGCCCGAGCTGGGGCACCGAGGGCGGTCCCTTCATGAAGACCTTCGCCCGGGTGGAAGAGCTGAACCAGTACATGGCCACCGTGGTCAGCCCCTGCACCTATGTGGACAGCACCAAGCTGAGCAGGCCGGGTGCGTGGCCGACCTTCGACGGCCAGCACTACACGGTGGATGGCTACAAGGCCTATGGCACCGCCCTGGCCGACCAGATCGCCAAGATGCCCGAGGTCCAGGCGGCGGCGAAGCGCTGACGCCACGGCCGGTGCGGCCCCCCATGCCGCGCCGGCCCTTCCCCGCGCCTTGCCCGCCTGCCGCGCCCGCGCGGCGGGGGCGCGCTTTCCGCACCATCGCCCCAAGGCCGCAGGCGTGACCGCATGATCTTCGCCTCGTTCGAGTTCATCTTCCTCTTCCTGCCTGTCTATTTCGCGCTCTACTTCCTGACGCCGGCCCGGTGGCGGAACTGGCCGGTGCTGATCCTTTCCTGGCTCTTCTATGCCTGGTGGCGGGTGGACTTCCTGGCGCTGCTGATCGGCGTCACGGTCTTCACCTTCGTGGTGGCGCGGATGATGCACGCGGCGGGCGTGGACAGCCCGCGTGGCAAGCGGCTCTTCTTGCTCGGCGTTCTCGGCAACCTGGGCGTGCTGGGCTACTTCAAGTATGCCAATTTCGGCGTGCAGACCTTCAACGATCTGGTCACCGGCCTCGGCTTCACGCCCGTGGCGTGGAACGAGATCCTGCTGCCCATCGGCCTGTCCTTCTACGTGCTGCAATCGGTCAGCTACCTGATCGACCTGCGCCGCGGCACCGTGCCGGTCAGCCGCAACTTCATCGCCTATGCCACCTACAAGGCGATCTTCAGCCAGCTCATCGCCGGTCCCATCGTGCGTTATGCCGAGGTCGAGCAGGACCTGAAGCACCGCAAGCATTCGCTGGCGCTCTTCGGCGCCGGCGCGCGGCGCTTCATGATCGGCTTCATCATGAAGGTGGCGCTGGCGGATACGCTGAGCCCCATGGTTGATGCCATCTTCGCCCTGCCCGCGCCGACGCTGACGGAAGCCTGGGCCGGCGCCATCGCCTATACCTTGCAGCTCTTCTTCGATTTCGCCGGCTATTCCGCCATGGCCATCGGGCTGGCGCTGATGTGCGGCTTCCACTTCCCGGAGAACTTCGCCCGCCCCTATCTCTCGGGCAATATCCAGGAATTCTGGCAGCGCTGGCATATGACGTTGGGCCGCTTCCTGCGCGACTATCTCTACATCGCGCTGGGCGGCAACCGGAAAGGCAAGGTCCGCACCTACGTCAACCTCTTCCTGACCATGGTGATCGGCGGCCTCTGGCATGGTGCCAACTGGACCTTCATCCTCTGGGGCGTCTGGCATGGCGGGATGCTGGCGGCGCATCGCTGGTGGAGCCGCGCCGGCTTCCGGATGCCGCTGATCCTTGGCAACATCGTGCTGATGCTCTGCGTCGTCATCGGCTGGGTTACCTTCCGCGCGCCGAATATCCACGGCACCTTCGGCATGTACCGCGGCATGCTGGGCCTGAATGGCACCGGGTTGACGGATGCCGTCGCCTGGCAGATCACGCCAGACCAGTGGTGGACCATGCTGATCGCGGCCTTGGTGGTCTACCTGCCGCTGTTGGCCGCGCGCACGCCGCTCTTCCGCCCGCCGGAGCAGAATGGCCCCGCCTGGCGCGCCGCCTGGGCCGCCGCGCCCTTCATCGGCTTCGTGCTCAGCCTGGTGCTGCTCTACAGCCGCGCCGCCGTGCCCTTCCTGTATTTCCAGTTCTGAGGTGGCCGCGATGACCCCACCCACCAGCCGCTTCCGCCAGGCAGCTTCCATCGGTCAGGGCGTCGCCGTCATCGCGCTGCTCGGCTGGGGATTCTGGCAAGGCATCACCGCCATGACGGCGCCCGAAGCACAGGAACGCATCCGCCAGACCTTCTCCTTCCAATCGCTGCTGAAGGGGGAGACGGCGGCGGCGGTGAACCACGCCATGGCGCATAACCTGCCGGTGGACCCGGTCTTCCGCGCCGTTGGCGGTGTGATGCGCTGGAAAATCTTCGGCTCCGCCGGGCCGCAGGTGCGGGCCGGCTGCGACGATTGGCTTTTCCTGACGGAGGAGCTGCGCCCCTGGCCGGATGCCGCCGCCCACCAGGCCGCGCGCGTCGCCGCCCTGAAGCGCGTGGCGGCGAAGCTGGCGGAGCAGCAGATCCAGCTCCTCGTGGCCGTGGTGCCGGACAAGGCGCGCGTTTATTCCGAGGAACTTTGCGGCGCCCCGTGGTCCAGGCAGTCGCAGGAGCGGTATGCCGGCTTCGTCGCGGACCTGCAGGCGGCGGGCCTGCGCCATGTCAGCCTGCTGCCGGCCCTGCAAGCCGCCAAGGCCGGTGGCCCCGTCTTCTACCGCACGGATACGCACTGGAGCCAGGCAGGCGCCGCCACGGCCGCCGAGGCCATCGCCCCGGTGGCGCGTCAGATGGGCATCGAGCCCGCCGAGCGCTTTCGCACCAGCGCCGAGGCCAGGGAAACCGATGGCCCCGGCGACTTGCTGCGGCTGATGAGCCTGGACAAGGTGCCGGACTGGCTCCGCCCCGCCCCCGACCGCCAGCACAAGGAAACCACCGAGGCGGAGCAGCCGGCGGAATCCGGCGGCGGTGGCCTGCTGGACGAGACGCCCGCGCCGCCGGTGACGCTGATCGGCTCATCCTATTCCGTGAACGCTAATTTCCACGGGCGTCTGCAACAGGCGCTGGGCGTCACGGTCGGCAACTTCGCCCAGGCGGGCGGCGGCTTCTTCCGCGCCGCCAGCGACTATTTCGCCGGCGAGGCCTTCCGCGAGACGCCGCCGAAGCTGGTGGTCTGGGAAATCCCCGAGCGCGTGATCGGCCAGCCGATCGATCCGGCCGAGCAGCGTTTCCTCGACCGCTGGTGAGCTACTTGCCCAGCAGCGCGCGGATCTGCGGCTCCAGCGCCGCCGAGAGGATGGCGTAGCCCACCATCGTCGGGTGCAGCCGATCATAGGCGATCTGGTCCGAGAGGTTGCCGGCGCCATCCAGCAGCATCGGGCCAGGATCGGCGTAGAAGACGTGCTTGTTGTCGGCGCAGCGGGCGATCAGCGCGTTGATGGCGGTGATGGAAGCGCGGAAGGGGTCCTGTGCCGTCGCGCCGCGCGGCAGCAGCCCCACCAGCAGGATGCGGCTTTGCGGCGACCGCTGCCGGATCAGCCGGATATTCTCCGCCACGCCAAGCGCCACATCCTCGGCCTGGGGGTTATGCGCGTTGTTGGTGCCGATCAGCAGCACCACCAGTTCCGGCTTCAAGGTGGCGCCGAGCGGCAGGCGGTTCAGCCGCCACAACAGCCCCTGCGTGGTATCGGTGCCGACACCTAAGTTCAGCGCGGCGCGCGTTCCGTAGAACTGCTGGAAGATCAGCGGGAACCAGGCCTGGGTGATGGAATCGCCCAGGAACAGCAGCCGCACGCGCGAAAGATCCGTGCTGGCCAGGATGCGGTCCAGCTCCTGCACCCGCGGCTGCCACCAGGGGCCGGGCACCGGGGCGGGCAGCGCTTCCGGCGGCGGGTTTGCACGCGGCGGCAGGCTGGGGCAGGCTGTCTGCGCCAGGGCCGGGCCGGCAGCCAGCCCGGCCAGCAGCGCCAGGAATGCCGCGCGGCTCATCGGCGCGGGGCGATCCGGTCGCGGGCCAGCAGCGTCACCGGCTTGCCCTCCGGCGCCATCAGCCACACGCTATATTGCCCGCCGGCATCCAACTTGCCGAGATCCTGCACCGGCGCCGGCTTGCCGCCGCAGGCCGCCTGCACGCTGGCCGTGGTGGGGTTCACGCTGCGGGACTTGGTGGTATTCGGCGCCACGCCGGTGAAGACCGCCTGATTGGAACCCTGCAGCGTCAGGCTGCCATCGGCGCAACCGGGGATCAGGTTGTAGAAGGCCAGCCGTGCCCGAATCTGGTTGAACTCCAGGCTGTCCGGCAGGTTCGTGGCCACCAGCTTGCCGTCCTGCCGTTGCAGGATGACGGTGTTGTAGCCCTGCTTGAAGCTGACGCTCGCCTTGGCTGTCTCACCGCCCTGGGTGATCTCCAGCGCCTGCTCCTTGCCCACCGCCTTTTCGGCCGGAACATAGGGGCCGACGCGGTCCGCATCGGCGCTGCCCTGGGTGAAGGCGGGGGCGAAGTCGGCCTTCACCGACACCTCGCCCGGCAGGCCATTGATGATGCGGATAAAGGCCGTGTCGTCCGGCAGGCGCTGCTCATAGAGCATGGGGGCCTGGGCCTGGGCCGGCAGGCCGCCCAGCCCGGCCAGCAGCGCGGCCCCCAGCAGGATACGGCGGGCTTGGCGGATCTGGGCGGTATGGCTCATCAGGCTCTCCGGTTCGGCGGGACCGTGTATCGGCAGTCCAGGCAGGAAAGCCGATGGATCGGAACGGGGTTGCAGCGCGGGGGCGGCTCAGCGTGGCAGGGGCATCATGGGGTTCAGGTCCGGGCCTGGTTGCTCGAAGGCATAGCGCAGCCGCACCATGCCGGTGGCCTGCTTCCAGTCGCCGCTGCGGTCATAGGTGGCATAGGCGCCGATGCGGAGCTGCGGCGTGATGTCGTATTCGGCCTCGGCCCGCAGGTTGCCGATGACACCGCTGCCATCGCGCCCGGCATAGCGGGCCGCGAGGGTGGAATCCGCTGCCGCCGCCGCAGCCAGTTGGGCCTGTAGCTCCGGGTTGTTGGGGAAGACGGCGGTGTCGTCCTCCCGGTAGGTCTGGTAGCCCACCGCGCCGCCGAGGCGCAGCCGCAGGTCGCCGATGCGCTTGCGCCAATCCGCCTGCACCACCGCCGAGACCTGCGACTGCGGGCTGAAATAGCCGCCATGGCCCAGGGTGAAGTAGCGCAGGTTCTTCTCGAAGGCGGCGTAGCGGGCGTCGAAGCCCAGCACCAGCGACTGGTCGGGCTGCCGCAGCACCGTCCAGGCGATGCCGCCGCCCAGGTCGAAGCGGCTGTTGTTGGCGACATGGCGGCCGTCGATGGCGGCATAGCCACCGCCACCGTAGAGCACCGCGTCTCCCACCGTGTATTCGAGCTGCGCCCGGCCGCCGGTGGTGGTCACGCCGCCCCAGGTGGCGCCGGTGCGGGAGTCGCGCAGACCGGCATAGGATAGCAGGCTGTCCGAGACCGCGCGGCGCTCGCCCGTGATGCGCAGGCGCAGCCGGTCCGTCAGCGAAGGCGCGTATTCGATGCCGCCCACCACGTTGGCGATGCGGAAGCCGAGTGGCGTGGAGCCGATATCGGCCCGCAGGTCGCCATAGGCATAGCCGACATTCAGCGCCACGCCGGTGGCAGTGCCCTTGGCACCGTTGAGGCCAACCGCATTGCCGCCGCCCAGCACATTGCTGCCGAACTGCCGCAGCGTATTGAGGTCGCTGCCGATGGAGCCGGTGTTCAGCGATACCGCCTCCGCCTTCGCCGTCACGCGGCCGCCGATGCCGGGCACCGCCGCCGAGACCTCGACCGGCGCCGTTACCTCGGTCAGCTTGCTGAGGCCGCCCTGGCCGGAGCGGCCGCGCACGCCCACCCCCGCCTGAAGCCAGGTCACCGTCTCCTGCCGCGCCGCCGCCAACTCATTGGCGATCTGGGAAGCCACGGGGTCGGATATCTCCGCCCCCTGCCCCGCCGCTTCCTCCGTGCCGCCGCGCAACCGGGTGGCCAGCAGTTCCGCGTCACTGGCGCGGCTGCCGCCACCGGCCTGCAACTGCGCGTAGCGGCGCACGCCGGCGCTCTCCAGCGCCCGCAATGCCCGGTAATGGTCGCCCTGGGCGCGGGCCCGGCGGGCTTCCAGCAACATGATCTGCGGATCTGCGGGAAAGCGGCTGCGGCCCTCCTGCAACAGCGCATCGGCGCGCCGCCAATCCCGCCGCGCCAGCGCCGCATCGGCGGCGACCGTCAGTGCTTCCAGGCTGCCAGGGTTCCGCGCCAGCACCGCATCGGCGATGCCCTGTGCCTCCGGCGCCCGGTTGCTGGCCAGGTAAACCCGCGCCAGCGCCAGGTTCACGGCCGGGTTGTCCGGCATCTCCCGCAACGCCGGCTGCAACTGCGCCAGCGCGGCGCGCTGGTTACCCTCGGCACTGAGCTGTCCCGCCTGCACGACGGCCGAGCCGGCGGAGAGCGAGGCGATCTGCCGGCGCTGTTCCTCCGTCAGCCGCCCTTCGGCCAGCAGGCTGGCGGTGATGGCCTGCGCATCCTCCACCCGGCGGGCGGACAGCAGCGCGCCGGCCAATTGGATGCGCGCGTCCGGGGTGGCATTGCGGTTCACCGCCAGCGCGGCGCGGGCGGCCTGGGCGGCAGCCTCCGGCTGTTGCAGGCGGCCCAGCGCGCGCACCACGCCGGCCGCCATGGTGCCGGAGGGGTCGGGGCGCGCGGCCAGTGCCATCAGCCGCTGCATGGCGTCGGAACGCGGCGTGTCCCGGGCCAGGGCTTCGAGCCGGCCGATCTCCTGCTCCTGCCGCGCCTGGGTCAGCAGGCGGTTGGCATCGGCGTTGCGGACACGGGCGGGGATGGCTTCCAGCCGTGCCACCACCTCGCCATAGCGTTCCTGGTCCTGCGCCAGCAGGGCGGCGGCATAGGCGGCATCGTTGTTGCCCAGCGCGACGAGTTCCTGTTCCTCCCGCGCCGCCTCGGCCTCCTGGCCCTGGGCGCGCAGCAGGCGCACGAGGTCCAGCCGCACCCAGGAGTTCTGCGGGTCCACCGCCTTGGCCTGCGACAGCAGCGCGATGGCCTGGGCAGGCTCGCTGCGGCTGGCTTCGTCCCGCAGCGAGTAAGCGCGCTGCGTGGCGAGCCCGGCGGAGGAGCCGGGCCGGAAGCCGGTTTCCTGCTGCAGCGCCTCGGCCTCCGCGAAGCGGTTCTGCCGTTGCAGCACGTCGTAAAGGCCGCCCAGCGCCTCCGTCAGGCCAGGACGGCGGGCCAGGGCGGCACGGAAGCGCGCTTCGGCCGTCGCCAGGTCGTCCCGCCGCAGCGCGATCAGGCCCAGGATGACCTCGGCCTGCACCTGCTCACTGGCATTGCTGCGGGCGGCGCGGCGGGCGAAGTCATCCGCCTGCTCCAGGTTGCCCCGCGCCAGCGCCTGCCGCGCCTGCACCGAGGGGCTGGGCGGAATCCGCGCCTGGCCCCCGCCCCCGCTCCGGGCCGGCTGCAGGGCCGCATCCAGGCCGGTGAACATGGTCATGAACTCGTCGCGCCGCTGCGGCGCGGCGGCGATGGCGCGGTCCCGCAGG
>NZ_JACTUZ010000014.1 GCF_014490445.1 Pseudoroseomonas ludipueritiae | reverse complement strand
CGCACCGAAGCCGGCGATGGCTGGCAGCGCTTCCGTCCCGCCACGGCGCCCACGCTCCTGCCCGCCACCCGGCAGCAGCGCCGCCGGGTCCAGGCCCGGGCGCAGCAGCAGGGCGCCGGCACCCTTGGGGCCGCCCATCTTGTGGGCCGAGAGCGCCAGTGAATCCGCCCCCAACTCCACCAGGGAGAGGGGCAGGCGGCCAGCGGCCTGCACGGCGTCGACATGCAGCAGCGCGCCATGGCGCTGGCACAGCAGCATGATGTCCAGCAGCGGGTGCAGCACGCCGGTTTCATTATTGGCGGCCATGGCGCAGACCAGCGCGGGGGGGCCGTCCGCCAACACGGCTTCCAGCGCCTCCAGGTCCATCTGGCCATCGGGCAGGACCGGGATCAGTTCCAGGCCAGAGGCGGCGCGCAGCACGGCGGGGTGCTCCGTCGCCCCTGCCAGCACCCGCCGGCCGGCACCAAGACCATGGATCGCCAGCGCATTCGCCTCCGTTGCGCCGGAGGTGAAAACAACATCGCGCGGGCGGCAGCCAAAGCGCGCGGCCACCTGCCCCCGGGCCTGCTCCAGCACGCGCCGCGCCGCACGGCCATCACCGTGGATAGAGGAAGGGTTCCCCGGCAGGTCCAGGGCCGCGATCATCGCGGCCCGCGCCTCGGGGCGCAGCGGCTCCGAGGCATTCGCATCAAGGTAAAGGGTGGTCATGGCTGCTTCTCGCGCGCCCGGGCCGGGGGCATGGCGCGACCGAGCACCTGCCCGGTCACGACATCGGCCAGGGAAAGATGGTTCAGGAAGAGGCGGATCTGCTCACCCAGCTCATGCCAGAGATCGTGCGTGCGGCAGGGCGTTCCCGCCAGGCAGCCGGGCGCATCGCCATCGCAGCGGGTGGCGGAGATAGGTTCGTCCACGGCCTCAATGATGGTGCCAATGGGGATCTCGCAGGCCGGGCGCCCCAGGCGGTATCCACCCCCCGCCCCGCGCGCCGAGGCCACGAGGCCGGCGCGGCGGAGTCGCGCGAAAATCTGCTCCAGATAGGCGACGGAAAGGTGCTGCGCGGTCGCGATCTCCGTCAGGCTGACCGGACGGCATTTGCCTAGCTGCTCCGCGCTGCATGCATGGCTATCATCCAGTCCCGCATCTTCGGCGGTCCGCGCAGCAAGCTCTACCAGGGCCATGACTGCGTATCGTCCGCGTGTGGACAGCCGCATGGCTAAAATCTTCCTTGTGCCATCCGCCAACGATCCCATGAGACGAAACAATGGTTTCGAGCCCATTCACGCGGGCAGTGCGGTAATTCTGTTATGAAATCGGCCGCGCTTTGCCTATATTGGTTCTGTGTCCGGGCGGAGGAAGCCTGCCGCGGGCACCAAGACCGTCTCAAGAGTCTGACATCAGCGACCTCGGTCGTGTTGTTGGACGCTATTAATCCTGTGCCATGCCGTCAACCGCCCGGCCCAGCGCCGCCGTGTCGTTGAAGGGGCAGGATTGCGCTGAGTACTGGTCTGGTTGGCTAGGCCTCGCATGACGCGAGGTCGGGGCTCATGGCTTCCCAACCGGGCGCTGCCGCGCCCACCGTACTGGACGTAAGGGGACGATGCCTGAAGTCATGTTTGCCGGGCCAGATGGCCGGCTAGAGGGTCGTTACCACCACTCTAAGCAACCCAATGCGCCTGTCGCCTTGGTGCTTCATCCTCACCCGCTGCATGGCGGGACCATGAACAACCGGGTGGTCCACGCGCTCTACGGGCGCTTCCAGGACATGGGCTTTTCCGTCCTGCGCTTCAACTTCCGTGGGGTGGGCCGCAGCCAGGGCCGCTACGACGGCGGCATTGGCGAGATTTCGGATGCCGCCGCGGCGCTCGACTTCATCCAAGCGGTTAATCCGAATGCCTCCATGCTTTGGGTCGCCGGCTATTCCTTCGGCGCCTATGTTGGCATGCAGTTGCTGATGCGGCGGCCAGAAATGGGTGGCTTCGTCTCCATCTCCGCCCCGGCCAGCCACTATGACTTCGGCTTCCTGGCGCCTTGCCCCTGCTCCGGCCTAATCCTGCATGGGCAGGACGACGAGCTGGTGCCGGAGCCTTCCGTGCGCAAGCTGGTGGACAAGCTGAACACGCAGCGCGGCATCGCCATCGACTACCGCGTCATGGAAAGCGCCGGCCATGTCTTCACGCCGCAGCAGACCGAGAAGGTGGCCGATGCGACGGAAGAGCATGTTAAGACTATGCTGAACCGCACCCGGATGGCTATGGCGGCCGACTGACAGGCCGCCGCTTCTCCAGTTGAGGGGCCGGGCAGCATCGTGCCGCCCGGCTTTTTCTATGCCTCGATGGATACCAGCGGCTGGTTCACGCCAGTAAGCTGCCCGCCAGCCAGCGGTGCCGGCACCCCGGTGGTGCCAGGGAAGGTCAGCGGCAGGCCGTGCCAGACGCGCGCGGCGAGCACGCCGAAGGCCTGGGCTTCCAGCGCATCGCCATCCCAGCCGACCACCTCGGCTGGCCGCACCGGTTCCGGCAGCGCACCGGCCAAGGCGCGCATCAGTGCCGGATTACGCCGGCCACCGCCAGCGACCAGCCATTGCTTAGGCGGGACGGGAAAATGCCGCGCCGCCGCGGCGACAGCACAGGCGCAGAAGGTGACAAGGGTCGCGGCGCCATCGGTTGGCGGCAGATCGCAGGCGCCGGCTTCCCGCAGGGCGCGGTCGAAATCCAGGCGATCCAGCGACTTGGGGGGCGGCGCCGCCAGATAGGGATGCGCCAGCATCCGGCCCAGCACGGCACCATCCGGCAGGCCGGCCAACGCCAGTCGGCCGTCCCTGTCGTAATCCTCGCCCGTGGCGCGGCGGGCCCAGTCGTCCAGCGGGCCATTGGCGGGGCCGGTATCGAAGGCGATCAACTGGCCGTCCTCGCCGATCCAGGTGACATTGCCGACACCGCCCAGGTTCAGCACGGCCAGTGGGCGCGGCAGGTCCTGCACCAGCGCCGCGTGGAAAACCGGCACCAGGGGCGCCCCCTGCCCGCCCGCCGCGACGTCGGCGCTGCGGAAGTCATGCGCCACTGGCACGCGGAGGCGCCGCGCCAGGGCAGCGGCATCGCCGATCTGCCAGGTGCGGCCCTCGCCCGGCTTGCCGGCTACCGGTCGGTGCAGGATGGTCTGGCCATGGAAGCCGATCAGGTCAGCCTCCAGCGCCAGCTTCTCCACCGCCTCCGCGTGGCGCTCCGTCAGGCGCTGCTCGCAGTCCAGCAGGAAGGGATCATCGGCCGGCAGTTCCCCGGCCATGTCCAGCAGCCGCCGCAGGTCGCGTCTTAACGCCGGGTCATAGGGTAGCGTCAGGCTCGGGCCGAAGCGCCCAATCCTCTCCCCATCCGTCTCTACCCACGCGGCATCCACGCCATCCAGCGAGGTACCACTCATCAGCCCGATAGTTCGCAGCATGGCCACACTGTGCTAGGGCGGCGGCTCCGGTGGAAGTCCCCCGGGTATAAAGAATAGGTCAGGCCGTGATGAACGACTTCCTGCAAACCGTGCGCGAGCGCGGCTTCATCCACCAGGTGACGGACGAGGCGGCCTTGTACGCCCGCATGCAGCAAGGTCCTCTTCCCGGCTATATTGGCTTCGACGCCACGGCGGACAGCCTGCATGTCGGCAGCCTGATGCAGATCATGCTGCTGCGCTGGATGCAGAAATGCGGCCACAAGCCCGTCGTGCTGATGGGCGGCGGCACCACCCGCATTGGCGATCCCTCCTTCCGCGACGATGCCCGCCCGCTGCTGACGGACGAGAAGATCGAGGAAAACAAGGCCGGCATCCGCAAGGTTTTCACGCCCTTCCTGACGTTCGGCGACGGCCCCACAGACGCGGTGATGCTGGACAACGCCGCCTGGCTGGACGAGCTGAAATACATCCCCTTCCTGCGCGACTTCGGCCGCCACTTCAGCGTCAACCGCATGCTGACGCTGGACAGCGTGCGCATCCGGCTGGAGCGCGAGCAGTCGCTCAGCTTCCTGGAATTCAACTACATGCTGCTGCAGTCCTACGATTTCGTGGAGCTGCGGCGCCGCCATGGCGTAGGGCTGCAGATGGGCGGCTCCGACCAATGGGGCAACATCATCATGGGCGTGGAGCTGAACCGCCGCGTCGATAGCGCCGAGGTCTTCGGCATCACCACGCCGCTGCTGACCACGGCCTCCGGCGCCAAGATGGGCAAGACGGCCTCGGGCGCCGTCTGGCTGAACGCGGAGCGGCTTTCGCCCTACGACTACTGGCAGTTCTGGCGCAACACCGAGGACGCGGATGTCGGCCGCTTCCTGGCGCTCTTCACCGAATTGCCGATGGACGAGGTGAAGCGCCTCGCCGCCCTGGGCGGTGCCGAGATCAACGAGGCGAAGAAGGTGCTGGCCACCGAGGCCACCGCCCTGCTGCACGGCGCCGAGGCCGCCGCGCAATCGGCCGAGACCGCCCGCCGCGCCTTCGAGGAAGGCCAGGCGGCGGAGAGCCTGCCCTCGATCGAGGCGGCACTGCCGGCGGCGGTGATCGACCTGGCGGTGCAGGCTGGTTTCGCCGCCAGCAAGGGCGAGGCCCGGCGGCTGATCCGGCAGAACGGGCTGCGGCTGAACGACGAGCCGATCACCGATGAGGCGCTTTCCGTGACGCAGGCGGATCTGCGGGATGGTGCCGCGAAACTCTCGGCTGGCCGGAAGCGCCACGTGCTGGTGCGGCCGCTGGCCTGACCGGCCAACCAGCCAGCGGTACCCGCCTCAGGGTGTCGCTGACTGCCCGCCGCCGAAGAGGCCGCGGAGAAAGCCCGGCGTCAGCATGGACAAAGGGTTCACCGAGACATTCGGGTTCTCCACCGGCCCGGTGACCTTGAAGGCGGCGGCGAACAGCCCGCCGCCTTTTTCGGGGCTGAAGAGCCGCCCCACCAGCGGCAGGCGCCCCAACGCGGTGTTCAGCGCATAAGCCGGCACGATGGTGCCATCGAAGGCCAGGCTACGCGCCGCCCGATTCATCTCGCCCTTCACCGTCACGCCCAGCGACGGCGAGAAGGCATGCGCATCCCGCACCGTCAGGCGTTGGGGAGAGAGCGAGAAAGGCGCATTGAGGTGGGAGAAGGCCAGCCCCGGCCCCTGCACCGCATCGAACACGCCATACACCGTGAGGGCCTGGAGCAGCTTGCCCACCGCCGGTGCATCCAGCACCGAGAAATCCTGCAACTCCGCGGTGCCGGAGAGCACCGCGTCCGGCCGGTTATTGGCCCAATGGGCGTTTACTGACAGCTTGCCGCCGCGCACCTGCTGCAACACGTCGAAGGCCGCCAGCAGTGCCCCGCCGTCCTCCGAGGTCAGGCGAAGGTCACGCCCGGCGCCGCGCGGCGTCACCGCCACGTCGAAAGGCGCGTTGTTCTGCACCCGTCCGGAGACGCGGCCTTGCCGCAATGTGCCGGCCCCATCGGCGCGGATTTGCCCCTGCACGCCTGTCAGGAAGCGATTCTGGTCCAACAGCACGCGGTCGAAGCGTCCTTCCACCACAATATCGGCGGGGGGATCGGAGTCCTGGCCTGCCGGCGCCGCGGGCTCAGGCGGTTTCTCAGCGGTCAAGGCGGGCATCAGGTCCAGCACCGGGCCGCGCAGGCTGATCATCCAGGCCCCGCCCTGGCGCGCCGGTGGGCGTAGGACGCCGCCGAAGCGGCTGCGGCCCAGGGCCACGTCCTCAAGGTCCAGTTGCTGCAGCCGGTTATCCTGGGTGAAGCTGCCGCCGCCCCGGAGGCTGAGCTGCGGCGCCTCGACCCGCAGGTTCCGCAGGGAGCGCAGGTTCTCCCCTGCCGCGCGGAGCTCGGCCCGGGCGGTCGCCGGTTGTCCCGGCGCCTTCCGCCAGGCCAGGGGCGTCAGCGTCATGGTGGCATCCTGCAGGTCACCCCGCAGGTCCACGCGCGTCTCGCCGCTGCGCGGCTTCTCCATCACCGCTTCCACGGAGACAGGGCCTGCGGCGAGCCCATCCAGGTCCAGGCCGAACCGCTCCAGGGAGGCGATGTCCGTGCGCCCGCTGGCCTGCACGCGCTCGACCACCTGGCTCGGCGGGCCGGGGCGGAAATCCATCTCCACGCTCAACTTGGCCGGGATGCCGCCCACCTGCGCGTCGCCTGTGGCGCGCAGCCGGCCATTATCCACCGTCAGGTCGGCGGTGCCACGTTGCAGGTCCTGCCCCGCCACCACATCCGCCAGCCGCAGCGCCGTCAGATGCGCCTGGACACTGACACGAATGGCATCGGCCGGCAGATCCACCAGCAACGGCGTCGCGAGCCGCAGCGTGGCATCCAGCTGGCCGCCAGGCTGCTTCAGGTCCAGCGGCCGCTTTTCGAAGAGCTTCAGGCGCGGATGGCGGATCAGGTTCACGGCGTCCGGCACCGGCCCGCGCAGCCGGCCCGTGATCTCCATCTGCTCAGCGTCCGTGTCGAGGGCGAAGAGCCGCACGGTGACGCCGGAAGCGTTGAGGGCCGTGCCCGCCTGCCGGCCGCTATTGGCCTGGACCACAACTTCCTTGAGGCCCAGTTGCACCGTGCCGGTGACATTCTCAACCGGTGGCACGGGCCGCAGCCAATGCACCGTCGCCTGCTCCACCTGCAGGGTACCGGAAGCCTCCGTCAGCCGGAGGCCGGAAAGGTCCTCCGCCGATTCCGCGGCCAGCTTGAAGCTGCCGCCCGTGGCCACGCCGGCGGTGACATTCTCCACCAGCCAGCGCCGTGCATTTGTGGCAAGATCCTCAGGCCAGTAGGCGCCCAGGGCACTCACTTCCATCCGGTTCAGCGCCAGCGTCAGACCGCCACGCCAGCGCCCCTGGCGCAGCGCGGCCTGCCCGGTGGCATTGATCACCGGCGGCACGGCATCCGGTCGGCTCGCGGTGGGCGGCAGGGTCAGGGCCAGGCGCTCCAGCCGCAGATCCTCGGGTGAGCCACTGGCGCGGAGTTCCATGCCCTTGAAAGGCATTCTGAGACCCGGGCGCAAGGCAAGGCTGCCCTCGCCCACTCGTAGTCCCAGGCTGAGCTGCGGCGAGCCACGGTTGGCGCCATCCAGCAGGCCATGGACATCCATCGAGACCGAGGCATTGACCAGCCCAAGCGGGGCCAGCGCCGGCATCAACCCGGCCAGCCGCGCCGGTTCCAAGGCTGGCACTTCCAGCGTGCCTTCCACGCGCGGGCCCTTGCTGCTGGCCTTGGCCGTCAGGCGCACCGGCACCGTGCCGCCACCACCGGGCAGCACCAGTTGCGCGACGCCCTCGCCTTCCGCGCCGTCGCGGCCGACGCGGCGCAGCGCCAGGCCAACCCCCTGCAGCTTCCAGGTCAGATGGAGCTGCCGGTCCAGGATGGTCAGGCTGCCATTGGTGATGAGGATATTGCGCAGGGCGCTGAAGAGGCCGGAGCCATTCTCCGAGCCCAGCAGTTCCGCCAGCAGGTCGGTGCTGTCCGGGCTCGCATCGGCCCCGCCAGCCAGATGACCCATGGCAAGGGATACGCCGCCTTCCTCGTCACGCTCCAGGACGATGGCGGGGTCCCGCAGCGTCACCTCGGTCAGGGAAACATTGCCGAGCAGCAGCCGCGCCAGGGAAAAGGAAACGGCGATATCCGGCAGTTCCTGCCGCAGCGCCCCGGCTTCGTCCAGCACCCGCACACCGGAGACACGCACAGCCAAGGGCGATGCCTGTCCACCGCGGAACCCGCCCCAGGCCAGCACGATGTCGGAAACCTCGACATTCCGTTGCAGGCCCGCGCGGGCGATCATCTGTTCCACCACACGCGTCAGGATCGGAACATGCATCGGCCCTTCGGCCAGCCGCCAGGAGAGCGCGGCCAGGCCGAGCCCCGCCAGCAGCAGCAGGCCCATGGCGGCGCGGAGCAGCGCACTGCAAATGCGCCCGCCCGCACGAAAGGCTTGACCGGTCAGCCCCGGCATGGATTGGCTCCACCATCATGCCGGACGACGCATCCGAATTTTCCCGCCTGCCGCCGCCTTTCGACCGCGAGGCCGCCGCGCGCTGCATCGAAAGCTTCGCCGCGCGAGGGCCGGCGGAACGGCACTTCGCGGAAACAGCCCGGGGGGTGGCGCTGCTGGGTGCCCTGGCCGGTCACAGCCCGTACCTCGCCGGGCTGGCGGAGCGCGAAAGCGCCACGTTGCTGCGCTTCGCCGAACGCGGCGCCGACGCGGCGCTGGAACTGGCGCTGGACCCGCTGAGCCGCGCCGACCCCGATGCCGCGCGGCCAGCCGTGGCTGCCCTCTTGCGGCAGGCCAAGCGGCAGGCCGCCCTGATCATCGCACTGGCTGATCTGAGCGGCCAATGGCCGCTGGACCGCGTCACCGGCGCGCTCTCCACTCTGGCAGAAGCCACGATCGACTATGCCTGCGCCCATTTGCTGCGCGAAGCCGCCAACCGGGGCGAGTTGCGCCTGCCCCGCGCCGCGACACGAGACCCCCGCCTTGTCAGCAAGGGCTCGGGCTTGATCGTGCTTGGCATGGGCAAACTGGGGGCACGCGAACTCAACTATTCCTCCGACATCGACCTAATGGTCCTCTACGACCCGGAGGCCGCAGCCTACCACACTGAACGCGCGGGCGCTGTCTACGTTCGCATCGCGCGGGACCTGGTGCGGTTGATGGAGGAACGGACGGCGGATGGCTATGTCTTCCGCACCGATTTGCGCCTGCGGCCGGACCCGGCCGCGACGCCGCTGGCCGTCTCGATCCACACAGCCATCCTCTACTACGAATCCATGGGGCAGAACTGGGAACGGGCGGCCATGATCAAGGCGCGGCCCGTGGGCGGGGACCGGGCCGCCGGGGATAGCTTCCTGGCCGAGATCCGTCCCTTTGTCTGGCGCCGCCACCTGGATTTCGCGATGATGGCAGATATCCACGCCATCAAGCGGCAGATCCATGCCGCGCATGGCGGACGCGGCGCGCATAGCGAAGTGCGCGTGGCCGGGCACAACGTGAAGCTCGGCCGCGGTGGCATCCGTGAGGTCGAGTTCACTGTCCAGGCCCTGCAACTCATCTGGGCCGGCCGCGACCCGGCGCTGCGCGACCCGACAACCCTGGGTGCCCTGGCGGCCCTCGCCGCCGCCGGGCGGATCGAGCGCCGCGCGGCGGCGGATCTGGCCGATGCCTATGTCTTCCTGCGCGACGTCGAACACCGCCTGCAGATGGTCGATGACCGGCAGACCCAGCAGTTGCCGGAGGATGAGGAAGCGCTGGCCCGCATCGCCAGCTTCATGGGCTTCGCCGATACCGCCGGCTTCTCCGCCGCCCTGACACGCCATCTTTCCCGCGTCGAGAGGCATTACTCGGATCTGTTCGAACGCAGGGCCCAGATGCCGGACATGCCGCCGCAAGAGGCATCCGATCACCGCCTGCATTTCGACGAGGAGCACGATGACCCCGAGACCCTGAGCGCCCTTGGCGCCATGGGCTTCGCCAATCCCGCCAAGGTATCCGCCCGCTTCAGAAGCTGGCTGCACGGCCAGACCCGCGCCACCCGCAGCGAGCGGGCGCGGGCACTGCTGCGCGGACTGACGCCACCGATCCTCGCCGCCTTCGCCACCCAGCGGGAGCCCGATGTGGCGCTGGCCCGCTTCGACACCGTGCTCAGCCGGCTACAAGCTGGCGTGCAGATGCTGTCCCTGTTTCAGCGCAACCCGGCGCTTCTGTCGCGCGTGGCGGGCATCCTGGGAGCGGCACCGGCTCTGGCGGACCACCTGGCGCTTAACCCCGCCTCGCTGGAAGGGCTGCTGGCGGGCCAGATGCTGGATGGCGCCAGCACCAGCCTCCCCGCGCTGGTCAAGGACGCCCGCCATGTCGAGGAAGCGCTGGAGGACGCGCGCCGGCTGGTGACCGAGGGAAAGTTCGAGATCGATGCCGCGGCGCTGGAAGGACGGATCGACGCCGACGATGCTGGCATCGCGCGCAGCGACCTGGCAGACGCCGCCATTGGTGCCCTGCTGCCGCATGTGGCCGGGGACTTCGCCCGCCGCTTCGGCAAGCTGCGTGGCGGCGCGCTGACGGTGATGGCGCTCGGGAAGCTGGGTGGGCGGGAGATGCTGCCGGGCTCCGACCTCGACCTCGTCCTGGTCTATGACCACCCGGAGGACGTCCCGGAAAGCACCGGCGGGCCGCGCTCCCTGCCCGCCAGCACCTATTTCGCCCGGCTGGCGCAGCAGATGGTGGCGGCCATCACCGCGCCGGGGGCGGAAGGTAAGCTCTACGAGGTGGATATGCGGCTGCGGCCCAGCGGCAGCAAAGGGCCGGTGGCGACTTCCCTTTCCGCCTTCGAGCGCTACCACGCCGAGAGTGCCTGGACCTGGGAGCGGATGGCGCTAACGCGGGCGCGCTGCGTCGCGGGCCCCCCCGGGCTGCGCCGGCGCATCGGCGCGGCGGTGAAGGCCACGTTGATCGAGCATGCCGGGCCGGATGCCGTGGCGGATGCTGTGGCCATGCGTGCCCGCATGCTGCGCGAGCTGCCGCCGGAGGGGCCGCTGGACATCAAGGCCATGCCAGGCGGGCTGGTGGAGGTGGAGTTCATCGCCCAGGCGCTGCAACTGGCGCATGCCCGCCGGAAGCCCACCATCCTGGCGCCCACCACGCGGGTGGCCCTGCAGAACCTCGGGCGGGCCAAGATCCTGCCGCCCGAGGATGCCGAAACCCTGATCGCCGCCGACCGGCTCTGGCGCACGACCCTGGGCCTGCTGCGGCTGACGGTGGGCCGCTGGAAGGGCGACACCCTCCCCGCCGCCACCGCCGTCGCGCTGCAACGCGCCACCGCCCCCTTGCTGGATCGCCCGGCGGTTGACCTCGCGGATTTCCAGGCACAGATGCAGGCGCGAGCGCAGCAGGTGCGCGCCTTGTTCGAGCGGCATCTCGGCCGCCTCGATTCCGGAGGAACAGTATGAGCATCGAGGAAGGTCTGCCGGCGCCGGCATTCGAGTTGCCGGCGAGCGGCGGCCGCACCGTGTCGCTGGCCGCCATGAAGGGTCGGCCCTTCGTGCTGTATTTCTACCCGAAGGCGGATACCTCCGGCTGCACCAAGGAAGCTTGCGACTTCCAGGAAGCGCTGCCCGCGCTGGGAGGGCTGGGGCTGGATGTCATCGGCATTTCCCCCGACCCGATGAAGCCGATCGAGAAGTTCGCCGAGAAGTACAACCTCACCTTCCCGCTCGCTTCCGATTCGGAGAAGACAACCGCCGAGGCCTATGGCACCTGGGTCGAGAAGTCGATGTACGGCCGCAAGTACATGGGCATGGAGCGTGCCACCTTCCTGATCGACGCGGAAGGCAAGGTGGCGCGGGTCTGGCGCAAGGTGAAGGTGCCGGGCCATGCCGGCGAGGTGCTGAAGGCCGCGAAGGCGCTGGGCTAGAGAAAGCGCAGCGCCGCGAAGCCACCCACGATCGCCACCGCCACGACGGTGGTGATCAGGGTCAGGCGCTCCTCGATGAAGCCGCGCACCGGCTCCCCGAAGCGGCGGAGCATGGCCGCCACCAGGAAGAAGCGCGCACCGCGCGTGATGATGCTGGTGAGCAGGAAGATCCAGGGGTCAAAGGCCGCCGCACCGGCGCCGATGGTGACGATCTTGAAGGGGATCGGCGTCAGGCCCTTGATCAGGATGACCGCCGCGCCCCAGCGGGCGAACCAGCCACGGAAGCTCTCCAGCGCCTCGGCGTGGCCATAGGCGGCCAGAATCGGCTGGGCGATGGCCTCGAACAAGAAGTAGCCGATCAGGTAGCCTAGGAGACCACCAAGAACGGAGGCGATGGTGCAGAGCGCCGCATAGCGCCAGGCGCGCTCCGGCCGTGCCAGGCACATTGGCACCAGCATGGCGTCCGGCGGAATTGGAAAGAAGCTGCTTTCGGCGAAGGAAACGGCCGAAAGCCAGGCTCCCGCATGGCGGTGCCCGGCCAGCCGGAGCACGAAGTCGTAAAGGGCGCGCAACATCCAGCCGGCATCTCACGCACGGGGTAGCCCTGCAAGAGCCACCCCGGGGCGATTCGGTATAGGTGGCGGATTATTCAGGATCGCCGGTATCCGCCACGAGCCCGGCGGCCTCGATCCCGGCCACGGCACAGACCTCATCCTTGTCCGAGGCATCGCCGGAGACGCCGACGGCACCCAGGATGGTGCCATTGGCATCGCGCACCAGCACGCCCCCCGGCACCGGCACGGCACGCCCGCCGCAGAGGTCGGAGAAGGCATTCATGAAGCCCGGCATCTTGGCCGAGCGCCGCGCCAGCTCCCGTCCGCCGAAGCCCAGGGCCATGGCGCCGAAGGCCTTGCCCATCGCGATTTCGGGCCGCAGCAGGCTGGCGCCGTCCTCCCGCAGCAGGGCCTTGGGCTGGGCAGCCTGGTCCAGCACCACCACGGTCAGGGGCGCCAGCCCCAGCTCGCGCCCCTTAGCCAGGGTCACCTCCGCGATGCGGCTGGCGGCGGAAAGCGTCAGGCCATGGGCGAAGCCGATGGGCGGGTTGGGCATAAGCGTATTCTCCTTCAGGCAGCCTGCTGGTGGATGGCGCGCCAGATCACCTCTGGCGTCGCCGGCATGTCGAGATGCGTCACGCCATAGTCGCGCAGCGCATCCACCAGCGCGTTCATCACGGCTGGCAGGGAACCGGCGCAGCCGGCCTCGCCACAGCCCTTGACGCCTAGCGGATTGGTCTTGGCCGGCACGGCGTGGGAGATGAACTCGAAGCTCGGCACGTCCACCGCGCGGGGCACCGCGTAGTCGGAATAAGAGCCGGAGAGGAACTGGCCGTCCTCACTGTAGTTGGTGCGCTCCATCAAGGCCTGGCCGATGCCCTGCACGATGCCGCCATGCGCCTGGCCCTCGACCAGCAGCGGATTCACGATCACGCCGAAGTCGTTGACGCTGACATAGCGGTCGATGTGCACGACCCCGGTCTCGGGGTCGACTTCCAGCTCGACCACGTGGCAGCCATTGGGGAAGGCCGAGGGCGCCTGGTCGAAGACATGGTCGACGTCCAGCGTATCCGGCACCTCCGGCGGCAGGTCCTTCGCTTCCCGCAGGCGGGCTGCGATGGTCATGATGTCCAGGCCGCGGTCGGTGCCGGCGATGGAGAAGCGGCCGCCGCCCTCGGCATGCGGGTCGAACTCGATATCCGCCTCAGCCGCTTCCAGCATATGGGCGGCGGCGATGCGAGCCTTATCCACCACCTTGGCAGAAGCCTCGACGATCGCGGCACCTGAGGCCATCAGGGACTTGGAGCCGCCGGTGCCGCCGCCCGCGATCAGCTTGTCCGAGTCACCCTGGATCAGCTTGATGCGGTCGAAGGGAATGCCGAGCGTCTGGTGCAGCACCTGGGCGAAGGGCGTCCAATGCCCCTGCCCGTAATCCAGCGTGCCGGTGATGATGGTGACGCTGCCGTCCTCACCGAAGCGCAGCCCACCCATCTCCTTGGAAGGCGGCGCGGTGGCTTCCAGGAAGTTGCCGATGCCGCGTCCGCGCAGCTTGCCGCGCGCCTTGCTCTCGGCCTTGCGGGCCTCGAAGCCATCCCAGTCGGCGGCGGCCAGTGCCTTATCCAGCACGGCGTTGAACTCGCCGCCGTCATACTTGCTGCCAGAAGCGGCGGCATAGGGGAACTGGTCCGGCTTGATGTGGTTCCGCCGGCGCATCTCGATGGCGCTGATGCCCATCTCCAGGGCGGCGGCCTCGATCAGCCGCTCCATGAAGTAGTTGCCCTCAGGCCGGCCGGCACCACGATAGGCCGTCACCGGCGGCGTATTGGTGACGAGGCTCTTGGTGGAGATCTCGATCAGCGGTGTCGTGTAGTTGCTCTGCACGTTGCGGCCGAAGCCGGCCGTGCCCATCAGCGGGCCGACGCTGCTGAGATAGGCGCCCATATTGGCGAAAGAGCTCAGCCTCACCGCCAGGAACTTGCCCTCGGCATCCAGGGCCAGTTCCGCCGTCACTTCATGGTCGCGGCCGTGATAGTCCGAGAGGAAGGAGCCGGTGCGCTCATCCGTCCATTTCACCGGGCGGCCAAGCACCTTCGCCGCGTGTAGCAGGCAGATGTATTCCGGATAGGCGCCGGCCTTCATGCCGAAGGAGCCGCCGACATTGCCCGTCAGGACGCGCAGCTTGTCGTTCGGGACCTTCAGCAGTTCCTTCGCGATGGCATTGCGCATGCCAAAGACGCCCTGGCTGCCGACGTGCAGCGTGTAGCGCCCGCTGGCCGCATCGTATTCACCCACCGCGCTGCGCGGCTCCATGGCGCTGACGACGATGCGGTTGTTGCGCAGGTTCAGCCGGGTGACATGCGCGGCGCCCGCGAAGGCTTCCGCCACCTTGGCGGCATCGCCGGAATGGAAGTCCTGCACCAGGTTGCCGGGGATGTCGTCATAGAGCTGCGGCGCATCCGGGGCGGAGGCGGCCGAGGCCTCGGTCACGGCGGGCAGCGGATCGATATCGGGGAAGACAGCCTCGGCGCCGTCCTTGGCCGCTTCCTTGGTCTCCGCCACCACGAAGGCGATCGGGTCGCCGACGAAGCGCACCTTGTCGGAAGCCAGCACCGGACGCTGGATGTCGTGCAGGCCCGGCGAGGGCATCATGCAGTGCAGGGTGCCGTATTCGCCCATGTCGGCGGCGGTGAAGACGCCCACGACGCCGGGCACCTCCTTCGCCGCGGCCGTGTCGATGCCCCGCAGGATGCCATGGGCGTAGGGGCTGCGAACGATCACGCACCAGAGCTGGCCGGGGAACTGCAGGTCATCGGTGTAGCGGCCCCGGCCCTGCAGCAGGACAGGGTCCTCGCTGCGCGGGACCGGCTGGCCGATGCCAAACTTGAGGCGGCTCGGGTCGGGAAGCAGAGAATCCGGCATGAAGGGGCCTCTCCGTTGGCAGGCGGGAAACAGGGGTCGCGTGAATCTAGGCGCAACGGGACGGGGTGGCGACCCCCCTCCTGCTGCAACCTGGCGAGGACCGGCCCCTTCGACGGCCACGATCACGGCACCTGATACGCCCCTGGAAAGGTGCCGCCCCTTCCGGCGCCTTTGCGCCAAATCAAAGACGCGCAGGCACCGGGGCGGCAGAAGGGACGCGGCGCCGGCAAGGCGCCAAACCCGCGCAGAGCTGAACAAGACCCCTCCGGCCCCGTGACATGACCGCGACTGCCCCAAGGCTGGAAGCCCGCTTCCCCAGAGAGATGTCCCGCATCCGCCGCGCCGGCCTGCTCCAGGCGGGCTCCGGCCTGCTCTGGATCGCCCAGGCAGCACTGCTGGCGCGGGTGGTTGGCGGCATCGCCTCCGGTGCCCCGGCTTCGGATGCGGTCTGGCCCGCCGCCGCCATCGGTGCCCTGGCGCTGCTCCGGGCAGCACTGGACGCCCTGGCCGCGCGTGGCGCCTTCCGGGCGGCGCGGGCGATCCTGACCGGGCTGCGACGGGCGGCGGCGGAAGCCCTGCCCGGCCTTTCGCCATTCGACCTCTCTCGCCCCACGTCCGGCAGCATCGCCAGCGGCATGGCCGAACAGGCCGAAGCCCTGCTGCCCTGGCTGACCCGCTGGCACCCGGCGCGGCTGCGCATGTCCATCGTGCCGCCGGTCATCCTTCTGGTGATCGGCTGGACGAGTTGGGTAGCGGCCCTGGCGCTGCTGCTGGCGGCGCCGCTGATTCCGATTTTCATGGCCTTGATCGGGATCAAGGCGCGCGATGCCGCCGACCGGCAGATGTCGGCCATGAGCGGCATGAACGGCTTCCTGCTGGACCGGCTGCGTGGCCTGACCACGCTGCGGGCCTTTGACGCGGTCGATGGCACGGCAGTGCGCCTGCGCGGCGTCGCGGCACAGTTGCGCCGCCGCACCATGGCCGTACTGCGCATCGCTTTCCTGTCCTCTGCCGTGCTGGAACTCTTCGCCGCCCTGGGCGTGGCGATGGTAGCTACCTTCATCGGCTTCCATCTGCTTGGCCAACTGCCCTTCGGCGCCTGGGGCGTGAGGCTGGATCTGGCGGCCGGCCTTTTCCTGCTGCTGCTGGCGCCGGAGTTCTTCCAGCCACTGCGCGACTTCGCAGCCGCTTATCATGACCGCGCCTCGGGCGAAGCCGCCCTGGCCGGGCTGGCCCCCCTGCTCTCCGCGCCCTCCGGCGCCGTGCTGCTGCCTGCCGAGGCCGCTGCCCCGGCCCTTCACACCGGTGCCGCGGCCCTGGCCTTCCGCGGCGTCAGCTTCCGGCATGCGGGCGCCACTACCCCGGTCGTGGAGAACTTCAGCCTGGAGATCGCGCCGGGCGAGAAGGTGGCGCTGCTCGGCCCCAGCGGCTCCGGCAAGTCCACGCTGCTGGCCCTGGCTGCTGGCCTGCTGCGGCCAGAGCAGGGCGATGTCTTCTTCGACAATGCCTTCCTGGACGAGCAGAGCATTGCCGCTGCCCGCAGGCGCACGGCCTGGCTTGGCGCCGCGCCGTATTTCTTCGCGGGCTCCCTGGAGGCCAACCTGCTGCTGGGGCGTGAACGCCCGGCTGCCGAAGCCATGGAAGCCGCGCTGCGGCTGGCGTCGGTCGAGGAGGTCGTTGCCCGCCGCCCCGGTGGGTTGCGCGACCTGATGGCGGAAGGCGGCCTCGGCCTTTCCGGTGGCGAGGCCCGGCGGGTCGCCCTGGCACGCGCCGCGCTGAACCCCGCCGCCGGCCTGGTGCTGGCGGATGAGCCCACGGCGCATCTGGACCAGAACAGCGCCGCCGCCGTGGCCGAAGGCCTGCTGCGGCTGGCACAGGGCCGCACCCTGCTGGTGGCCACCCATGACCCTGCCCTGGCGGCCCGCATGGACCGGGTGGTGACGCTGTGATGAAGCCCCTCTCCCCGATCATGGCGCTCTTCTGGCAGGAGCGGCGTTCCGCCCTGCTCGGCGGCGCGGCCATGATGGCAATGACGCTGCTGGCGGGTATCGCCCTGCTTGGCCTCTCTGGCTGGTTCATCACCGCCACCGCCTTGGCTGGCCTGACCAGCGCCGCCCTGGCCTTCGATGTCTTCATCCCCGGTGCGAGCATCCGTTTGCTGGCGCTGGTTCGCACCGGCGCCCGCTACAGCGAGCGGCTGGTGACGCATGACGCCACACTGCGCGTGCTGGCCGGCCTGCGGGAACGCCTGTTCCGCGGCCACGCCACCGCCGAAGGTGCCGAGGCGCTGCAACGCCGCCCTGCCCGCCTGCTGTTCCGCCTCACCTCCGAGGTCGATGCGCTGGACAGCCTGTATCTTCGTGTCCTGGCGCCGCTGGCCGCTGCTCTGCTGGTCTCGCTGGCGGTTCTGGTCGGGCTGTGGCTGGCCGCGCCCGCGTTGACCTGGCCGCTGCTGGTGCTGCTGCCGCTGGCCGGGGGCCTGCTGCCCTGGTGGATCGCCCGCGCCGCGCTGCGCCCCGGCCGCCGCCGCGCCGCCGCCATTGAGGCCCTGCGTTCGCGCGCCATCGATGCCGCCCAGGGACAGGTAGACCTGCTGATGGCCGGTCGCGCCGAGGCCCAGAGCGCATCCATCATGGCCGCCGATGCCCGCCTCGCCTCCGCCGAGGATACGCTGAACCGGCTGGAGACGCGCGGGGCGGCGCTGCTCTTCCTGGCCGGGCAGGCGGCGCTGGTGGGAACCCTTCTGGTCACCGCGATCCTCGCGGAGCAGGGCACCGTCTCGGCCCCGATTGCCGCCCTGGCCGTGCTGGCAGCCATGGCGGTGCTGGAAGCCTTCGCCCCGCTGCGGCGTGGAGCACTGGAACTCGGCCGCGCTCTGCTGGCTGCCCGGCGTTTGGCGCCTCGCCTGAAGGAAGAAGCGGCGCCCGCCGCGCCGCTCCCGGTGGCACCCGCCGGCCTGGCACTGCACCTGCGCGACCTGCGGCTGCGCTATCCCGGCGCCCGTCGTGCGGTGCTGGATGGCTGCAGCCTTGATGTCGGCGCCAATGAATGTGTCGCCCTCGTGGGCGAGAGCGGCGCGGGCAAGTCCACCCTGCTGTCCCTGCTCTCCGGCGAGATCGAAGCCGGTGGCGGCCATGTGTCCCTGGCCGCCGGGCAGCCCCGCACGGTCTGGATGAGCCAGCGCACCGAGCTCTTCCAGGACAGCCTGCGCGGCAACCTCCTGCTGGCCGCCCCGCGCGCCAGGGATGCCGAACTGATGGAGGCTTTGGACGCCGCGGGCCTCGGCCCCGTGCTGGCCTCGCTGCCTGACGGGCTGGACACGCGGCTCGGCGAGGGCGGCTTCGGCCTCTCCTCCGGCCAGGCGCGGCGCCTGATGCTGGCCCGGGCCCTGCTCCGCCCCGCGCCGCTCTGGCTGCTGGACGAGCCCACCGAGGGCCTGGACCGTGAAACCGCCCTCGCCTTGCTGGACCGGCTGCGGCCGCGCCTCGCCGGTCACGGCACCCTGATCGTCACGCATCTGCGGCGGGAAGCGGAGCTGGCCGACCGGCTGGTGCTGCTGCGCGATGGGCGCGTGGTGGCCGAGGCCCGCCGCGGCACCCCCGATCACCTCGCCCTGCTGGACCAGCTCCGGCCGGATTGAGGCTCTACCCCCGGCGCCGTCTTCCGGCGGCGCCACAACACCGAAAGGACGCCGTAGCACGGCGCGGATCGGATGGAACTCGACGTCGTCTCACTCTCGCGATTCCAATTCGCGATGACAGCCCTCTACCACTTCCTCTTCGTGCCACTGACGCTGGGGCTTTCCATTGTCCTGGCCATCATGGAGACAGTCTACGTCGCCACCGGCCGCGCCATCTGGCGGCAGATGACGCAGTTCTGGGGCACGCTCTTCGGCATCAACTTCGTGCTCGGCGTCGCCACCGGCCTGACCATGGAATTCCAGTTCGGCATGAACTGGAGCTACTACAGCCACTATGTCGGCGACATCTTCGGCGCCCCGCTGGCGCTTGAAGGGCTGATGGCCTTCTTCCTGGAAGCCACCTTCGTCGGCCTGTTCTTCTTCGGCTGGGACAAGCTCTCGAAGCTGGGGCATCTGGCGGCGACCTGGGCGGTCGCGGCGGGGTCCAACTTTTCCGCGCTCTGGATCCTGATCGCCAATGGCTGGATGCAGAACCCGGTGGGCGCCGCTTTCAACCCGCAGACCATGCGGATGGAGATGACGGACTTCTGGGAAGTCATCTTCAACCCCGTGGCGCAGGCGAAGTTCGTCCATACCGTCTCCGCCGGCTATGTCTGCGCCGCCTTCTTCGTGCTCGGCGTTTCCGCCTGGTACCTGCTGAAGGGCCGCCACGTCGCGCTGGCCAAGCGCTCCATGACCGTGGCCGCCGCCTTCGGCCTCGCCGCCTCGCTCTCCGCCGTCGTGCTGGGCGACGAGAGCGGCTACCTGGCCACCGAGCACCAGCAGATGAAGCTGGCCGCCATCGAGGGCATGTGGGAGACCGAGCCCGCGCCGGCGCCCTTCACCGCCTTCGGCTTCCCGGACCAGGAAGCGCGCGAGACGCACTACGCCATCCACATCCCCTTCGTGACCGGCCTGATCGCGACCCGTTCGCTGAACACCGAGGTCCCGGGCATCGTGGATCTCGTGAAGCTGGCGGAAGAGCGCATCCGCGAAGGCGTCGTTGCCTTCGACGCGCTGCAGACCATCCGTGCCGCCGGCGGCGGCGAGGTGCCGCAGCAGGTGCGCGAGAACTTCGAGGCCAATGCCCGCCAGCTCGGCTATGCCTATCTGCTGCGCCGCTATGTGGATGACCCGCGCCAGGCGACTCCGGAGCAGATCAGCCAGGCCGCCTGGGATACCGTGCCGCAGGTCGGGCCGCTGTTCTGGACCTTCCGCATCATGGTCGGTCTCGGCGTCTTCTTTATCCTGCTCACCGGCGCCTTCTTCTATCTCTCTGCCCGGCGCCGGCTGGATGCCCATCCCTGGCTGCTGTGGGTGGCCGTCTTCGCCATCCCGCTGCCCTGGGTCGCCAGCGAATGCGGCTGGTTCGTCGCCGAATTCGGCCGTCAGCCCTGGATCATCGAGGGCGTTCTGCCCACCGCCGCCGCCGTCTCCGACCTCGGCATCACCCAGGTGCTGCTGACCATCATGGGCTTCGTGGTGATCTACACCGCGCTGGCCATCATCGAGACGGGCTTGATGCTCAAGGCCATCCGCAAGGGGCCGGCCTTCGACCCCGCGCATCCCCGCCCCAGCAGCAACGTGCCGCATCCGGGCGCCGGCATCCCCGAGCCCCTTCCGGCGGAGTGACCTGTCATGATCCTGCACGAACTCCTCGACTACACCACGCTGCGCATCCTCTGGTGGGGGCTGCTGGGCGTGCTGCTGATCGGCTTCGCCGTGACCGATGGCTTCGACCTCGGCGTCGGCGCCCTGCTGCCCTTCGCCGCGCGCAACGACATGGAGCGGCGCGTGGCCATCAACACCATCGGCCCGGTCTGGGAAGGCAACCAGGTCTGGCTGATCCTCGGCGGCGGCGCCATCTTCGCCGCCTGGCCGCCGCTGTACGCCGTGTCCTTCTCCGGCTTCTACCTGGCGATGTTCGTGGTGCTGGCGGCGCTGATCCTGCGGCCCGTGGGCTTCAAGTACCGCAGCAAGCGGCCTGAGGCGCGCTGGCGCAATGGCTGGGACTGGGCGCTCTTCATCGGCGGCTTCGTGCCGGCGCTGATCTTCGGCGTCGCGGTCGGCAATGCCCTGCAGGGCGTTCCCTTCCGCTTCGAGGACACGATGTTCGCCCGTTATGAAGGTTCCTTCTTCGGGCTGCTGAACCCCTTCGCCCTGCTCTGCGGCCTGCTGTCGCTCAGCATGATGGTGATGCACGGCGGCGCCTGGCTCTCACTGAAGAGCAGCGGCCCGGTGGCGGCACGTGGCCGCGCCTATGGCAGCATCGCGGCGCTGGCGGTGGTGGCGCTCTTCGCCCTGGGCGGCGTGGCGCTGTGGCTCTTCGTGGACGGCTACCGCATCACCAGCCCGGTGGTCACCGATGGCCCCTCCAACCCGCTGCTGAAGACCGTGGTGCGTGAAGGTGGCGCCTGGTTCGCCAATTACGCGGCGCATCCCTGGATGCTGGTGGCGCCGGTCTGCGGTTTCCTGGGCGCGCTGGGTGCCTTCCTGGGCATGCGCGGCCAGCGCGAGGTGCTGACCCTGCTGAGCAGCAAGCTCTCGGTCTTCGGGATCATCTCGACCGTCGGCCTGTCGATGTTTCCCTTCATCCTGCCGTCCTCGATCGACCCGCGCTCCAGCCTCACGGTCTGGGACAGCTCCTCCTCCCATCTGACGCTGTTCATCATGCTGGTGGGCGCCGTTGTCTTCATGCCGATCATCCTGGCCTACACCACCTGGGTCTACCGGGTGCTCTGGGGCAAGGTCGATGAAGCGATGGTCCACAGCAACAGCGAAACCGTCTACTGAGAAAGGATCAAAGCGATGTGGTACTTTGCCTGGCTACTGGGCCTTCCCCTCGCCTGCGCCTTCGCTGTCCTGAACGCGATGTGGTTCGAGTTGATGGAGAACGGCGAGCTGCGCCCCGAGGAATGAGGCCATGGTCCCGGCTCTGCGGGGCAGCAGAAACAAAGACGGCTCCGGAATACCGGAGCCGTTTTTGGCACAAAGGCTGGCCAGCAGCACAGCCGGAAGTTGTAGAAGTGAATCCCGCCGGATCAGACGGCGCGGCGCGTCGCCGTCTCGGTGTTGGCGGGCACGGAGGGCGCCACGGTGCGGGCAGTGGCATCGGCCTCCACCATCACGGTGCGGATGTCCCGCAGGAAGGCAGAACCCTTGGTGGTACGCTGCACCAGCACGCTGCGGCGGTCCTGAGGGTCCGTCTTGCGCTTGGCCAGGTCGAGTTCGCCCAGGCGGTCCAGGGCACGGGTAATGGCTGGCTTCGACACATTCAGCGCTGCCGCGAGGCCGCGCACGGTGTGCGGCCCTTCACCCAGGTAGACGGTCAGGAACACCCCGAGCTGGCGGGCCGAAAGGTCATGCCCGTCCCTGCGCACCAGCGCCACCACTGTGTCACGCAGGATCCCGACCAGCTGGTCCGGGCTGTTTTGAACGGCCATTGCATATCATCCTTGTTGAAGGAGGTCGGCAGCGACTGCCGGCATAGAAATGAAAAAAATGAACTGCCGGAACATCCGGCAGAACGTGGCATCTTTTTTTTGAACCAAAGCGCAGTCTTAGAGCAAAATTCCGCCCAGCGACGCACTTGAAGCGGCTCTAGATGACGTTGACTTGACGGGTCTTACCAACGAAATCGGCCTTCCTCAGCACGTTAGGCGCAGAATGTCCTGCGCTATGTAAGCCGTTGCGTAGCTATTGCAACGCCACACGAACCGGCTTGTTCCGGGCAGATTGCATGGACTTCCTGCGGATTTTGTCCAGCCTCAAATCGTAACAAACACAAATCATGACACCAACTGTCGCAGAGCGGCGTTTCCATTTCGATGACGCACTTTAAATAAAATGCCACAGAAACAGTCGCTTGCTGCTGACATTTAACGATAATCGGCTGAACCGGCCGGTGTATTTCCAGCAGTGACTTGCGTAACACCGAGGCTTGTTTGCGCCCTTGTATAGAGTGTCAGGAAAACATCCCGAAGCCCTCCGAATCGCAGATTTGACGGCTTAAACGCGGCAATTCGGCGTTTGGATGCGCGTCGCGAACATATCAATCATGCCTGCTTTGCCGATATCGCGGCGGCAGTTCGTGCCGCCGTCATCCAAGGCATGGCAGCATCCGGTCAGTGGAACAAAGCTGGCCTATTTTGCGCGTGGGCGTGGCCCCGCCGCCGCGCTAAAAGCCCTCTGCATGAGTGAATACGGCGAACCGCTCGACGTTCTGCATCGTGTCTTTGGCTATACCGGCTTCCGGGGGCTGCAGGAGGAGGTGGTTCGCCATGCCGTGGCCGGTGGCTCCGGCCTTGTGCTGATGCCAACCGGCGGCGGCAAGAGCCTCTGCTTCCAGATCCCCGCCCTCTGCCGGCCCGGCCTTGGTGTCGTGGTCTCGCCGTTGATCGCGCTGATGGAAGATCAGGTGGCGGCGCTGCGGCAGCAGGACATCAAGGCCGCCGCCCTGCATTCCGAATTGCCACCGGACGAGGCGCGCGCTGTGTGGCGGGACCTCGATAGCGGCGACCTGAAGCTGCTCTATGTCTCGCCCGAGCGCCTGACGCTCGACGGCACCCTGGCGCGGCTCGACGAGATGCGCATCGCCCTCTTCGCCATCGATGAGGCACATTGCGTCAGCCAGTGGGGGCACCACTTCCGGCCGGAATACCGTGCGCTGCCGGTCCTGGCGCAGCGCTTCCCGCGCGTGCCGCGCCTGGCGCTGACCGCCACCGCCGACCCGCGCACCGTGACGGATATCCAGCGGCAGCTCGGGCTGGAGGACAGCCCGCTGTTCCGCGCCAGCTTCGACCGGCCGAATATCGCCATCTCCGCCCAGCCCCGGGATCATGAGCGGGGGCAGCTGCGCCGCTTCATCAAGACGGCCTCGGACGGCACGGGCGCCGGCCTGATCTATTGCGGCACGCGGCGCAAGGCAGAACAGACCGCCGACTGGCTGAAGCAGGATGGCTATGACAGCCTCGTCTTCCACGCCGGCCTGGACCCCTCCTCCAAGCGGGAAGCCCACCGGCGCTTCGCGCGTGGCGATGCCGTAGTGATGGCCGCGACCATCGCCTTCGGCATGGGCATCGACCGCCCCGACGTTCGCTACGTCGCCCATACCGATCTGCCCCGCAGTCCGGAGAGCTGGTACCAGGAGATTGGCCGCGCCGGGCGCGACGGCCTGCCGGCGCAGGCACAGCTCCTCTACGGCGCCGGGGACATTGCCCTCGCCCGCCACCGCATCATGGAAAGCGGTGCCAGCGACGAACAGAAGCGCGTGGAGCGGCAGCGCCTGGAAGCCATGGTTGGCATCGCCGAGGCTTCCACCTGCCGGCGCCAGATCCTGCTGCGCTGCTTTGGGGAGGATGCGCCTGAGCCCTGTGGGGCCTGCGATATCTGCCTGACACCGCCCAGGCTTTTCGACGGCACGGTCGCGGCCCAGAAGCTGCTCTCGGCCGTGTTGCGGACCGGACGGCGCTTCGGGCTCGGGCATGTGGTGGATGTGCTGCAGGGCAAGCTGACCCAGAAGGTCACGCAGTTCGGCCATGACCAGCTACCCACCTTCGGCGTCGGGCGCGACCTGACCGAAGCCGCCTGGCGCGGCGTGGCACGGCAACTGGTGGCCCAGGGGGCGCTGGACGTGGCGGTGGAGAACCATGGCGAGCTGGTGCCGACCGATGCGGCCCGCCCTATCCTGAAGGGCGAGCAACCGGTCATGCTGCGGGAGGAACTGGTGACACAGCCAGCCCGCGGCAGCCTGCGCACGCGCGGCAGTGTCGAGGCGCCGTCCGACCCGCGCTTCGCCGCCCTGCGGGAATGGCGCAAGCGCACTGCCCTGGCGCAGGGCGTACCGGCCTATGTGATCTTCCAGGACCGCACCCTAGTGGAAATCGCGGCCGAGCAACCGGAAACGCTGGACCAGCTCGGTACCATCCCGGGAGTCGGCAACACAAAGCTGGAGCGCTACGGCAAGGATGTGCTGCGTGTGCTGCGCGAGCATGCCACCGCCTGAAGCAACCAAGTTTTATTGAGAGTGAGTTGCATCTCGCATTGCGAGCGGCTATCAGTCGCAGCAGTTCAGCGAGCGGCTCACGACATGTATGTCTGCATCTGCAATGCCCTGACCGACACCCAGATCCGGGACGCGATCGCCGGCGGGGCACAGCGGCCAAAGGAAGTCTATGCTGCCTGCAACTGCGCGGCGCAGTGTGGCTGTTGCACTGGCACCATGCTCTCCATCATCCGTGAGCAACCGCCTGGAGCCGATCAGGCCGGCGCCGGCGACTGAAAGCGTCTCTCAGTCGCATTTTCACGCAAAAACAATGGCTTGACGCGCAAAGTCTGTTTCCGCAAGGTCCGGTGCAGATTCCGCACGGAGAACAGGCGCCATGCTGCGCGACGCGAAGGTCATCGAGTACCTGAACACCCAGCTCACCAATGAGCTGACGGCCATCAACCAGTACTTCCTGCACGCCCGCATGCTGGACGATTGGGGCGTGACCAAGCTGGGCAAGCATGAATATGCCGAATCCATCGAAGAGATGAAGCACGCGGACGACCTGATCACCCGCATCCTCTTCCTTGGCGGCCTGCCCAATGTTCAGCGGCTGAACCAGATCCTCATTGGCCAGAATGTCGAGGAGGTGCTGCGCTGCGACCAGAAGATCGAGGAAAAAGCCATCCTCGACCTGCGCGACGGCATTGCCCATTGCGAGAGCGTGCGCGACTTCGTGTCCCGCGACCTGCTGATGCGCATCCTCGCGGATGAGGAGAAGCACGCCGACTTCCTCGATACGCAGTTCAAGCTGATCGAGCAGATCGGCATCTCCGACTATATCCGCCTCAACAGCGACGCGGCGCCGGACCAGCACAAGGGCTAGGCTCAGCCCTCGATCACCGGAGGGGCGGCGTCCAGAACAGGACTGTCGTCCTTCAGGTTCACGCCGGTCAGGCGGCGGTGGCGGGCTTCGGCCAGCAGCCAGGCCAGCTTCGTGGCCGCAGCCTCCGGCGAAAGGCCGCCGGAGGCGTGGATATTGGAGATGCAGTTGCGTTCCGAATCACGCCGCCCTGCCCTGGGCTGGTAGGTCAGGTAGACGCCGAGACTATCGGCCACACTCAGCCCAGGCCGCTCACCGATCAGCACCGCACAGAGTTCGGCACCCAATGCGCCGCCGATCTCATCGCCAAGGGCCACACGTCCCTGGGTGGCGATGACCACCGGCGCCACCTTCCAGCCCGGGAGCTTCGGCAGCACCGCCCGCAACAGTTTGGGCGCATGCTGCTGCACGGCCCTGGCGGAAAGCCCGTCAGCCAGCACGAAGGCAAGGTCCCAGGCGCCCGCCGGCAATTGCACCACGCAGTCCGAGTCCAGCCGGCGCCCAAGGTCCGGGCGGCGCAGGTAAGTGCTCCGGTCCGGCGCCAAGCTGCGGACGGAGACGTGTGGCAGGCCGTCCAGCGCCGCCGCCAGCGCCTGGATGTCCAGCGGCGTATGCACGGCATCCCGCGCACGGGCATGGGCCAATTGGAAATCCAGCATCGCGCCTACCGGCGGCGCATCGCCACTGCGGCCCAGGCCAATGCGCGCCGGCGTTGTCTGGCGAAGCCGTCCCCAGGGATCGTGAGCGGGAGGATCAGACGCCACCGCCGGCACCTCCTGCCAGCAGGCGGCGCATGGCCCCGTCCTGTGGCGCCAGTTCACGGATGCGGCCCTGACGGTCGACCATCTCCATCCGCTCCAGCCAGGCCTCGAATTCCGGCGCGGCGCGCAGGCCGAAGGTGGAACGCAGGTAGAGGGCGTCGTGGAAGGAGCCGCTCTGGTAGTTCAGCATCACGTCATCGGCACCCGGCACCGTGATGAGAAAGGACGTGCCAGCGGCGGCCAGCAGCGTCATCAGCGTGTCCATGTCGTCCTGATCGGCCTCGGCATGGTTGGTGTAGCAGACATCCACGCCCATCGGCACGCCGAGCAGTTTGGCGCAGCAGTGGTCCTCCAGCCCGGCGCGGATGATCTGCTTCCCGTTGTAAAGATATTCCGGCCCGATGAAGCCAACGACCGTATTCACCAGCAACGGAGAGAAGGCGCGGGCCACGGCGTATGCGCGGGTTTCCACGGTCTGCTGGTCCAGCCCGTGGTGCGCATCGGCGGAGAGTGCCGCCCCCTGCCCTGTCTCGAAATACATGACGTTGTTGCCGACAGTGCCGCGCTTCAGCGCCAACGCGGCCTCCTGCGCCTCCCGCAGCATGGAGAGGCTGACGCCGAAGCCGGCATTGGCGGCCTCCGTGCCGCCAATAGACTGGAAAACCAGATCCACCGGCGCGCCACGCTCGATGATTCGGATGGCATTGGTGACATGGGTCAGCACGCAGGTCTGGGTCGGGATCTCGTGGCGCTCGCGCATTCCGTCCAGCATCTCCAGCAATGCGATGCAGTTCGGCACGCTGTCGGTCGCGGGGTTGATGCCGATCACGGCATCCCCGCAGCCATAGAGCAGCCCATCCAGCGTGGCGGCGGCGATGCCGCGCAGGTCATCCGCCGGATGGTTCGGTTGCAAGCGGGTTCCAAGCCGGCCTTCCAGCCCAATGGTGTTCCGGAAGGCAGTGACGACCCGGCACCGGCGCGCTACCGAGATCAGATCCTGGTTCCGCATCAGCTTGGACACGGCGGCCGCCATCTCCGGTGTCAGCCCAGGCGCCAGGTCTGCCAAGGCCTGCGGTTCCGCGTCATAGGAGAGCAGCCAGTCCCGCAGCCCGCCCACGGTCAGGTGGCGGACAGGGGCGAAGGCGGTGGCGTCATGGCTGTCCATGATCAGTCGCGTCACCTCATCCGCCTCATAGGGGATCAGCGGTTCCTCCAGGAAGCGGGTCAGTGGCAGATCGGCCAGGACAGAGCGTGCCGCGACACGCTGGGCATCGCTTTCCGCCGCCAGCCCCGCCAGCTCGTCGCCGGAGCGTGCCGGCGAGGCCTTGGCGAGCAGATCGGCCAGGTCGCGAAACACATGGCGCTCGCCGCGGAAGTTGCTGGCATACCGGCTCATCGGCTTCCTTTCCGCCACAGCGCCCGAAGGCGTATGGCAGCAGCATCGTCACCGGCTGGCAACAAGAAAGCCTTGTTGAGAAAGGTGGGCGGCGGAACGGATACGGTACTAACTGATCAACAGCATTGGCTGTTGCCCACCGCCCGCACCGACAAGATGAAGCTGTTTGTAAGCGCCATGGCAGCTTCCACTTGTTCGGCAATTTGCTTCCGATTTTACAGAAGCCTTGCGTGGCCCGGGCATCCGGATGGGCGCTGAACAGAATGGGCCAGTTGAGTTGAAAGCACGATGGCTGCTCTTTTGCCCAACATGCAGTGCGCGACCTCAGCGCCCCTGAGCACCACGATCAGCAGGGGACGGCAGCAACGTCGATCCCTGGGTGCCGAGGTAGGCGATGAGATCCGCGCGCTCCCAAGGGTCGGTCACTCCGGGGAAGAACATGCGGTTGCCTGGTATGACGCGTTGAGGGTCCTCCAGCCACGCGTTCATCCGCTCGGCATCCCAACGGCCTCCTGCAGAACGCAGCGCATGCGTGTAGCCGAAGCGGGGGCTGCTGCTCGCGACAGGCGCGCCGAGGACCCCGTAGAGGTTTGGGCCATTGCGGTCTGGCGCGCCCTTGCTGATGTTGTGGCAGGCGGCGCACTGCCGGAACAAGCGGGCTCCGTTGCCAGCATCGGCCCGGGAGAGCAGTTCCATCACCGTCGCATTGGGCATGAGTGGCCTCTCGGACCTTCCCTGACCTGACCAGAGGTACAAGGCAGCGATGGCCCCAGCCACGAGGCAACCGATGGCTGCCGTTGAGCGCGCCGGCCGCATCAACGGCACACCGGCTTCCGCTTCCACAGCCACACGCCTTCCAGCATCGGCAGATACCCGGCCAGCCCGATGGTGATGGCGGGGTAGAGGATGCGGAGCGAGACGGTGGCGCCGAACTGAAGCCGGGCCGGTGTCAACGCATTCAAGCTAGTCATGACAGCCTTCAGAGCTTGGCGGCAGTCAGTCCGAACGCCGATCGGCACCGTTCGCCGGAGCGGCGGGCTTCCGTGCTGGCGCGGGCATGCCGAAGCGGGCTTCCTCAGCTTTGAAGAAGAACTGACTCGCCACCAGCCAGCCCTTCAGCGGCCGCAAGGGCGGGATGCAGGTTGCCAACATGAAGGGCAGCGTGATGACGAGGTGCACCCAATTGGGCGGTGCGAACTTTGCCTCAAGCCAGAGCGCCAGGATGACGCTGGGAACGCAGGCGAAGCAGATGACGAAGAAGGCCGGTCCATCAGCCGGGTCCGCGTAGGAGTAGTCCAGGCCACAGACCTCGCAGTGGGAACGCAGCTTCAGGAAACCATCGAACAAGTGGCCTTGGCCGCAGCGCGGGCAGCGGCCGCGAATCCCGGTGCTGATAGGGGGAAGAGGCGGCCACTCCTGGGCGGATGACATCGCGTGGTCCTTTGGAAGGCGATGCTGAGCAATGCCTGCATGCAATGCTTTAGCGCATGGGATTTTGAAGGCTACAATACCACTGCGAATGTATGCAATGCGGCAAAATGTCTCATACAATCATCGAGGACATGGCGGGTGCCTCGGACAGGAGATCCGCCATCCGCCGCAGTGCCGCGCGCAGGCTCTGCCGGTCCTCGGCGGCACCCAAGCCGATTCGGACGGCTTCCGGTGGATTCGACACGGCGAAGCCATCGCTGGCAACGATGCCGATGCCCGCCGGGTGCAGGCGCGCGATGAACTCGCCACGGCTCCATTCCCCCGGCATCCGGAGCCAGAGGTGAAAGGCCCTGGGATCGGCGGCCACGTGGTCCGCCGGCAATGTCTCCGTAGCGATCGCGTGCCGTGCCGCCGTTTCCCGCCGGATGCCCTCGACAACACCTGCGGCCGTGCCGTTGCCGATCCAGCGTGTCGCCAGCGCGGTAGTCAGCGGCGAGGCCATGCCCGTTGTGGCCCTGATTGCCGCGGCGAGCCGGGGGACATGACATGGCTCGGGCACCGCGAGATACGCGATGCGGAGCGCCGGTGAAACGGATTTGGCAAGACCGGAGACGTGAAAGACGGCCTCCGGTGCCAGGGCCGCGAGCGGTGGTGGCGCGTCGGGCGCCAGCGCACCATAGGCGTCGTCCTCGATAATGGGCACGCCATGCTGGCGGGCGATGGCCAGCAGCGCCCGGCGCCGCTCCAATGGCATCGTCGCTGTGGTGGGGTTGTGCAGGGTTGGCGTGCAATACAGCGCCTTGGGGCGTTGCGCCCGGCAAGCCTCCTCGAATGCATCGGGCAGCAAGCCGTGGCCATCCACGGCAACCGGCGACAGCCGCAGCCGCAGGTGCGCTGCCAGGCTGCGGAAGCCCGGATAGGTCAGCGCCTCGCAGCACACCACGTCACCCGGCTCGCACAAGACGCTCAACAGGGAAAGCAGCGCGCCTTGGGCGCCCGCACAGACCAGCACCCGTTCGGGCGGCACATCGACGCGCCCGGTCAGCCATAAGGCGCCAGCTTCGCGATCCGCTGGGCCACCACCGACCTGCTGGTAGCGGAGCAACAGATCGAGGTCCAACTCCGCGGCGAAGCCGCCGATGTCCTGCCGCAGGTCGTCCTGTAGGCTCTGCCCGCAGGGCAGTGGAGGCGCATTCATGCGGAGGTCTGCCGACCGGTTCCGCCGTGGCCCCGATGTCGCCGGTGCAGGGGCGTGGCCCCCGCGCACATAAGTGCCCTGCCCGACGCGTCCCTCCACCAGGCCACGGCGGGCCGCCTCGGCGTAGGCGCGGGTGACGGTGGTGAAATCGACGCCAAGCTTCTCGGCCAGCAGGCGCTGCGGCGGCAGGCGTGCGCCATTCGCGAAGAGGCCAGTCCGGATGTCCTGCTCCAACATGTCTGCAATGACCCGGTACAGCGGGCCTGCGGATCTATCGAGGACCGGCACCCAGGTCAGATCTTCAGCGGAGCGCGGCACGGCTCAACCTCATCGACGCACAATGTGAAATTGTAGCGTCCAGTTGTATGCAGTCAAAGAAGATACACTGGGTTGGCAGCCGTTCCACCAACAGCGCCGCGGGGGAATTGAACGACACGCCGCTGCTGCCGGAACAGGCGATCCATCCAGATGCCGCAGCCCGGCTACCGCAGGTGCGCTCTGCCTTTCCCTGCAACGCGGTATGTCGCTTGGACTAGCCACGCGTGCGCTGGAGAAGGCCCAGGCCAAGATGGCGCGGATCGTGACATGCTGCGCCACCCTTTGATCACGCTTACCGAACGTCAGGCGATGAAAGACAGGGCGCTGCATGCAGGATGCGGAAGAACGCATTTCGGGCCTAACCCACAGCACCGCTCGGCCTCGCCGCCATTGTCGTGGAAGCGGTGGGCCTGGAACTTCAGGCCCTGGTTGTCGCACCTACTTGGAGAAGGCAGCCGGTTACAGCGGCGCTAGCGGCAAGCTGTCATTATTCCCGCTCACGTTGCCGCGCCTCTTCCCTGGGGAGGTGACGCTAGAGGCTGGCTGCGGCCTCAGGCATGACACGAAGGCTATGGCCTGCCAGGGTGACCTGGCGGCAAGCCGTCCGTGTCGACCTCAGTAGGGAGTTGATTGGCTGGGCAGCGGCGCGAGCAGCGCCGCCTCACTCGCCACTGCGGCATCATCGAGACCGGCAACGAGAGCTGGCGATTCAAGAATCGCGCCTGAATGCCTCCTCAGCATGCCTCACAAAGGGGGGGACCCTTTTACACGCCGATCCGCGATGCCGTCTGACATCCTGAACTACCCTCGCCTTTGCCCGACTGAAGGTAGATCGCGAGATCTGCACAAACCGTTTAGAATCAAGAGAGGGTGGCGGAGGGGATGGGATTCGAACCCACGAAAGGGATTATCTCCCTTTAACGGTTTAGCAAACCGCCGCCTTCGGCCACTCGGCCACCCCTCCGCAGGGTGTTGAAGTTACACGGCGTATGCAGGCGTGCTTCTAGCGGCGGCCGAAGGCTTCGTCAAATGGCAAAGGGCCGTGTTTAAGCCAGTTTTACCTCGAAACCGCGTGCCACCCCCGGCCGGGCCATCATCCGGTCGTACCAAGCGCGCACATTGGGGTACTCCGCCAGGTCGATCTGGTGCCGCTCATGCCGCCAAGCCCAGCCGATGACGGCGTAGTCAGCGATGCTCGGCTCGCCTTCCGTGGCCAGGAAGTCCCTGCCCGCCAGATGCTTGTCCATGACGCCGTAGAGCCGGCGGGTCTCCTTGCCGTAGCGTTCCAGGCCAAAGTCGCGGGCAGGGCCTTCCGGCTGGCCCAGGAAGAAGTGCACCTGCCCCGGCATCGGCCCAAAGCCCGCCATCTGCCACATCAGCCACTCGTAAACCGCGGTACGGCCGCGCGGATCGGCGGGAAGGCCCTTGCCGGTCTTCTCGGCCAGGTAGAGCAGGATGGCGCCGGATTCGAAGACGCTGATCGGCTGCCCGTCTGGCCCCTCGGTATCGACGATGGCCGGGATCTTGTTGTTGGGCGCGATCTTCAGGAACTCAGGGTCGAACTGCTCGCCCTTGGTAATGTCGATGACCTTGACCTCGTAGGGCAGGCCCATCTCCTCCAGCGCCACGCTGATCTTGCGGCCGTTGGGGGTATTGTAGGTGTAGAGGGTGATCATGCCGTGGCGCTTCCGTCCCTGCGAGTCCCAGGGGCGGAAGCGTGGCACAGCATGGTCGGTCAGGCCAGCTTGCGCTTGAGGATGTCGTTCACCAGCGCCGGGTTACCCTTGCCCTGCATGGCCTTCATGGTCTGGCCGACAAAGAAGCCGAAGAGCTTGTCCTTGCCGCTGCGATACTCGGCCACCTTGTCGGCATTCTTGGCCATGACCTCGTCGATCATCGCCTCGATGGCGCCGGTATCGGTCACCTGCTTCAGGCCGCGCTCTTCGACGATGGCGGCGGGCGGCTTGCCCGTCTCGAACATCGCTTCCAGCACGTCCTTGGCCAGCTTGCCGGACAGCGTGCCATCCTTGATCAGGTCCAGCAGCCCGCCCAGGTTCTCGGCCGAGACGGGAGAATCGCCGATGCCATGGCCGGTGCGGTTCAGGCCCGCGAAGAAATCGCCGGTGACCCAGTTGGCCGCCATCTTCGGGTCGCGGCCAGCGGCCACAGTCTCGTAGAAGGCCGCCGTTTCCTTTTCCAGCGTCAGCACATGGGCGTCGTAGGGCGTCAGGCCGTAGTCGCCGACATACCGGGCGCGGCGCGCATCCGGCAGTTCCGGCAGGCCGGCCTTCAGCTGCTCCACCCAGCCCTGCTCCAGCACCAGCGGCGGAAGGTCGGGGTCCGGGAAGTAACGGTAGTCATGCGCATCCTCCTTGGAGCGCATCGACCGGGTCACGCCGCGGGAGGTATCGAACAGGCGGGTTTCCTGCACGACCTCCTCACCCGCTTCCCAGACGTCCACCTGCCGGCGTGCCTCGGCCTCCACCGCCTGCATCACGAAGCGGATGGAGTTGACGTTCTTCACCTCGCAGCGCGTGCGGAATTCCTCGCCCGCCTTGCGGACGGAGACGTTCACGTCCGCGCGCAGCGAGCCCTGCTCCATATTGCCGTCGCAGGTGCCGAGATAGCGCAGGATCTGCCGCAGCTTGGTCAGATAGGCGCCCGCTTCCTCGGGGGAACGCAGGTCGGGCTCCGACACGATCTCCATCAGCGCCACGCCGGACCGGTTGAGGTCGATGTAGCTCTTGGTCGCGTGCTGGTCGTGCAGCGACTTGCCGGCGTCCTGCTCCAGATGCAGGCGCGTGATGCCGATCTGCTTGGTGCTGCCATCCGCCAGCTCGATCTCGATCTCGCCCTTGCCGATGATCGGGAACTCGTACTGCGAGATCTGATAGCCCTGCGGCAGGTCCGCGTAGAAGTAGTTCTTGCGGTCGAAGCGCGACCACAGGTTCACCTGCGCGTTCAGGCCGAGGCCCGTACGCACGGCCTGCGCCACGCATTCGCCGTTGATCACCGGCAACATGCCGGGGAAGCCGGCATCGATGAAGCTGACCTGGCTGTTAGGCTCCGCGCCAAATTCGGTGGCGGCGCCGCTGAACAGCTTGGCCTTGGAGGTGACCTGGGCGTGCACTTCCAGCCCGATCACCACTTCCCAGGCGCCCGTGGCGCCTTCGATCGTGTAGCTCATGCCGCGGCCTTCAAGGCGGGGGTGGCGGTAAACTTGGCGGCCTGCTCGATGGCGCGGCCGACAGCGAAGACGGTTTCCTCGTCAAAGGACTTGCCGAGCACCTGCAGGCCCAGCGGCAGCCCCTGCGCGTCCAGCCCGGCGGGCACGGAAAGGCCCGGAATGCCGGCGAGGTTGGCCGTCACGGTGAAGACGTCGTTCAGGTACATCGCGACCGGGTCGTCCTGCTTCTCGTCGCGACCGAAGGCGGCGGAGGGGGTCGCCGGCGTCAGGATGGCGTCCACCTTGCCCCAGGCCTCGTCGAAGTCGCGCTTGATCAACGTGCGGATCTTCTGCGCCTTCAAGTAGTAGGCGTCATAGTAGCCGGCGCTCAGCACATAGGTGCCGATCATGATGCGGCGGCGCACTTCCTCGCCGAAGCCGGCGCGGCGGGTGCGCTCGTACAGATCCTTCAGGTCCACGCCGTCCTCGCGCAGGCCGAAGCGCACGCCGTCGTAGCGGGCGAGGTTGGAGGAAGCCTCGGCCGGGGCCACGATGTAGTAGGTCGGCAGCGCGTACTGGGTATGCGGGAGGCTGATATCCACCGTCTCGGCGCCCGCTTCCTTCAGCCAGGCGATGCCCTGCTGCCACAGCGCCTCGATCTCCGCCGGCATGCCCGGCAGGCGGTATTCCTTGGGGATGCCGATGCGCAGGCCCTTCACGCCACGCTTGCAGGCCGCCGCGAAGTCCGGCACCGGCATGTCGGCGCTGGTAGAATCCCTGGGGTCGAAGCCGGACATGGAGCCGAGCAGGATGGCGCAGTCCTCGACCGTGCGCGCCACCGGCCCCGCCTGATCGAGCGAGGAGGCGAAGGCCACGGTGCCGAAGCGGGAGACGCGGCCATAGGTCGGCTTGATGCCGGCGATACCGCAGAAGGCGGCGGGCTGGCGGATGGAGCCGCCCGTATCGGTCGCCGTGGCACCGAGCGCCAGCCGCGCCGCCACCGCCGCGGCGGAGCCGCCGGAGGAGCCGCCGGGCACCAGCGCGGCATCGCTGTTCTGGCGCTTCCACGGGTTCTCGACACCACCGAAGGCCGAGGTGGCGTTGGAGGAGCCCATGGCGAATTCGTCGAGATTCGCCTTGCCCAGGAACACGGCGCCATCCCGCAGCAGGTTGGCGGTCACGGTGCTCTCATAAGGCGGCACGAACTCGCCCAGGATCTTGCTGGCCGCCGTGGTGCGGATGCCGGTGGTGCAGAACAGATCCTTGATGGCCAGCGGGATGCCGGTCAGCGGCTTGGCCTCGCCCTTGGCCAGCGCGGCCTCGGCGGTCTTGGCCTGCTCCAGCGCGGCCTCGGCCGTCACGGTGATATAGGCGTTGATGCGCGGGTTCAGCGTCTCGACGGCGGAGAGATAGCTCCGCGTCAGCTCCACAGCGCTCAGGTCGCGCTTCACCAGCAGGTCGCGGGCCTCGGCCAGCGTCAGGTCGAAAATGCTGTCCATGGCGATCACTCCACCACCTTGGGAACCGCGAAGAAGGCATCGGCCCGGTCCGGCGCATTGGCCAGCACCTTGTCCTGGATACCGCCATCGGTGACCTCGTCGGCACGCATGCGCAGCGCCTGGGTACCGCCGCCCGCCATGGGCTCGACGCCATCGGTATTCACGGCTTGCAGTTGCTCGATCCAGCCCAGGATGCCGTTCAACTCGGATTGCAGGCGGGGCAGCTCGTCTTCCTCGACCCTGATGCGGGCAAGCGACGCGACGCGCCGAACGGTGGCGGTGTCGAGCGACATGTGTGGTCTATCTTTCAGTGTGTGTTGGCACGTGGTGTTGGCACGCCTGAGCGGCCGGACCATAACCACCGGCATGCCCTTGTTCAACCTGAGCGACCTTCGCGCCGGTCTCGCGCGCCACCAGCGGCTGATCGGCCTGGACCCCGGCAAGCGGGTAGTGGGGGTCGCGCTGTCCGATGTCACGCTCATGCTGGCGAGCCCCTATGGAGGACTGAAGCGGGGCAAGCTGGCTGCCAATGCCGCCGAGATCGGCGCCATTGCCCGCAAGGAGGGCGCCGGTGGGCTGGTGGTCGGCCTGCCTTTGGGGTTGGATGGCAGCTTCGGCCCTGCAGCGCAGGCGGCGAAGGACTGGGCCATGGCGCTTTCCGAGGCCACTGGCCTGCCGGCGGCGCTCTGGGATGAACGGCTCTCATCCTCGGCCGTCAATCGCATGTTGATTCAAGAAGCGGACATGACCCGCGCGAAGCGTGCTCAAATCGTGGACGCGGCCGCCGCTGCCTATATGTTACAAGCCGCATTGGACGCCACCGCCCCTCCGCCCTCCTGAGACGTCGCCAGCCAAGACGGCATGCCGGACAACTTAGCCGACCTGATCGCCGACCTTTATGACATGGCCACCGGCGGGTGCCCGGATGGCCTCGGCTGGCAGGCGGTACTGGATCGCATGGCGCGCCTCAGCGGTTCACAAAGCGGTATCCTGCATATCTCCACGCCAGCCGAGCAAAGCGAGATCCTGGGTGCGTATGGCTGCGACAGCGCCATGGCGGAAGCCTATGAGGCGCATTTCCATCGCCACGACATTTTTCGCATCCCCTTCCGCAGCTTTCAGGCTGGCAAGCTGCTGCTGAGCCAGACTTATGTGGCGGACGAGGACGTCGCGCGCTCGGAGTTCCATAACGACTTCCTCAGCCGCTTGGTCGGCAATGCCTTCTACAATGCCGGCGCCTACTGGGAGCTGCCCGGCAAGCAGTTGCTCTTTCTGGGCATGCAGCGGACGCGGGGGGCAGGCCCGCTGTCCCGGCAGGGGGCCGATCTACTGCAGCAGATCCTGCCACATCTGCCGCGCGCGATACGACTGGCCGAGCGGGCCGGCGCCACTCGGGAAGCGCGGGGTTTTGGCCTTGATGCCCTCGACCTGCTGCCCAGCGGCGTGCTGGTGCTGGAGGCGGACCGGCGCGTCGCCTTTGCCAACCGGGTGGCAGAACGGTTGATACAACGCGCTGGCATGGTCTCGCGCCCCGGCGGCCAGATCCGCCTGCGCCTGCCGGAAGAGGACAACAGGCTGGCTCAGCTGGTCCGGCAGGCCACACGGCGGGAAAGTGGCATCCCTCCGCTGCCCGGCACCATGCTCTGTGCCCGCGATGCCGGGCCGGGCCTGCAGCTCGCCCTGCTCGTGGTGCCCTTTCAACCCCGGCAGCACCAGCGCACCGAGGGCAGCCGCCCGCTGGCCCTGGTGCTGATCACCGACCCGCCTGGCCAGCCGGGTGACCTGGTGGGGCAGATTGTCCAGCTCTTCGGCCTCAGCCCCTCGGAAGCCGAAGTGGCGGTAGCGCTGGCCAGCGGCCTGAGCCCCGAGGACATCGCGCGGGAGCGGGCGGTGCAGGTCAATACCATCCGCGGCCAGATCAAGTCGGCCATGCTCAAGACCGGCACCCGGCGGCAGGGGGAGTTGATCCGCCTGCTGCTTTCCCTGCCCCGGCTGGCTCCGGGAGCCTGAGCGGAGCTGAGTTGTCGGAGGGGCCTTCCGGCCGGGCGGCAGCGCCGTTATGGTCGCGCGCCTCTAGCCGGACTGATCCTTGCCATGGTCGCTTATCCGCACCGGCATCTCCTTGCCCTCCAGGGGCTGGAGCCGCCTTACATCGCCGATCTGCTGGATCTGGCTGAATCCTACGCCCTGTTGAACCGCAGCGGAAAGACGCAGCGGGACCAGCTGAAGGGCCGGACGCTGATCAACCTGTTCTTCGAGGACAGCACCCGCACCCGCACCTCCTTCGAACTGGCGGGCAAGCGGCTGGGTGCCGACGTGATCAACATGTCCGTCTCCCAGTCCAGCGTGAACAAGGGGGAGACGCTGCTCGACACGGCCTCCACCCTCAATGCCATGCATTGCGACCTGCTGGTGGTGCGCCACGCGCAGTCCGGCGCCCCCGCCCTGCTGAGCCAGAAGGTGGACGCGGCGGTGATCAATGCCGGCGACGGCACGCATGAGCATCCGACCCAGGCGCTGCTGGACGCTCTGACCATCCGCCGCCGCAAGGGTGCGCTGGAGAACCTCACGGTCGCCATCTGCGGCGACGTGCTGCACAGCCGGGTGGCGCGCTCGAACATCCACCTGCTCTCTGCCATGAACTGCCGCGTGCGCGTGGTGGGACCGCCGACCCTGCTGCCCGCCGAGGTGGAGCGCATGGGCGTGGAGGTCTTCCACGACATGAGATCCGGCCTGCGGGATGCCGACGTGGTCATGATGCTGCGCCTGCAGAAGGAGCGCATGGCCGGCGGCCTGGTACCTTCCGCCCGCGAGTATTTCCGCTTCTTCGGCCTGGATGCCGCCAAGCTGGCCGTGGCCAAGCCGGACGCCATCGTCATGCATCCCGGCCCGATGAACCGCGGCGTCGAGATCGACAGCGCCGTGGCGGACGACCCTGTGCGCAGCGTCATCGGCGAACAGGTGGAAATGGGCGTCGCCGTGCGCATGGCGGTGCTCGATGTGCTTTCGCGTAACCTGCGGCGGAACGCCCGGCCATGATCCCCTCCCCGGACATCCTCTTCACCAATGCCCGGCTGGTGGACCCTGCCTCCGGCCTGGACGCGGTGGGTAGCCTGCTGGTCAGCCGTGGCGTCATCACCGACCATGGCGGTTCGCTGGGCGTGCCCGATGGCGCCACGGTGGTGGATTGCGGCGGTGCCGTACTGGCCCCCGGCCTGATCGACCTGCGCGCCAGCCTGGGCGAGCCGGGCAGCGAGTATCGCGAGACCATCGACAGCGCGGCCGAGGCGGCTGCGGCAGGCGGCATCACCACCCTCTGCGCCCTGCCCGATACGGTGACGCCGCTGGATGACCCGGCGCTGCTGCAATTCGTCTGGCGGCGCGGCGAAGCTGGCGGCAGCCTCTCCATCCTGCCCTACGGCGCCGCCACCAAGGGTTGCGCCGGCAAGGACCTGTCGGAATTCGGCCTGCTGCGGGAGGCCGGCGCCGTGGCCTTCACCGATGGCTCCCGCGCCATCGCCAATGCCCGGACCATGCGGCTGGCGCTTTCTTATTCCCGTGCCTTCGGCACCTTCGTGGTGCAGCACCCGGAGGAGCCCGACCTGGCCCGTGGCGGCGTCGCCACCGAGGGCGAAATGGCCAGCCGGATGGGCCTGCCCGGCATCCCCGCCGCCGCCGAGGCGATGATGGTGGCGCGCGATATCGCGCTGGCCCGCATCACCAAGGGCCACGTGCATTTCGCCCATGTCTCCACCGGCGCGGCACTGGATCTGATCCGGCAGGCGAAGGATGAGGGCCTGCGCGTCACCTGCGACACGGCGCCCCCTTATTTCGACCTGAACGAAACCGCCATCGGCGACTTCCGCACCTATGCCAAGCTCTCGCCCCCGCTGCGGCGGGAGGAGGACCGGCTGGCGGTGGTGGCGGCGCTGAAGGATGGCACGATCGACGCCATCGCTTCCGACCACCAGCCACGCGACGCGGACGACAAGCGCCTGCCCTTCGCCCAGGCCGAGCCCGGCGGTGCCGGGCTGGCCACCCTGCTGGGCGTGACGCTCTCCCGTGTGCATGGCGGCGACCTGACGCTGCCGCAGGCGCTGGCCTATATGACGCAGAAGCCCGCCGAGCTGCTGGGCCTGGAGACCGGCCGCCTGACCCGCGGCGCTCCCGCCGACCTCGTGCTCTTCGACCTGGAGCGCGGCTGGAAGGTCGAGGACGGCAAGCTGCCCGGCAAGGCGCAGAACACGCCCTTCGACGGCCGGCCGTTGGAAGGCCGGGTGCTGGGCACCTGGAAGGCCGGGCGGCGCGTCTTCGGATGAACACCCCGCTCATCGCGGCCGCCGTTATTGGCTATCTCTCCGGCTCCGTGCCCTACGGGCTGCTGCTGACGCGCGCGGCGGGGCTGGGCGATATCCGCTCCATCGGCAGCGGCAATATCGGCGCCACCAATGTGCTGCGCACCGGCAACAAGAAGGTGGCTGTCGGCACGCTGCTGCTGGATGCACTGAAGGGCGCCGTTCCGGTGCTGGCCTTCACCGCCCTCTGGGGCCGGGATGCCGGGCTGCTGGCGGGTATCGCCGCCTTGCTGGGCCACGTCTTTCCGGTCTGGCTGCGCTTCAAGGGCGGCAAGGGCGTGGCCACCGGCGCCGGCATCCTGCTGGCGGCCTCCTGGTGGATCGGGCTGCTTTGCGCGTTGATCTGGGTGGCCATGGCCAAGATCACCCGCATCTCCTCCGCCTCGGCTCTGACGGCCTGCGTGGCGGCACCGGTGATCGCGCTGCTGGCCGGTGACAGGCTGCTGGCGGGCTTCGCCCTGGTGGTGGCTCTCATCATCCTCTGGCGCCACGCCGACAATATCCGCCGCCTGCTGGCGGGTACCGAACCGAGGATCGGCAAGGGCAAGTGAACCGGGCCGAAACCCTCGCCCTGCTGCGGCTGACGCGCACCGAGGGTATCGGCCCCCTCACCTGGCGCCGGCTGTTGGGGCAGTACACCACCGCCAGCGCGGCGCTGGAGGCACTGCCGCGCCATGCCGCCCGCCGCGCTTCCCCCTTCAAGCCTTATCCTGCCGCCGAGGCGGAGCGGGAGCTGGACCGGCTGGAAGATCTCGGCGGCCGCTTCCTGGTCTGGGGCGGGGAGGATTACCCACCCCTCCTGGCCCTGCTGGAGGACGCGCCGCCGCTGCTGGCGGTGGTCGGCGATGCCGCCTGCCTGCATGCCCGCCAGGTCGCCATCGTGGGTGCCCGGAACGCTTCCGCCCTGGGCCGCCGCATGGCCGGGGAACTGGCCGAGGCACTGGCGGAGCAAGGCATCGTCGTGACATCCGGCCTGGCACGCGGCATCGACGGCGCGGCGCATACCGGCGCCCTGCGGAGCGGGCGGAGCGTCGGGGTGGTGCCGGGCGGCCTTGATGTCGCCTATCCGCCGGAACACGCGGAATTGCAGTCGGCACTGGCGGAGGGCGGCGCGGTGGTCGCCGAGGCACCGCTCGGCACTGCCCCAATCGCCCGGCACTTCCCGCGCCGCAACCGCATCATCGCCGGCCTGAGCCTGGGCGTTGTGGTGGTGGAAGCCGCCTACCGCTCTGGCACCTTGATGACGGCGCGGCTGGCGCTGGAGGCCGGGCGCGAGGTCTTCGCCGTGCCGGGCAGCCCGCTGGACCCGCGCTGCGCCGGCTCCAACGACCTGATTCGCCAGGGCGCCCACCTGACCGGTACGGCGGCGGATGTGCTGGAGCACCTGCCGGATGCGCCGCACCCTATGCCCTTGTTCCGCCCCGCTTCCCCCCGCGCCCAGGCACCTTCGCCGCAACCGGCGGTGGCGGCGGAAGGAGGGGCTTCCCAACTCCTTGATTTGATAGGGAACAGCCCGGTCGCAGTTGACGAGTTGCTTCGGCGCTGCCACCTCTCGGTTGCTGCGGTGCAAAGCATCCTGCTGGATCTGGAGCTGGAGGGGCGTATCGAGACCCTTCCCGGCAACCGGGTTGTCCGCAGCGCCTGATGACTGAATCCGCCTGGGTCCGGCCCGCCCCCTTCGTGGCCAGAGAGAGCACGCGACACCTGCCATGACCGACGTCGTCGTCGTCGAATCGCCGGCCAAGGCGAAGACCATCAACAAGTACCTGGGTCAGGACTTCACCGTCCTGGCCAGCTTCGGCCATGTGCGCGACCTGCCCGCCAAGGACGGCAGCGTGCGCCCGGAGGAAGACTTCGCCATGGACTGGTCCTCCGAGGACCGGGGCGAGAAGCAGGTCTCGGCCATCGCCAAGGCCGTGAAGGGCGCCAAGCGCCTCTTCCTGGCCACCGACCCCGATCGCGAAGGCGAGGCCATTTCCTGGCATGTGCAGGAGATGCTGCGGCAGAAGGGCGCCCTAAAGGGCGTCGAGGTTCACCGCATCACCTTCAACGAGATCACCAAGCGCGCTGTGCAGCACGCGCTGGCGCATCCGCGCGACCTCGATACGCCGTTGATCGAGGCTTATCTCGCCCGCCGCGCGCTCGATTACCTGGTGGGCTTCACGCTCTCCCCGGTGCTGTGGCGCAAGCTGCCCGGCAGCCGCTCGGCGGGCCGCGTGCAGTCCGTGGCGCTGCGCCTGATCTGCGAGCGTGAGGCCGAGATCGAGGCCTTCAAGGCGCGGGAATACTGGACCGTCGAGGGCAAGTTCCTCACCGTCAATGGCGCGCCCTTCACCGCCCGGCTGACGCATCTGGAGGGCAAAAAGCTCGACCAGTTCGACCTGCCGGACGAGGCGAGCGCCATGCGCGCCCGCGCCGCCGTGGAAGCCGGCAGCTTCACGGTCGTCAATGTCGAAACGAAGCGCGTCCGCCGCAACCCGCCGCCGCCCTTCACCACCTCGACCCTGCAGCAGGAATCCTCGCGCAAGCTGGGCTTCGGCGCGCAGCAGACCATGCGGCTGGCCCAGCAGCTCTACGAAGGCGTGGACATGCAGGGCGAGACGGTCGGCCTGATCACCTACATGCGTACGGACGGCGTGCAGATGGCGCGGGAGGCGATGTTCGCCATCCGCGACCATGTGAAGGACGCCTTCGGCCCCGACTACATCCCGGCCGCGCCGCGCGAATATTCCTCCAAGGCCAAGAACGCGCAGGAAGCGCACGAGGCCGTCCGCCCCACCGACGTGCGCCGCACGCCGGAACAGGTCGCCCGCTTCCTGAGCCCCGAGCAGCGCCGGCTTTACGAGCTGGTCTGGAAGCGTGCCGTGGCCAGCCAGATGCAGTCCGCCGAGCTGGACCAGACGGCGGTGGACATCGCCTCCGGCGGCACCAAGCTCCGCGCCACCGGCAGCGTCATCGCCTTCGACGGCTTCCTGAAGCTGTACCGAGAGGACGTGGACGACGCCGTGGGCGACGACGAGGAAGGCCGCACCCTGCCGCCGATGCGGCAGGATGACCCCTCCAAGCTGACCGCCGCCCAGGCCGACCAGCACTTCACCCAGCCGCCGCCGCGCTATTCCGAAGCCTCGCTGGTGAAGAAGATGGAGGAGCTCGGTATCGGCCGCCCCTCCACCTACGCCTCCATCCTGCAGACACTGCAGGACCGCGACTACGTGAAGCTGGACAAGCGCCGCTTCATGCCGGAGGACCGTGGGCGGCTGGTGACCACCTTCCTGGTCTCCTTCTTCGAACGCTACGTGGACCCGCATTTCACCGCCGGGCTGGAAGAGCAGCTCGACGACATCTCCGGCGGCCGTGCCGACTGGCGCGCGGTGATGCGCGCCTTCTGGGACGAGTTCAACGCCGCCGTCGCCGCCACCAAGGACCTCACCATCACCGAGGTCATCGACGCGCTGGACGAGGAACTAGGCCGCCACTTCTTCCCCACCCCGGCGGATGGCGGCGACCCTCGTGAATGCCCGAATTGCCATAGCGGCCGACTGGGCCTGCGGCTGGGGCGGAATGGCGCCTTCATCGGCTGCTCCAACTATCCGGAATGCCGCTACACCCGCCCGCTGGCGGTGCCGGGCGGCGAGGCGGAGGGCGAAGGCGGCGGCCTCGCCGGTGGGCACAAGGTGTTGGGCGTGGACCCGGTCTCTGGCCAGGAGGTCACGCTCCGGCGCGGCCCCTATGGCGTCTATGTGCAGCTCGGCGAGGGCGGCACAGATGCCAAGGGCAAGCCCACCAAGCCACGCCGCACCAGCCTGGCGCGCGGCATGGACCCGGAGACGCTGACGCTGGAGCGGGCCCTGGCGCTGCTCTCCCTGCCCCGCGTCATTGGCCTGCATCCGGAAACCGGCGACGAGATCACCGCCGCCATCGGCCGCTTCGGGCCCTATGTGAAGATGGGCAGCATCTTCAAGTCGATCGACAAGGACGATGATGTCCTCTCCATCGGCATCAACCGTGCTGTCTCTTTGCTGGCGGATGCCGCCGCGCGGGTGCGTGGGCTGGGGCCTCACCCCAAGGACGGGGAGCCGGTGGAGGTCAAGAAGGGCCGCTTCGGTCCATTCGCGCAGCATGCTGGCTTCGTCGCCAGCCTGCCGCGCGACATGACCATGGAAGAGATCACGCTGGACCAGGCGGTGGCGCTGCTGGCCGAGAAAGGCAAGAAGCTGCCGCCCAAGGGCAAGAAGGGCGCGGCCACCAAGAAGGCCCCGGCGAAGAAGGCGGCTGCCACGGCCAGCGAGGCGGCACCGAAGCCGAAGAAGGCTGCGGCCGCGAAGAAGCCTGCTGCGGCCAAGAAGCCGGCGGCCGAAAAGGCTGCCGCAAAGCCCGCAAAGGTGAAGGCCTGAGCGGCCCCTCCGATAACGGTGGCGGCACCCTGCCGCCACTGCCGACGCGCGAGCAGCTTCGCCGCTTCCTGCGTGATGCGCCGGGCGATGTTGGCAAGAGCGACATCGTCCGCCACTTCGGCCTGACGGTGGACCAGCGCCCTGCCCTGCGTGCCCTGCTGCGGGAGCTGGAGGCGGAAGGCACGGTTGTCCGCTCGGGCCGCCGCCGCGCCCGCGACAGCCAGAAGCTGCCGGAAATCGCGGTGGTGGAGGTCTTCGGCACCGACCCCGATGGCGACCCCCTCGCCCGCCCCGTGGAATGGGAGGGGGAAGGCCGTCCGCCGCTGGTCTATATGCGGCCCGAGCGCCCTGGCCAGCCCGCCCTGGCGCCCGGCGAGCGGGTGCTGGCGCGGCTGCGTTCCATGGGCGGCGGCAAGTATGACGGCCGCACCTTCAAGCGCCTGGGCAGCGCCGGCACCGCCCGCGTGCTGGGCATCTTCAGCAATGGCCGCGTGGTGCCGGTGGACAAGCGCCAGAAGGCGGAATGGTCCGTGCCGGCCGGCGAGGATGGCGGCGCCGAGCCCGACGAGCTGGTGCTGGCCGAGCCCATCACGCATGTCGGTGCCGGCCTGCGCCCGGTCCGCATTGTCGAGCGCCTGGGGCGGATGGATTCGCCACGCGCTGTCTCCTTGATCTGCATCCACCAGCACGGCATCCCGGAAGCCTTCTCGCCCGAGGCCCTGGCCGAGGCGGAGGCCGCCGGCCCGGTGGAGCTGCAAGGGCGCGAGGACCTGCGCGATATCCCCCTCGTCACCATCGACGGAGAGGATGCACGGGACTTCGACGACGCCGTCTGGGCCGAGGCGGAAGGCACCGGCTGGCGCGTCATCGTCGCCATCGCGGATGTGGCGCATTACGTCCGCAGCGGCAGCGCGCTGGACGACGATGCGCGCACGCGCGGCAACAGCGTCTATTTCCCCGACCGCGTCGTGCCGATGCTGCCGGAGGCGCTCTCCAACGGCTGGTGCAGCCTGAAGCCTGGCGAGAACCGCGGCTGCCTTTTCGTTGAGATGCATTTCGATGCCGCCGGCATCAAGACCGGGCATCGCTTCGGCCGCGGCCTGATGCGCTCCGCCGCCAGGCTGACCTACGAGCAGGTGCAGGAAGCGCATCTGCGCGGCGAGATGACCGAGACCCTCGCCCCGCTCTTCGGCGCCTATGCCGCCCTGCTGGCGGCGCGGGAGAAGCGCGGCACGCTGGACCTCGACCTGCCTGAGCGCCGCGTGCTGCTCGACGAGAATGGCCAGGTGCGTGACGTGGTGCCGCGCCAGCGCCTCGATGCCCACCGGCTGATCGAGGAATTCATGGTCGCCGCCAATGTCCGCGCGGCCGAGACGCTGGAGAAGACCCGCCAGCCCTGCATGTACCGTGTGCACGACCGGCCCTCAGACGAGAAGCTGGAAGGGCTGCGGCAGTTCCTGGACAGTTTCGACCTCGACCTGCCGGCGGCGGGCGAGCTGCGGCCCCGCCACTTCGCCGACCTGCTGGAAAAAACCAAGGACATGCCGGAAGCCCGGCTGATCCATGAGGCTGTGCTGCGCGGCCAATCCCAGGCCGAATACAGCCCGGAGAACATCGGCCATTTCGGACTGGCGCTGCCGCGATACGCGCATTTCACCAGCCCGATCCGCCGCTACGCCGATCTGCTGGTGCATCGCGCGCTGATCGCTGGCCTGAAGCTGGGGCCGGAGGGCATTCCTCCTGCCGATGCCGAGGAATTCGCCGCCATCGGAGAGGCCATTACCCGCACAGAACGCCGTGCCGCCGCCGCGGAGCGGGATGCGGTGGACCGCTTCCTGACTGGCTTCATGGCAACACGCACCGGCAGCATATTCGCCGCGCGTATTTCGGGGGTGACACGCTTTGGCCTCTTCGTCACCGTAGAGGAGAATGGCGCGAGCGGAATCGTGCCATTGTCATCCCTGCCGGACGACCGATGGATTCACGAGGAGGCCGAGCGTCGGCTCTCCGGCCGCCACACGCGGCTGGCTTTCAGCCTGGGACAGGCCGTGGAGGTCCGTCTGGCCGAAGCGGCGCCCCTGACGGGCGGGCTGGTCTTCCACATCCTGCAGGGCGTGCCGCCACGCGGCGCGAGGAAGCGGTAGCGGGCGCCGCGCTCCTGCTCCGGCGCCCCGGCCTGGTCCTGGTGCTGCTGGCCCTGCTGCTCGCGGCGCCCGCCCGCGCGCAGGAGGCGCCCTTCCCGCGCTCCGTGGTCCTGCCGGCGTTGCAGCAGGCCTTCACCGCCATCATTGAGCGCCACCTGGAATCCGCCGCGCCCGCCGACATGGCGCTGTGGTCGCTGCGGGGCCTTGGCGCCGTGGACACCCGCCTGGGAACGGAGGTCTCCAATGGCCGGATGCGGCTGAGCATCGACGACCGGCTGCTGCTCGAACAGCCGGTGCCGCTTTCCGTGCCCGTGCCGCCGCCACCAGGCCGCCCCGGACCCCGCCAGTCCTCCGCCGAGGAGCCTGCCGCCGAGGCGCTGGCCGGGCTTCTGACACGCTTCTACGGCGCCGCCTGGGCCGCCTCGCCCCTGCTGCAGCGTGCCGGCACCGAGCGGATGCTGCAGGCCGGCTTCGATGAGCTGTTCAACCACCTCGACCCCTACAGCCGCTATGTCACCGCCGATGAGGCGCTGCAGGCGCGTGAACGGCGGGTCGGGCAGTCTTCCCTGGGCCTGCGGCTGGCCGCCGGGCGACGGGGCACGGTGGTCATCGCCTCGCTGGTACCCAACGGTCCTGCCGCCGAGGCCGGGCTGCGGGAGGGCGACCAGCTGGTCTCCATCGACGGCTACCCCGTCTCCGCGCGCTACATCACCGATGCGGCGGAGCTTCTGGAGGGGCTTGCGGGCACTGAGGTCACGCTGGTGCTGCGCCGGGGCAACCAGCGCCACACGGTGACCCTTCTGCGCAGCGCGGCACCGGCCAGGGCGCTGAGGGTAGAGCGGCAGGAAGGCATCCTGTGGCTGCGCCTCACCGCCTTTTCTTCTCATACCACCGAGACCCTCTCCGCGGTGCTGAACGAGGCTTTCGCGGAGCCGCAGCCGCCGCGTGGCGTGGTGCTGGACCTGCGCGGCAACCGCGGCGGCGTGCTCTCCCAGGCCATGTCGGTGGCCGATGCCTTCCTGACCGGCGGGCCCATTGCCAGCAGCCTGGGGCGGCATCCGGATTCGGTGCGCGCCTGGACGGCGGCCGGCACTGACCTCTCCCACTCCCGGCCGCTGGTGATCCTGGTGGATGGCCGCACCGCCTCCTCGGCCGAGATCGTGGCGGCGGCATTGTCGGACCGTGGGCGTGCCGCCGTGGTGGGCAGTTCCACTCTCGGCAAAGGTCTGATCCAGATCGTCATCCCCCTTTCCAATGGCGCGGAGGTGCTGATCTCCTGGTCCCGCGTGCTGGCGCCGCAGGGCTGGCCGGTGCAGGGCCTGGGCGTACAGCCGACCATCTGCACCAGCCTTGGCCTGGAATCGGTGCGGATGGAGATGGCACAGCTCAGCAATGGCCATGCGCCCCGCGCGGCGGTGCTGGCCCGGCTGCGCGCCGCCCGCCCCCCTGTGCCGGCCAGCGAGGTCGCCGCCCTGCGCGCCACCTGCCCCCCTGCCGAGGAGCGGGAACTGGATTCGGAGGTCGCGAAGGCTTTGATCGACCATCCAAGGCTGCTGGCGACGGCCCTTTCCCCTTGATTCAGCGCCAAATGCAAGGATCCGCTTGACTGTAGCGGGTGGCGCGCTAGGTTCCGCCCCCTGATCAGACCCCCGGGAATGCGGCTCCGTATCGCCCGGCTCAGCCCGCACCCCGCCCGGTTGACCACTGGGGCGACCACGGAAGAATTGTCATGGCCAAGTCCAACACGATCCTCATCAAGCTCATCAGCACCGCCGATACCGGCCACTTCTACGTGACGAAGAAGAACACGCGCTCCACGACCAACAAGCTGGAGTTCAAGAAGTACGACCCCGTCGCGCGCAAGCACGTCGTGTACCGCGAAGGCAAGATCAAGTAAGCAGCGCCGCCCGCCATCTGGCGGGCGCAGCGATGCTGCTTCGAAGGGCTCTTCCCTGCCGGGAAGGGCCCTTTTTCGTGAGCGGATGCTGCCCTCAGGCCACGCCGGCGCTGCGGCGGCGCCAATCCTCCGGCACGGCCAGTTCCACCCGGTTGCGGCCATTGGCCTTGGCCCGGTAGAGCGCGGCATCGGCGGCCGAGGTCAGGTCGTCCAAGGTATCGCCTGGCCGGCTGATGGCCACGCCAATGCTGGCGGTGATGGCCAGCGGCTTGTGCTGCTCCAGCGCCACCGGCGAATCGAGCAGCGATTCGCGCAGCCGCTCGGCCACCTGCACAGCTTCCTCCTGCCCGGCGCCGGCCAAGGCGACGACGAACTCCTCGCCGCCGAAGCGCGCCACGACATCCACGGCCCGCAGATGCTGCCGCATCCGCAGCGCGACATCCTGTAGCACCTGATCCCCGGCGGCATGGCCATAGGTGTCGTTGACTGTCTTGAAGCGGTCCACGTCCAGCATCAGCAGCGCCACGCCCCCGACCCTTAGCAGCCCTTCCAGGTGCCGGGTGATGTAGCGGCGGTTGCGCAGCCCCGTGAGGCCATCCGTGATCGCCATTTCCAGCGAGCGGTTCAGTTCCGCCTGCAGCCGCTCCTGATAGCGCTTGCGGCGGATCTGGTTGCGCGCACGGGCCCGTAATTCGTTGGGGTCCACCGGCCGCAGCACATGGTCGTTCGCGCCAAGGTCGAAGCCGCGCAGGATCAGGTTCTTCTGGTCCGCATCGCCGATCAGCAGCACCGGCAGATCCCGTGTCGGGGCCTGGGCGCGCAGGCGGGAGGCAAAGCGCAAGCCACCGCCCTCCATCGATAGGCTCAACAGCGCCAGGTCGTATTGCTCATCCTGCAGCATGGACCAAGCCGTGCCCGGGTCCGAGGCCAGCCGGATCTGGATGCCATCGCCGGAGAGCACACAGGACAGCAGCTCCGCCTCGTTCACATCCTCCGTCACCAGCAGCGCATCGGCGCCGGCCAGGCTGGTGGAAGGCTGTGGCTCCGGCGTGAAGCCGAGCTCCTGCGCCGTCTCGGCACGCAGGCGGAAGGCATCCAGCACCTGCTTCATGCGCAGCAGCGCCCGCAGCCGGGCGAAGAGCGTCGGGTGATCGACCGGCTTGGAGAGGAAATCATCCGCCCCTGCCTCCAGCCCCCGCACACGCTCCGCCGGGTCCACCAGCGCGGTGATCATGACAACGGGAATATGCGCGATGTCGGGATTGGCCTTGAGGCGGCGGCAGACCTCGTAGCCATCCATGCCGGGCATCATCACATCGAGCAGGATGACGTCCGGCATCCATTCCGCCGCGCGCACCAGCGCCTCGGGGCCTGAGGAGGCCAGCGCGACCTCGTAATACTCGGCGTTCAGCCTCGCTTCCAGGAGACGCAGATTGGCGGCGATATCATCCACCACCAGGATACGCGCACTCATGCCGCCGGCTCCTCCGCCGCAGGAAGACGGCAAGGGACCACCGGGGCCCCCCACCGAGTTGTAACAGCGCCGCCGCACCACCTCTGACTGGCATCATAGGAGTGACAGAGGCGGTCTTGCCAGCCAGAGCCGCGGCGTCGCCACACGCTACCTGGCAAGATCCGAATACGGTGCCTAGCGCGGTTCCCGCTCAATCAGCATCATCCAAGACTGGTGAACATTTTCTTACCAATCCGGCCACGCAACAGATCAGCGTGCCTGGAACTGCGTCTTACCAAAAAGCTGCTCACGCTCCGCATCGCTTATCGGGCCCTTCCGCTGATTTTCCGCGAGCACGGCCACGCCACGCTGCACAGCCGGCCGCGCGGCAATGGCATCGTGCCACCGCTTCACACCCGGATACTCGGAGAGGTCGATGCCACGGCGGTCGGGGTTACGAACCCAGGGAAAGGTCGCGATATCGGCGATGGAATACTCGTCGCCGGCCAGATAGGCGCTGGCGCTGAGGCGCTTCTCCAGCACGCGATGCAGGCGCTTCACCTCATTCTCGTAGCGCTCGATGGCATAGGGCAGCTTCTCGGGCGCATAGGCAGCGAAATGGTTGTACTGGCCGAACATCGGCCCCACGCCGCCCATCTGGAACATCAGCCACTGCAGGCAGGTGTAGCGCGCCGCCGCACCCGCCGGGATCAGCCGCCCCGCCTTCTCCGCCAGATAGATCAGGATCGCACCGCTTTCGAAAAGCTGGATGCGCTGCCCATCCGGCCCCTCCGTGTCCACGATGGCGGGAATGCGGTGATTGGGGGTGATGGCCAGGAATTCCGGGCTGAACTGTTCACCCTTGCCGATGTTCACCGGCACCAGGCGGTAAGGAAGCTCCAGCTCCTCGAGTGCGATATGGACCTTATGTCCGTTCGGGGTTGGCCAGCTCCAGACATCAATGGTCATGCTCTACCTCGATCCTTGCCCCGGGCAGATAGGAGTTCCAGCCCCACCAAAAAGCCTAGCCGCCGGAAAGATCGGAGACGAAGCCTGACAGCACCATGCCGAATATCAGGTCCAGCAGCACGAAACCCACTGCCCTGCCGCCACCGACCTGCAAGGCCAGCCCGGTGCCGAACCATTGCAGCCACAATGCATATCCCAGCCCCGCCAGTTCCACCGTCTGCCCCAGCCAGCCCGGCAGCCCCGTGCCGGAGACCAGCCCCACCAGCAGGATTAGGCCGTACTGCATCACGCTGATCCAGTTCCAGGTGGCCAGGAAACGCGGCCAGAGCGGCGCGCGGCCAGCCGCGATCGCCATGGGCAGCGTGGCCAGAGCATAGCCCGCCCAGCCCACCGCGAAGCCGCACAATTCCGCCAGCAGGGCGCGGCCGGTCAACGGCTGGTCGCTCAGCACCAGGCGCAGGATCAGAAAGACCGGCAGGCAAAGCGCCGCGGCCCAGAAGGACCGGGCGGCGCCCTCGGCCGAGATCGGCATCAGCATGATGCCTTCCACGCGCCCCCGAGCGAGCAGCAGCGCGCCGCGCAGGCCAGCGCGCATCTCCGTCAATCCGGCAGCGCTCGGCGGGCGCGGGCTCAGGCGACGATCCGTGCCGGCAGCAGCGCGGCGATCACGGCGGCATAGAGACGGGACAAGGACCGCAATTCCTCCACGGGCGTAGATTCATCGGCCTTGTGCATGGTGGTGCCCACCGCGCCCAGTTCCGCCACAGGGCAGTAGCGCGCAATGAAGCGGGCATCCGAGGTGCCGCCACCGGTATCTAGCGCCGGCTCCACTCCCGCCGCCTTCCTGGTCGCGGTTTGTAGCGCGGCGACAAAATCGCCCGGCTGGGTCAGGAAGGATTCGCCGGAGCAGGAGACATCCAGCTCATAGCGCGCGCCCTCGGCCTCCAGCACATCGCGGATGCGGGCGGTCAGCTTGGCGCTGCTGTGCAGGTCGTTGAAGCGGATGTTCATCCGCGCCCGCGCCACCGGCGGGATGACATTGGTGGCCGGGTTGCCGACATCGAAGCTGGTGACCTGCAGGGTCGAAGGCTCGAACCACTCGCTGCCGGCATCAAGCGGCTCGGCTGTCAGCCTGTGCAGCACACGCACCAGCCGGTGGATGGGATTGTCGGCGCGCTGCGGATATGCGCTGTGCCCCTGCACGCCATGCAGCGCGATGGAGACATTCATGCTGCCCCGACGGCCGATCTTGATGGTGTCGCCCAGCACCGCCTTGCTGGTCGGCTCCCCCACGATGCACATGTCGGGGATCTGGCCATTGGCTTCCATCCACTCCAGCACGCGCACGGTGCCGTCGGTGGCCGGCCCTTCCTCATCGCCCGTGATCAGCAGCGAAAGGCTGCCTGGCAGGTCCGGCGGCAGGGAGGCCACGGCGGCGACCCAGGCGGCGATGCCGCCCTTCATGTCCACCGCGCCACGGCCATAGACAGTGCCCTCCCGCACCTCCGCCGCGAAGGGATCGGTGCTCCAGCCGCTGGCATCGCCGGGCGGCACCACGTCGGTATGGCCGGCGAAGCAGAGATGCGGCGCCCCGGTGCCACGGCGCGCGAAGAGATTCTCGACCTCGCCGAAGCGCAGGCGGGTGCAGGTGAAGCCCAGGGGCGCCAATGCCGCCTCCAGCACCGCCATCGCACCCGCATCGGCGGGCGTCACGCTCGGGCAGCGGATCAGGTCCTGGAGAAGCGGCAAAGGGTCCATGAGAGATACTTAGTCCCGCAGCAGCTCGTTGATGGAGGTCTTGCTCCGCGTCTGGGCATCCACCCGCTTCACGATCACGGCACAGTAGAGGCTCGGGCCCGGCGTACCATCCGGCAGCGGCTTGCCCGGCAGCGAGCCCGGCACCACCACGGAATAGGGCGGCACATGGCCGACAAAGACCTCGCCCGTCGCACGGTCGATGATCTTGGTGGAGGCGCCGAGGAAAACGCCCATGGAGAGCACGCTGCCCTCACCCACGATCACGCCCTCGGCCACTTCGGAGCGCGCGCCCACGAAGCAGTTGTCGCCGATGACCACCGGGTTGGCCTGCAGCGGCTCCAGCACGCCGCCGATGCCGGCGCCGCCGGAGATATGGCAGTTCTTGCCGATCTGGGCACAGGAACCGATGGTGGCCCAGGTATCGACCATCGTGTTCTCATCGACATAGGCGCCGAGATTCACGAAGGAGGGCATCAGCACCACGCCCTTGCCGATGAAGGCGGAACGGCGCACCACGGCGCCCGGCACGGCGCGGAAGCCAGCTTCCTTGAAGCGGTTCTCGCCCCAGTCCTTGAACTTCAGCGGAACCTTGTCGTAGGCGCCAAGGCCGACATCCATCGGCGCGCTGTCTTCCAGGCGGAAGGAGAGCAGCACCGCCTGCTTCAGCCACTGGTTGACCTGCCAGCCGCCCTTCCCATCCGGCTGCGCCACGCGGGCCTTGCCGGAATCCAGCAGCTCAAGCGCCGCCTCGATCGCCTGGCGGTCAGCACCCTGCGTGGCGGGCGAGATCTCGGCGCGGCGGGCCCACAGGCCCTCGATGGTGGAGGAAAGGCTGGCGAGGTCCATGGAATTTTCCCGATCGGCGCGAACTGAAAAAGAATGTCCGCGCCGGTATCGGGTGGGTCCGGGCTGCTGTCAACAATGGCCCGGCAAGCGAGGTCAGGGGCGGATCAGTGTGCCCGCGCCACCTTCGGTGAAGAGTTCGATCAGCACCGCATGCGGCACCCGGCCATCGACGATAACGGCGGCCTTCACGCCCTTCTCGATCGCGTAGATGCAGGTCTCGATCTTCGGGATCATGCCGCCCGAGATCCAGCCGGCCGCGATGCCGGCCCGCGCCTCGGCCACCGTCATCTCCGGGATCAGCTTCTTGTTCTCGTCCAGCACGCCGGCGACATCCGTCAGCATCAGCAGGCGCGAGGCATTCAGCGCGCCGGCGATGGCGCCCGCCGCCGTGTCGGCATTGATGTTGTAGGTCTGGCCATCGGCGCCCACGCCGACCGGCGCCACCACCGGCACGATCTGCGCGCCGATCAGCAGCTCCAGCACATGCGGGTCCACATGCTCCGGCTCACCGACGAAGCCGAGGTCCAGCACCTTCTCGATATTGCTCTCGGGGTCGAGGTAGGTGCGGGCCAGCTTCTTGGCGCGGATCAGGCCGCCATCCTTGCCCGAGATGCCGACGGCGATGGCGCCGGCGCGGGTGATGCAATCGGCCACCTGCTTATTGACGGTGCCGGAGAGCACCATCTCGACCACGTCCACCACATTGGCATCGGTCACGCGCAGGCCGTTGACGAACTGGGACTGCACGTTCAGCCGCTTCAGCATGGCGTTGATCTGCGGGCCGCCGCCATGCACCACCACGGGGTTCACGCCGACCTGCTCCAGCAGAGCGATGTCACGGCCGAAGCGATCCGCGGCCTCGGTCTCGCCCATGGCGTGGCCGCCGTACTTCACCACGATGGTCTGGTCGTCGTATCGCTTCAGCAGCGGCAGCGCCTCGGCGAGGAGTTCCATCTGGTTGCGCGCGTCTTGGTCCATGACGGTCCCTGTCCTGGCGAGGCTGCCTTCGCGCCGCCTCTAAAGTGCCAGGGCCAAGGGGTCAAGTTCGCGCCCATGACGGGCGCGAGGCGCTCAGGCGGCGTCGGGAAGTGGCGCCGCCAGGGCGGCCAGCTCCGCGCGCAGCTCCGGGATGCCGAGCCCGGTCTCGCTGCTGGTGGTGATCACCAGCGGGTGCGCGGCGGTGTATTTCTTCACCAGCGCCTGCGCTTCCTCCTGCCGCTTGGCCAGCGGCCCGGGCTTCACGTCATCGGCCTTGGTCAGCACGATCTGGAAAGTGACGGCGGCATCCGTCAGCAGCTTCATGGCCGCGTGGTCGGAAGCCTTGGTCTCGATCCGGCTGTCCAGCAGCAGCACCACGCGCCGCAGCGTCGGGCGGCCGCGGAGGAAGTTGAACATCAACCCCTGCCAGTCCTCCTTCACGCTCTTGGCGGCCTGGGCATAGCCGTAGCCAGGCATGTCGACCAGCACCAGCCGGTCGCCCAGGTTGAAGAAGTTCAGCTGCTTGGTGCGGCCCGGCGTGTGGGACACACGCGCCAGGCTGTTCTGCCCCGTCAGCGCGTTGGTGATGGAGGACTTGCCCACATTGGAGCGGCCGCAGAAGGCCACTTCGGGCAGGCCCGGCTCAGGCAGCTGATCGAGGGACTGGGCGGCGTAGAAGAAGTTGCAGGGGCGGCAGAACAGCAGCCGCCCCTCCTCCAGCGCCGCCGCGCGCTCGTCCTCGTCGCGCGCGTCGGCGAGGCTGGTCATCGCTTGACCTTCGCCAGCTTCTTGGCCTGGGCCCGCTCGGCACGCTCATGCCGGCTGATCCAGCCCTGCTGCGCCACGGAGAGCAGGTTGTTCCAGGACCAGTAGATCACGAGGCCCGCCGGGAAGCTCGCCAGCATGAAGGTGAAGATCACCGGCATCCAGGTGAAGATCTTGGCCTGGATCGGGTCCGGCGGCTGCGGGTTCATCTTCTGCTGCAGGAACATCGTGCAGCCCATGATGATGGCCCAGATCGGCATATGCAGCAGCTGCGGCGGGTCCCAGGGGATCAGGCCGAAGAGCGTGAAGAGGTTGGTCGGGTCCGGCGCCGAGAGGTCATGGATCCAGCCGAAGAAGGGCGCGTGCCGCATCTCGATGGTGACGAAGAGCACCTTATAGAGCGCGAAGAACACCGGGATCTGGATCAGGATGGGCAGGCAGCCGGAGGCGGGATTCACCTTCTCCGTCTTGTACAGCGCCATCATCTCGGCCTGGGCCTTGGCCGGGTCGTCCTTATACCGCTCGCGGATCTCGGTCATCTTGGGCGCGAGCAGCTTCATCCGCGCCATGGACTTGTAGGCCTTGTTGGCCAGCGGGAAGAACAGCGCCTTCAGCACAACCGTGAAGACCAGGATGGCGATGCCGAAGTTCCCGAACTGCTTGAACAGCCAGTCCAGCGCATAGAAGAACGGCTTGGTCAGGAAGTAGAACATGCCGAAATCGATCGCCTTGTCGAAATCGGTGATGTTCAGGCTGTCCCGGTAGCGGTCCAGCAGATGCACTTCCTTGGCGCCGGCGAAAACGCGGGTGCCCAGGCTGCCCGTGGCACCAGCGGCCACCTGCTGCGCGGCCGGCGGCGCGAAGTCCACCTGCCAGCGGTCCTGCCCACCCTCGGCCACATGGCGCCAGGCGGCCTTCATCGGCTGCGCGGTGTCCACGGGGTTGATGGCGGTCAGCCAGTACTTGTCGGTGAAGCCGGCCCAGCCACCGCTGGTCTCCTGCTCCAGCGCCACGCCCCGCTTCTCGGGGCCCACTTCCTTGGCGCTCTTGTAGGTCGTCTCGTGCAGGCGGCCGTCGAGCACGCCGACGAAGCCTTCATGCAGGATGTAGAAGCCAGCGACCTGCGGCGTCGCCTCACGGCGCACGCGCGCCCAGGGCAGCACGGAAACAGCCTCGGCGCCGTTGTTCACCACGCGCTGGTCGGCCTGGAACATGAAGTTCTCGTCCAGGCTCAGCACGATCTGGAAGGTCTGGCCCTGGCCGTTGTCCCAGGACAGCGTCACCGGCTTGCCCGGCGCCAGCGGCCCGCCCTGCGCCGTCCAGTCCGTCTCATTGTCCGGCACGCGGGTGCGGCCGTCGGCGGCGGACCAGCCCCACTGGGCGTAATAAGGCTGCACCTCGTCCCGCGGCGCGAAGAGGCGCACGTTGGGCGAGAGCTTGTCAGTGGTTTCGCGGTAGTCCCTCAGGACCAGGTCGTCGAGCCGTGCGCCGCGCAGGTTGAGGCTGCCAGCCAGGCGGGGGCTCTCGATCTTCAGGCGCTCAGGCGCCGGGCGGTTGGTGGCGGCAGCCTGGGCGGCATCGGCCGAGCCCGGGCTGGCCGGCGTCACCGCCGGCGCGCTGGTGCCCGGCGTGGTCTGCTGGCTGGCGACAGCCGGCGCGGGTTCAGGGGCCGGGGTCGTCTCGCGCTTCCACAGCTCGAAGCCCAGGACGATGAGGATCGAGAGCGCGATCGCCGCAAAAAGTCGCTTCTGGTCCATCGGAGCGGTGCCATCAGGCCTTCTGGTGGGCCGCCGTCGAAGCCGGCGGGCAATTCGATTCCACTTCCGCCTTCCCCGGTTCGGGGGGCGGGAGTGGCACGGGGTCGTATCCCCCAGGATGCCAGGGATGGCAACGGAGCAAGCGCCGCGCGGCGAGCCAGGAGCCCTGCGCGGCACCATGCGTGTCCAGCGCCTCGATCGCATAGGCACTGCAATGGGGGTAGAAGCGGCAATGGCTGCCGATTACGCCCCGCAGCGTCAGCTGGTAGGTGCGGACCGCGCCCTTCAGCAGCATCGCCGCCGGGGCACGCCCCTTCAGGCGGTTCACGGCGTGACGCCCAGCTGCTTCAGCAGACCACGAAGGTCGCCCAGCAGCTGGCGGAAGTTCCGCTCGCCGGTGGCCTCACGGCCGATCATCACCAGATCCCAGCCCTCGGGCGCACCCTCGGCCAGCATCAGGCGCGCGGCCTCGCGCAGCCGCCGCTTGGCGCGGTTGCGTGCCACGGCATTGCCCAGCTTCTTCGTGCAGGTAAAGCCCACGCGAAGCGGCCCCGCCGTTCCCGGCAGGGCCTGCAAAACCAGACCCGGCCGGGCGGCGCGGTTCCCCTTGCCGGCGACGCGCAGAAACTCGCGTCGCCGCTTCAGACGAGGCGGTGAGGCCAATGGCTGCTCCCCGCGTCCCGAAGCCTTAGGCGGAGAGCTTCTTCCGGCCCTTGGAGCGGCGGTTGCTCAGAACCTTGCGGCCACCGACGGTCTCCATGCGGGCACGGAAACCATGCCGGCGCTTCCGGACGAGCTTCGAGGGCTGATACGTACGCTTCACGAGCGTTACTCCGTCAAAAAATCCAGATCCAGGACCGTGCCGACCCGGATCGTGCCGGCGCGCCACAGCAAAACCGGACCGCCCGTGGAAAGGCCGCCCGGTGAAGGAGGGGACGTATAGGAAGTGGGGTGGTGGCGCGTCAACCGCCGTAACCTCCCGACACTCTTTTGCGGCACCATTTTGCCCCTCGGGGGTATGGAATTGGCCCCTGGTGGCGCCATAACGCCCTCCCTTGCCCTGGAAGGAGCGCAGACTCGATGGCCGAATCCAAAGCAACCAGGTCCGATGCCACCTGGGACGTGGCGATCATCGGGGGTGGCGCCGCCGGCCTGGCGGTGGCCGCCCGCTGCCTGGAGGCCGGCCGGCGGGCGGTGCTGTTCGAGCGTGAGGCTTCCGGCACCAGCCTGAAGCAGTCCGGCGCCGCCGATGCGCAGCGGCAGGCCGCGCAC
>NZ_JACTUZ010000139.1 GCF_014490445.1 Pseudoroseomonas ludipueritiae | reverse complement strand
CCTCGGCAGCCGGGGCCGGGGTGGCGGCGGCAACGGCCGTGGGCGCGGCGGGCTTGGCGGGCGTGGCCTCGGCCACCGCCGTCTCGCCGGTGGAGCCGAAGAGGTTCACGGGGCCGGAAAAGGCCATGGCCACCGGCAGCCGCCCGCCCAGATCGGCCAGGCGGATGAACTGCGCCGGCGTCATGGTCTCCAGCGGCAGGTACTTCTGGGCCACCACGCGCAGCCGCTCCGGCTCGTTCAGCAGGGCCCATTCGGCCTTCAGCACCTGGGTGCGGTCGCGGGCCTGCTCGATGCGCCTGGTCAGGTCGCGCAGCTCGCGGTCCAGCTGCCGGGCCGAATCCTCGGCGCGGTACACGTTCCAGCCCACGACGCAGAAAGCCGTGATGGCGATAATGGTCAGGGGGCGGAACATGGAGCCTCCTCAATCTTCTCAAGGGCCCGCAGCCGGGCAGAACGGGCACGCGGGTTGGCCGATGTCTCGGCCTCCCCGGGACGCAGGGCGTTGTTCACCACCAGCCGGAAGGGCGCCGCCTTCCGTTGATGATCCCCGGCCACGGGCAGGTGGCGGGAAATTCCGGGTGCGCGGCCGGCGGCCTGCTGCATGAAGCGCTTGACCAGCCGGTCTTCCAGCGAATGGAAGGCCACCACCACCAGCCGGCCACCAGGGGCCAGCAGCTCGGCCGCGGCGGCGAGGCCGCGCTCGACCTCGCCCAGCTCGTCATTCACCTTCAGGCGCAGGGCCTGGAAGGAGCGGGTGGCGCTGTCCTGGCCGGAAGGGTCGCGCGGCATGCAGGAATGGATGACGCGCACCAGCTGGGAGGTGGTCTCGATCGGCGCCTCGCGCCGGGCGGCCACGATGGTGCGGGCGATGCGGCGGGAATGCCGTTCCTCGCCCAGTTGCCACAGCACATCGGCCAGCTCGGCTTCCGGCAGGCGGTTCACCAGATCGGCCGCCGATGGGCCGCTCTTCTCCATCCGCATGTCCAGCGGACCGTCGAAGCGGAAGGAGAAGCCGCGCTCCGCCTGGTCGATCTGGAAGGAGGAGATGCCGAGGTCCAGCACCACGCCGTCCAGCTTCCCCACGCCCTGCTCCCGCATCAGCTCCAGCATGTCGCCGAAGCGGCCCTGCACCAGATGCAGCCGGCCGGGGAAGCGCGCGGCCACGGCGGCGCCACGGGCGATGGCATCCGGGTCGCGGTCGATGGCGTGCAGCGTGCAGTTGGCGGCCGAGAGGATGGCGGAGGCATAGCCGCCGCCGCCGAAGGTGCCGTCCAGATAGATGCCGCCATCGCGCGGGGCGAGGGTGTCCAGCACCTCCCGCAGCATCACGGGGATATGGCCGCTCATGCCGCGCCTCCCGGAGTCGCGCCGGGTGCGCGCATGGTCAGGCCCCGCTCGCGGGCGCGGGCACGGGCTTCCTCGGTGTGACGCTTGGCAGCGCCGGGCTCCCATATCTGGAAGATCTTGCCGAGGCCGACGAAGGAGATCGACTCGCCCAGGCCGGCATGGGCGATCAGTTCCTCGGGCAGCATGATGCGGCCCTCGCCATCCGGGCGAGTGGGGAAGGCATCGGCGAAGAGGGCCGCCGCCATGTCGTCGCCCGCGTCGGAAAACACATCGAACTGATCCATGCTGCCAGCCATCGCTTCAAAGGCGGGCATGGGCCAGGCTTCCAGGCAGGGCGCCCGGTGAGAGGGACGGAGCACGATCTCGTCGGTTCCGAGACGCGCCAATTCGGCGCGGAACGGAGCGGGCACGGAAGTCCGCCCCTTCCGATCCAGCCGATTGGTATGTGTCCCCATGAACCGGGCCATCTGTCGCCGCCAATCCCCCTTCGCGGCATGCCTTGCGGCACAGCTAGACCGGGAAGCGGCCGGTGAGGTCCCCCGACCTCACCGGCTCACCCGACCATCCCGGTCCCGATCCTCAGCCCCCCCGAGCTTCATGGATCGTTCATGGGATGGCATGGGATATCACGGGTTGTAACCGGGCGGCAAGCGCTAAACCCCGTGTGGACGGAACGTGAATACACATTAAATCAATAGGTTGAAGCTGATGCTTCACCAGCAACCTGACAAATGATGCGAACTGTGTCTGAGGTGCGTCAGACGGCCTGTAAGCCGGGTTCTGTCCACCCGCCGGATGCGACTCCGGCGGGATAGGCGACCATTCCTCTGGGACTCGGCTTGCGCCGAGCCTCTCGCGGCCAACCCGGGGAACGGGGCGGAAAAAGCCCCTGCGGTCGGTACCCTCTCGGGCCATCCCGCCGGTTCCCCCTATTCGGCCTTGCTCCCGGTGGGGTTTACCCTGCCGCCCCTGTCGCCAGGGGCGCGGTGCGCTCTTACCGCACCGTTTCACCCTTGCCTGCGGGGCCGAAGCCGCGCGGGCGGTTTGTTTTCTGTGGCACTGTCCCTGGGGTCGCCCCCGCCGGTTGTTGACCGGCACCGTATTCCCGTGGAGCCCGGACTTTCCTCCAGCAAGGGATCGCTCCCCAGCCAGCGGTCGCCCGGCCGTCTGACGCGGGGGTCAAGTGCGCCGCAGGCCCTGGAAAGTCAATCGCTAAGCGGCCGATTCGCAAGGGTTCAGCCGGCGAGGCTCGCCGGGCTGGCCGCTTCCTCGCTCAGCCGCAGCACCGCTTCCAGCCGGGCCAGGGTGCCCGAATCGGCCTCGCCATCCACACGCTCCTGCCGGAAGCGGCGCTGAAAGGCGCTCAGCGCCACGCGCGGGCGGGCTGGGTCCACAGGATAGCCGATTCGCGCCAGCAGCTCCGCCGCGCGGGCCAGCCCACCCTCCGGCCGGTCGGCACCGCTGCCGTCCACGCCATTGGGCCAGAAGCCGATGCCATTGGCAGCCAGCCCTTCCCAGTCGAACAGCTCACCCGGGTCCTGCTTGCGGTCGGGGGCGATGTCGCTATGCGCCACCACATTCTGCGGCGGAATCGGGTGGCGGCCGAGAATGTCGAGGCACAGATCGGCCACCGCCGCCATCTGCAGGGCGGGGAAGGGGCGGTAGCCCCATTCATGGCCGGGATTGACGATCTCGATGCCGATTGAGCGGCCGTTCAGCGTGTCATGCCCGCGCCAGAAGGAGACCCCGGCATGCCAGGCCCGCCGCTCCTCCGGCACCAGCCGCCAGACCAGCCCGTCCTCCTCCACCAGATAATGGCAGGAAACGCGGGGCAGCGGCGCAGGCGGGTTGATGTCGCAAAGCCGGTCCAGCGCCTCCCGGGCCGTCTTCATGCCGGTATAATGCAGCACCAGCATGTCGATGGGCGTGCCGGCGGGGCGCTCGTCGTGGTTCGGGCTCAGGCGTTCCCGGAAAGCGGGCATCATCGCAGCCACCGCCCCTCGCTCACAGGTTGCGGGCCCGCTTGATGCGGTCCCAGGCGGCGTTGATCTCGGCCACCTTGCGGGTGGCGCCGCGCACCAGCTCCTCCGACACGCCGCGGGCGGCGAGGCTGTCCGGGTGGTGCTCCCGCATCAGCTTGCGCCAGGCCTGCCGCACCTCGTCATCGCTGGCGCCGGCGGGGACACCGAGCACGGAATAAGGGTCCACGCCGATCGGCTCGGCGGCGCCCGGGAAGCCGCCCCCGGCGCGGCCGGCGCTGGCACGCTCGCCGGCGGCCTCGTCCAGCCGGAAGGCGGTGCGCACCTTGGCCAGGAAGACGGCCTCGCCCCGCGTCATCGGCCCATCGGCGCGGGCGATGTGGTGCAGGGCGGCCAGAACTTCCTCGAGCATCTGCGGCTGGTCGGCGAAGGCCACGCCCATGCGGGCGGCGAAGGGCTCGAAGCCGCCCACTTCCTCCCGCGCTCGGTCAAAGAGCAGGCCCACATCGCGCATGTTCTCGTCCGGGATGCGGAAGACGCGCTTGAAGGCGTCGATCTCAATCCGCTTCACCGGCCCGTCGCTCTTGGCCAGCTTGGCCGAGAGCACGATGACGCCGATGGAGAAGAGCTGTTCCTTGCTGCGGATCTGGGCCGCCAGTTCCGGACGCGGGTCGAATTCCGGCGCGCGGTTGCCTTCCTCGGCCGCATGGCCCAGCGCCGCGCCCATGACGGCGCCGAAGGGCCCGCCCATCGCGAAGCCCGCCACGCCGCCGATGATCTTGCCCCAGAGGCTCAAGCCCAGGCCGCTCCCTGCTCAGATGCCATTCGCTCTAGCCCCCCTACCATGCCGCACAGCCCCCTGCCATGCCGGGCTTGTGCCATGCGGCTCGCAAAGGCGTGCTCCCCGCCGCTGAAACGGGTTGCATGGCGGGCGGCCGGGCGCCACACCGGCACGGTTGGTGGACTGGAGATACACAATGGGCGCGGCTGGCTGGCAGTTCTGGGTCGATCGGGGCGGTACCTTCACGGATATCGTGGCCCGCGACCCCGAGGGGCGGCTTTCCACCCGCAAGCTGCTTTCCGAGAACCCGGAGCGCTACCGCGACGCGGCGGTGGCGGGCATCCGCGCCTGCCTGGGCCTGCCGGAAGGCGCCGCCATTCCGCCGGGGATGGTGGAGGCCGTGAAGATGGGCACCACCGTCGCCACCAATGCGCTGCTGGAGCGCAAGGGCGAGCGGGTGCTGATGCTGGTGAACCAGGGCTTCGCCGACATGGCGCGCATCGGCAACCAGGCGCGGCCCCGGCTCTTCGACCTCGACATCAAGTTGCCGGAGCTGCTGCACGAGCAGGTGGCCGAGATCGGCGGCCGCATCGGCCCCGACGGCGCCGAGATCGCGCCGCTAGACGAGGCCGCTGCCCGCGCGGCGCTGGAAGCGGGCTTCGCCGCCGGCATCCGCGCCGTGGCCGTGGTGCTGATGCATGCCTGGACCAATCCGGCGCATGAGCAGCGGGTGGGCGAGATCGCGCGTGAGGTCGGTTTTACGCAAGTCAGCCTCAGCCACGAGGCCAGCCCGCTGCCGCGCATCGTGCCGCGCGGCGATACGGCGGTGGTGGATGCCTATCTCTCCCCCATCCTGCGCCGCTACGTGGAGCAGGTGGCGGGCGAGTTGCGCCCGGAAGCCGGGGGCGAGGCCGCACGGCTGTATTTCATGCAATCCTCCGGCGGGCTGACGCTGGCGGAAAAGTTCCAGGGCAAGGACGCCATCCTCTCCGGCCCGGCGGGCGGCATCGTCGGCGCCGCGCGCACGGCGGCTATGGCGGGCTTCGAGCGCATCATCGGCTTCGACATGGGCGGCACCTCCACCGATGTGGCGCTCTATGCCGGAGCCTTCGAGCGTGCCTTCGAGACGGTGGTGGCCGGCATCCGCATGCGGGCGCCGATGATGGCCATCAACACCGTCGCGGCCGGCGGCGGTTCTGTTCTTCATTTCGACGGCGCCCGCTTCCGCGTCGGCCCCGATTCTGCCGGCGCCGTGCCGGGCCCCGCCAGCTACCGCCGTGGCGGCCCGCTGACGGTGACGGATGCCAATGTCATGGTGGGCAAGATCCAGCCCAGCCAGTTCCCCGCCATCTTCGGCCCTGGCGGCGACCAGCCGCTGGATGCCGATGTGGTGCGGGAGAAATTCACCGCCATGGCAGCGGAGATCGCCGCCGCCACCGGCGAGGCGCCGCAGGACCCTCGCGCGGTGGCCGAGGGCTTCCTCCGCATCGCCGTGGCCAATATGGCGCATGCCATCAAGCAGGTCTCGATCCAGAAGGGCCACGACGCCACCCGCTTCGCCCTGCAATGCTTCGGCGGTGCCGGCGGCCAGCACGCCTGCCTGGTAGCGGATGAGCTGGGCATGGAAACGGTGTTCATCCATCCCTTCGCCGGCGTGCTTTCCGCCTATGGCATGGGGCTGGCGGATCAGAGCGTGATCGGCGAGGCGGCGGTGGAAACCCCGCTGCGGCCCGAGGGCATGGCGGAACTCGCCGCCAAGCTGGACACCCTGGCCGAACAGGGCCGCGCCGACCTGCTGGCCCAGGGCAACGACGCCGCCCGCCTGCGCGCCGAGCGCCGGCTGCACCTGCGTTATGCCGGCACCGACAGCTTCCTGCCCGTGCCCTTCGACGAGCATGACGCGGTGTTGGAAGCCTTCACGGAAGCGCATCGCCGCCGCTTCGGCTTCGCCACGCCGGAACGCCAAGTGGTAGTGGAAGCCTGCGTCGTGGAAAGCATCGCGGCCGGTGAGGCCGTGGCCGAGCCCGCGTTGCCGCCCCGCCCGGCGGGCGAGAGCCCCGCGCCCCTGGCTACCGTGCCGCTCTTCACCGCCGGCGCTGAGCATGCCGCCCCGGTCTTCGACCGTGATGCCCTGCTGGCCGGCGACTGCATCCCCGGCCCGGCGCTGATCCGCGAGGCCATCGCCACCACGGTGGTGGAGCCCGGCTGGACCGCCGAGGTCACGCCGCTGAACCATCTGGTGCTGCGCCGCACCGCCGCCCGCGCCAATGCCGTGGTGGCCGATGCCAGCAAGCCGGACCCGGTGCTGCTGGAGCTGTTCAACAACCTCTTCATGAGCATCGCCGAACAGACCGGCACGGTGCTGCAGAACACCTCGCTCTCGGTCAACATCAAGGAAAGGCTGGATTTTTCCTGCGCCCTTTTCGATGCCGAGGGCCGGCTGGTGGCCAATGCGCCGCATGTGCCCGTGCATCTGGGCGCCATGGGGGAAAGCGTGCGCACCGTGATCCGCACGCGCGGCGCCACCCTGAAGCCCGGCGACGTGGTGGCGCTGAACAACCCCTATAACGGCGGCACGCATCTGCCGGACATCACCGTCATCACGCCGGTCTTTGACGAAGCCGGGACGGAAATCCTGTTCTTTGTCGGCTCGCGCGGCCACCATGCCGATATCGGCGGGCTGACTCCAGGCTCCACCCCGCCCGAATCCAGAACGCTGGAGGAGGAGGGCGTCGTTATCGACGATTTCCTGCTGGTGGATGGCGGCACGATCCGCGAGGCCGAGTTCCGCGCCCTGCTGTCCGGTGCCAGGTACCCGGCCCGCAGCCCGGACGTGAATGTCGCCGACATCAAGGCGCAGATCGCCGCCAATGAGACCGGCGTGCAGGAATTGCAGCGGGCCGTGCGTGCCTTCGGGCTGGATACCGTGCGCGCCTATATGCGCCACGTGATGGACAATGCGGAGGAAAGCGTCCGCGCCGCCATCGAGAAGCTCTCCGACGGCAGCTTCACCTATACCATGGACGATGGCCGCCCCTTGAAGGTGGCCGTGCGGGTGGACCGCGCCCGCCGCAGCGCCACCATCGACTTCACCGGCACCGGGGAGCAGAGCCCCGGCAATTTCAACGCGCCCCCGGCCGTGCTGCGCGCCGTGGTGCTCTACTGCTTCCGCTGCCTCGTCGGCGGTGACATTCCGCTGAACGACGGCTGCCTGGTGCCGCTGGAGATCGTGCTGCCGGAAGGCACCTTCCTTTCGCCACGCCCCGGCGCCGCCGTGGTGGCGGGCAATACCGAGGTCTCCCAGGCCGCCTGCAACGCGCTGCTGGCGGCGCTGGATGCCTGCGCCAGCGCCCAGGCCACCATGAACAACCTGCTCTTCGGCGATGACCGCTACCAGTATTACGAGACGGTCTGCGGCGGCGTCGGCGCCGGGCCGGGCTTCAACGGCGCCTCGGCCGTGCAGACCCACATGACCAATACCCGCATGACGGATGCCGAGATCCTGGAGCTGCGCTACCCGGTGCGGCTGGAGGAATTCTCCATCCGCCGCGGCTCCGGCGGCGCCGGGCAATGGCATGGCGGCGATGGCGTGCGGCGGCGCATCCGCTTCCTGCGGCCGATGCAGGCCATTGTCGTCGCTTCCCGTCGCGAGGTGCCGCCGCATGGCCTGCATGGCGGCGCCCCCGGCGCCCCGGGCCGGCAATGGGTGGAACGGCTGGACGGCAGCATCCATGAGATGGGCGGCCGCGACCGCGCCGAACTCGCCGCCGGCGAGGTGCTGGGGCTGGAGACCCCCGGCGGTGGCGGCTGGGGCCGTGAGGGAGACCGCGCCATCTGATGTCCTGGCCTCGTCGCATCGCGCTCGGGCTGCTGGTGGCGCTGCCGGTGCTGCTGGTGGCGGCGCTGTGGTTCGGCCCGCGCCTGACCGACTGGAACACCCACCGGGACCGGCTGGCCATCCTGGCCGCCGGGCGGCTGGGCCAGCCGGTGATGCTGACCGGGCCGGTGAAGCTGGCGCTGCTGCCGCAGCCGATGCTGGAAGCCGGCGGTGTCATCATCGGCGAGTTGCAGGGCGGTGGGCCGGATGGCAGCCTTTCCATCCAGGCGCGCGCGCTGCGGCTGCGGCTGGACCTGGGTGCCCTGCTGCGCCTGCAACTGGAGCCGCGCGAGGTGGTGCTGGTGGGGGCCGAGATCCGGCTGCCCTGGCCGCCGACCTCCGGCCAGTCCTTCCGCCCGCCGCCCTGGCTGACCGGGCTGCGCGGCCGCATCGAGAACAGCCGCATCACCATCGGCAATGTGCCGCTGGAGAATGTGACGGCGGAACTCGCCGCCGGCAGCGCCACCGATGCCTTGCGCATCGACGGCCGCTTCCGTTGGCGCAACCTGGACGCCACCTTCAACACCATCCTCGGCCGCCCCGGCTGGGACGATGCCGCGCCGCTGGACCTGACGGTGGCGGCGGCCAAGGCATCGCTTTCCGCCAGCGGCGTGCTGCTGCCGGAGGGCGGCTTCGAGGGCACCATCCAGGGCGGCGGCAATGACCTCGCGGCGCTGGTGCCCGGCCCCGGCGGCGCCTTCCGGCTGCGCGGCGCGCTTTCCGCCTCGGCGGACCTGCTGACCGCCAGCGAGCTGACGATGGACCTGGCCGGCAGCCCGGCGCGCGGTGCCGCCACCCTGCGGCTGGCGCCGGTGCCCCGGCTGGACCTGGCGCTGATCACCGGGCGCGTGGCGCTGGACCCCTGGGTGGCGGCGCTGCGTAATGCCTCGGCCCCCAGCCTGCCCTTCGGCGTCGATCTTTCGGCCGAGGCCGCCACGCTGCGCGGCATCACCCTGCGCCGCTTGCGCGCCGCCGCCTTCGTGGAAGGCGAGAGGCTGACGCTCTCCGATGTCTCCGCCATCCTGCCGGGCGATACCGAGATCGAGATGTCCGGCGTCACCAGCGGGCGGCTGCGGGAGGCCGGCAGCAAGCTGGAAGCTGCCATCCGCTTCCGCGGCAGCGCCCTGCGCGCCACATTGCTGGCGCTGGGCGCGCGCCTGGAGGCCACCGACCCGACCCTGCTGCGCCAGGGCGAGGGCCGCATGCGGCTGGTGCTGGAGGAAGCCCAGGCGGCCATGCCGGAATTCACCGCCACGGTCGATGGCGCGCGGATTTCCGGCGCGGGCGTGCTGCGCTTCGGGGCGCGACCTGCCCTGGGCCTTGGCCTGACCTTCGACCGGCTGGACCTGGACAGCTGGCTGCCGCAGCACCTGGACCTGATGGCCATGGCCACCCGCAACCCCGGCTGGGACGCCAACCTGCGCCTCAATGCCGAGCGGGCAAGCTGGCGCGACCTGGCCATGGAGCGGCTTTCCGTCGATGCCGCCATGGAGGCCGGGCGGCTGACGGCGCGCCGCGTCGCCGCCCGCATCGCCGGGGCCGAAGTGGCGCTGAGCGGCATGCTGGCCCCCGGCAGCGCCGCCAATGCCCCGCCGCGCCTGACGGACATGGCGCTGGAAGTGACGGCGCCGGTGGCCCGCCCGCTGCTGGCCTTCCTGCCCGGCACCTGGGACGAGACCGCGCCCATCACCACCCAGCCGCTGGCCCTGCGGCTTTCCGCCAATGGCGCATTGAACGCGCTGGCGCTGCGCGGCGGGCTGGACCTGGGCGAGGCGCGGCTGGAAGCCAATGGCACGCTGGACGCCATGGCACCGCGCTATGCCGGCATCCTGACCCTGCGCCACCCCGGCGCCCAGCGCCTGCTGGCCGAGGGGCTGGGCAGCAAGCCGCCGCTGTGGCTGGGGGAGGGGTCGCTGTCACTGATCGCCACGCTCAATGCGGCGCGGTCCGGCGGGCAGATGGAGAATTTCGACCTCGTGGCCGGCGAGATGCGCCTGGGCGGGCAGCTTGGCCTGGCCCTGGCCCCGGCGGCGCGGCCGCGCCTGACCGGCCGGCTGCAAGCCGAGCGCCTGCCGCTGCCAACCCCGGCCGGTGGGGAGGAACCGCTGGTGCTCTGGCCGCTGGGGCTGGTGGATGCCGACCTGACCTTGCAGGCCGCGCGCGCCATGCCCCCCTGGCTGCCGCCGCTGGAGCAGCTTTCGGCCGGCCTGCGACTGAATGGCGGCATCCTGCAACTGGACCAGCTCCAGGCCCTGCTACGTGGCGGCAAGCTGGAAGGGGCGGCTGTTGTGGATACCACCGCCTCGCCCCCGGCCATGACGGCGGAGCTGCGGCTGAACGGCATCGGCCTGGATGCGTCGCCGCCTGATTGGCCGCTGAGCCTGACGGCCGGACAACTGGATGGCGAGCTGTCGCTGCGCGCCGCCGGCCACAGCCCTGCCGCCTTGCTGACGGGGCTGGATGGCACGGCGCGCCTGGGCGCGCGCGGCGGCATCCTGGCAGGCGCCGACCTTAATGCCGCCCTGCGCGCCACCACCCAGCCGGATGCTGGGGCCGAGGCGGCGCTGCGCGCGGCTTTGGCGGAAGGCAGCACCGTCTTTGACCGCATGGAGGCCGTGGCGCGGCTACGGGCCGGGCGGGCAGTGATCGAGCAGGCGGGCCTTTCGCTGGGTGAGCAGGCCGTGGCCAGCGCGGGGGGCGAGGTGGACCTGGCGCATGGCGGCATCGACCTTTCCCTGCGGCTGGCGCCGCCGGAAGGGCCGGAGCTTGGCCTGCGCATGACCGGCCCGCTGCGGCAGTCGCGCCGGCTGCTGGATATCGCGGACTGGCTGCGCTGGCGGGCGGAGCAGCCGCGCCCCGCCACGGCGCCATGATCACGCTGCAGCCGGTGACGCGGCAGGATGCGCCGGCGCTCATCGAGGCCAATGCCGCCCACCGCGCCTACCATGCCCCCTGGGCCTATCCCTTTACCGACGAGGCCGGCTTCGACGCCTGGTTCGCGCAGATCCTGACCGGGCCGAATGTCTCGCTGCTGGCGCGGGAGGCGGCTTCGGGCGGGATCGTGGGCGTGGTGAATATCAGCCAGATCGTCGCGGGCGCCTTCCAAAGCGCCTTTCTCGGCTATTACGGCATGCCGGGTTTCGGCGGGCGCGGGCTGATGACCGAGGCGGTGCGGCAGGCGGCGCGGCACGGCTTCCAGCGACTGGGCCTGCACCGGCTGGAAGCCAATATCCAGCCCGGCAATCTTCCCTCCATTGCCCTGGTGAAGCGGCTGGGCTTCCGCCTGGAGGGCTTTTCCCCGCAATACCTTAAGGTTGGCGGGGAATGGCGGGACCATGAACGCTGGGCGGCCTTCGAGTCGGACCTGCGCTAGAGTGGATCGTGATCAGGTGGAACCACCTGATCGGGGGAAAGGCCCTGGCGCGACTCCAGCGCATGGACGCGCAGGGCACTGGCCAACGGGGTATCCGCCTCCAGCCGTGCCTCGTCCACCGCCTGCACCAGCCGTGCCAGGGATTGCCCCTGCGTAGCCGCCAGCTTCTCCAGCGCGCCCCAGAAGGCAGGCTCCAGCGCCACGCTGGTCCGGTGCCCGGCCAGCGAGAAGGAGCGCTTCTCCAGATGCGCGCCTGTCACCTCAGCCACCCGTTGCATCGGCCCCGGCGGTGCGGGGGCTGTGGGACTCAGTGCTGCTGGTCATGGGGTCGGCCTCGGCGCGGGTCTCTTGGCCTCATGGAGAAAGGGCGGCGGGCCGTCAAAAGCAACACCCCCGGGAAGGGCTTCCCGGGGGTGTTCCGAAGCTGGCCTGCTTACCAGGCGTAGTAGCGCGGCGGCGGCGGGGGCGGTGCGTAATACACCTGCGGCGGCGGCGCGTAATAGGTCACCGGTGGGGCGTAGTAGACCGGTGGCGGGGGCGGCGCGTAGTAGACCGGCGGCGGCGGAGGGGCAGCCTGCGCCGCACCGGCTACCAGGGCGCCGACCGCCAGGCCACCGATGATGCCGGCGGCGACGGCGCCACCGCTCGGGCCGCGGCGGTGCCAGC
>NZ_JACTUZ010000138.1 GCF_014490445.1 Pseudoroseomonas ludipueritiae | reverse complement strand
TGACCCTGACCCGCCGCGTCTTCGCCACGCCGGCCGAGGCCGAGCGCGGCCTCTCCCTGCCCGCCCTGGCCAGCTTCGGCGCCCTGCCCCTGGCGCGGGATGCCGCGCCGGTGCCGGAGGTCGCGGACCTGGTGGCGCTGCTGCTGGATGCCCGCGTCAACCGCCGCCGCCCCTGCCTGGTGCAATTCGTCTCCGCCGGGGGCGATGACGGCGGCGATGTGCTGGCCCGCGCCGTGGCCATGGAATATGCCCGGCGCAACAACACCGACACCCTGCTGATCGACCTGCGCACCGATGGCGCCGCGCATCTCGCCGCCCTGGGCTCGGAGCCGCGCGAGGTGGAGGAGCGGGTGCCCGGCAATGTGCTGGTCTTCTCCACCGCCGTGCCGAACCTCTGGGTCTCCTTCGACGCCGCCCATTCCCACCTGACCGACCCGATGGCGACGCAGGAGCAGACGCTGAACCTGCTGGCCCAGCTACGCCAGGCCTTCGACGCCGTGGTGGTGATCGGCCCCCAGGCCGACGAGAGCTACCCGATGCGCCGCCTGACCTCCCTGATGGACCTCAACCTGATCGTGGTGCGGGGGGAGCGGACGATCGGCAGCCGCGCCCGCGCGCTGCGGGACTGGGTGCTGGGCGCCGGCGGCACGCTGCTGGGCTTCGTCTATACCGGCCAGCGCCGGGTCCTGCCCCCCATCCTCTCGCGCATGCTGTGATGCTCATGACACCCCTTCGCCTCACCGCCGCCGCCCTGCTCCTGCCCCTGCTGCTGGGGGGCTGCACCACCCAGTCCCTGGCACCAGTGCCGAGCAACCCCAGCGGCTTCGCGCCCTGGAGCGATAGCGCCCCCACCTACCGCTTCGCCGCCGGGGACAAGCTGCGGGTGCAGTTCCTGCTGACGCCCGAGATGAACGAGACGGCGCTGGTGGCGCCCGATGGCCAGATGGGCCTGCGCGCCGCCGGCCAGCTGCGCGCCGCCGGCCTGTCCGCCGCCGAGCTGGAGCGCAACATCGCCCAGGCCTCGCTGCGCGTGCTGCGGGAGCCGATCGTCACCGTCTCGCTGGAGGAGGCCGCCGGCTCCGCCGTGCTGGTGGGCGGCGCGGTGCAGCGGCCGGGGGCGGTGCAGATGGCCGGCCCGCGCGGGGTGCTGGAGACGGTGATCATGGCCGGCGGCCTGGCCGAGGATGCCCGCATGACCGAGGTGATCCTGATCCGCCGCAGCCCCGGCAACCGGCCGATGCTGCGCACCGTGGACCTCAACAGCTTCGCCGCCACGGCCGACCCGGCGCAGGACGTGCCGGTCTTCCCCGGCGACATCGTCTTCGTCCCCCGCTCCCGCCTCGGCGAGGTGAACCTCTGGATCGACCAGGCCGTCAACCGCCTGATCCCCTTCAACCGCAGCTTCAGCTACGCGATCAACCGCGGCAGCACGGTCTACTGACAGAGCGGTGCCGACATGAACAAGCCCCTGCCCCGCCACGCCCTGCCCGCCTCCCCCGCCGCGTCTTCCCTGCCGCCGGAGGAGCGGCCTTCCACCTTCCGCTGGACGCATGGGCTGCTGAACCGGCTGGTGCGCGCCTCGGACGTGGCGATGATCGTGCTGGCGGCCCTGCTGGCGCCGCTCTTCTGGCCGCAGCCGCTGGACTGGCCGCAGCAGGCGGTGGTGGTGCTGGCGGAGATCTGGGCCTTCCTCGCGGCGCTCGGGCGCATCGGCGCCTACCGGGTGGAGAATTACACCACCTTCTGGAAGCAGCTTGGGCACCTGCTGGCCGGCGCGGCCGGCGCGGCGGTGGTGGCGCTGCTGGTACTGGCCGCCTTCCTGCCCGGCTTCGGGCTGGCGGAAGGCTGGCTGCTCTCCTGGCAGGCGCTGCAGTTCCTGCTGCTGCTGGGCAACCGGCAGTTCCAGCACGTGATGATCCGGCTGGTGGAGCAACGCCACCTGCTGCGCCGCAAGACCGTGGTGATCGGCGCCAACCCCGTGGGCGAGGCGGCGCTGCGCGAGTTGACGGGCGCCGCGGGCTATGAGGTGGTGGGCCTCTACCGCAGCGCCTCGGACGACCCGGCGGTGACGCGCCTGGCGGGCATGCCGGTCTCCGGCCCGGTGGAGGAGCTGGCGGCCTATGCCCAGCACCATACCATCGACCTCATTGTGCTGGCCCAGGGCTGGGACAAGGCGCCGGAGATCTTCCGCCTGATGGCGGCGGTGGAATGGATCGCCGCCGATGTGGTGATCCCCTTCGAGGAAGCCGGCGTCCGCCCCTCCTTCGCGCGCATCGCCCCCGTGGCGGGGCTCTCCACGCTGCAGGTGATGTACCGGCCCTTCAAGGGCAGCCAGGGCATCGTCAAGGCGGCGGAGGATTACCTGGTGGCCGGGCTGGCGCTGCTGGTGCTGAGCCCGCTGCTGCTGCTGGTGGCGCTTGCCATCCGGCTGGACAGCCCGGGGCCGGTCTTCTTCCGCCAGCCGCGCACCGGCATTGGCCAGAAGTCCTTCTCCATCTTCAAGTTCCGCACCATGACGGTGGACCTCAGCGACGACGGCTCGGTGGGCACCAACAGCCGCCACAACCCGCGCATCACCCGCGTCGGCGGCATCCTGCGCCGGCTCTCGATCGATGAGATCCCGCAGCTCATCAACGTGCTGCGCGGCGAGATGTCGATCGTGGGCCCCCGCCCCTATGTCGCGAACATGCTGGTGGGGCAGGAGCGCTTCTCGGACATGGTGCGCCGCTATGCCACGCGCCACCGCATCAAGCCCGGGCTCACCGGCTATGCCCAGGCGCATGGCATGCGCTCCAACGCGCTGCGGGACCCGGAGAATGCCCGCAAGTCGGTGGAGATGGACATCTACTACATCACCCATTGGTCGCTCTGGCTGGACCTGCGCATCATGCTCCGCACCATCTTCGTGGGCCTGAGCGGAAAGAACGTGTTCTGAGCGCCGGCCCCCGCCCGATCCGGGCGGCGGCGCCGGGCGGCCCCATCCCGCTCTTCCGCCACCAGCCCGGCCCGCCAGCGCCGCCGGCCCCGCCCCTGGCGGAAAGCCACGCCATCTTCGGCGCCTCCTGGCTGCGCGTGGGCTTCGTCATCCTGGGGGTCTGGCTGGCCAGCGGCGCGCGCATCGCGCTGAACGGCGGCGGCGACCCCAATGCGCTGGGCAGCTTCGACCCGGTCAATACCTTGCTGCAACTCGTCATCCTGCTGGGCAGCGCCACCCTGGTGATGCGCGGCCTGCCGCGTTGCCTGCTGCTGCTGCGGCCCGCCTGGCCCTTCCTGCTGATGCTGTCCGTGCTGCTGGCCTCGGTGGCATGGTCGCAATCGCCCATGCATTCGCTGCGCCGCTGCGTCAGCATGACCGGGCTGCTGCTCTTCGTGCTCTCCACCTATGCCGGCTTCGGCCCGCGCCGCAGCATGCGCATCATCCTGCTGACCATGCTGGGCATTGCCGCGCTCTCCCTGGCCGAGGCGGTGCTGCGCCCTTCCGTCGGCTATGACGTGGGCGAATACGCCAATGCCATCCGTGGCGTCTTCCAGCAGAAGAACGCGCTGGGCATGGCCATGCTGGCCGGCGCCCTCTCGCTGTCCTTCATCGTGCTGGAACGCGGCTTCCTGCGGCCGCGCGACCTCGTCATCCTGCTCGGCCTGCTGGCGATGCTGGTGCTCTGCCGCTCCACCACCTCGCTGCTGCTGACGCTCTTCACCGCCACCTGCACCGGCATCATCCTCGGCCTGCACAAGGGCCGCGCCTGGATGGCCACGACGCTGCTCGGCCTCGGCATCGGGGCCACCACCGTGCTGCTCTTCTTCGCGGCCATGGGCGTCGAAGGCTTCTTCGACATCATCGGCAAGGATTCCTCGCTGACCGGCCGCGTCTATATCTGGGCGGCGGTGCGGGACGTGATCTCGACCCGCCCGCTGCTGGGCCATGGCTACTTCGCCTTCTGGATCGACGGCATGCCCGGCATGCGAAGGGTCTGGGACCTGGTGGAATGGGAAGTCCCCACCGCCCATAGCGGCTACCTGGAAGTGCTGCTGCAACTGGGCGCGCTGGGCGCCGCCCTGGGCGCCACCATGCTGGCGGTGACGCTGTTCCGCGCCATCCGCGGCCTCTTCGGCGGCAATGCCCGGCGCGCGAGCTGGATCCTGATGTTCCTCGTGATCCTCGCCATCCTGAGCTACAGCGAATCCGTGCTCTTCAACCCGGACATGCAGACCATCTTCTGGATGCTGGGCACCATGGCGCTGATGGATGGCGGGCACGGCCCCGCCGGGCCGGAGGTGGTGCCGCGCGCGCCGGGGATGCTGTTCCAGACCCGCATGCGGCGGGGGGAGCCAGTGCGGCACTTCCGCTGAGAGGATAGGCCAGGGGCGCTGCCCCTGGACCCCGCCGGGGTGGAAAGTCCACCCCGGACCCCGCTGCCAGTTTTGGGCTTTCATGCCGGGACGCTGCGCGGGATTTTTTTAAGGCCGCGCGGGCTGAAGCCGTAGTCGCCGAGGGGGCCATGACCCTCGGCGGAACCAAGGTGCCGCAAGCTGAAAAACAGATGGCGGGGCCTGGGGTGACCCTGTCACCCCAGCGGGGGTTCCAAGGGGGCGGCGCCCCCCTTGGCCCCGGCCTGTTCTCACGGCGTGCCGGCCACTGCCTCGGCGCCAAGGAGCTTGGCCGATACCGCTTCCACCGGCTTCGGGGCCACCGGGGCTTCCGCCGGCTGGCGGGTGGCGGCGATGCGCTCCATGCGCAGCTTCAGTTCCGGCGTCTCGTGCAGCAGGCGGGCGAAATCGGCCGCGCTGAGTTCCAGCAGGTGGCAGAAGCTGGTGGCCGTGGCGCGGGCGGCGCGGCGGGGCTGGCTGGCCAGCAGTTCCGCCTCGCCGAAGAATTCGCCGGTGCTCAGCAGCAATTCCCCGGCTCCGCTCTTCAGCGACACCACGCCACGGCTGATCAGCAGCACCGAGCCCGCGGCCTCACTCTTGCGGAAGAGGCGCTCGCCGGGCACGGCGAAGCGGGTGGTCACGCTCATCGCCAGGTCGTGCAGCAGGGCTTCCTGCAGGCCGGCGAAGACCTCGAATTCCTTGATGCGGCGGTCGATGCCGGACTGGATGTTGAATTGCAGCGGCCGGGCGATCTGGTGGCGCAGGGTGTCCAGCCCACGCAGCAGCTCGTCGTGCAGTTCCTCGCCGATCAGGGATTCGCGGCGGAGCGAGACATATTCCTCGGATTCCATGCGCAGGCCGATCTGGCGCAGCATGCGCGCCTCCAGCGCCTCGGCATAGCCAGGGTATTGCAGGCGCAGCACGTCCATCGCGTCCTGCAGCAGGTCCTCGCGCCGGGCCACGATGTCGCCCACCACCTCCGTCACGCGGCGGCCAAGCACGGGCTCCATGCGGCGGCGCATGAAGCGGCTCATGGCCACCGAGACCAGGTGGGTCAGCAGCAGCGTCTCGAAGCGCTCGGCCATGCAATGCATCAGCGGCGTGTCGATGCGGAACTTGCGGTGCAGCCATTGCGCGAAGGAGAAGCGCAGCGTCGGCTGCAAGCGGCGGCGGGCGGCCTGGATATAGCCGTAGCGGCCTTCCGCCCGGGCGCCGTCGATCATGCTCTCGGCGGTCCAGAGCAGGTTCTCCATGACGCGGCGGGAGAGCACCTGGTCCTCGAACATCTCCAGCAGCACGGAGCGTTCCTGGGAGGCGAAGGTGATCAGGCCCAGCGTCACCCGCTCCCGGTCGCCGATGGCGGTGTCGAAGGTATTGGCAGCCGTTTCCTCCTTCATCCGGCGCTCGTAGCCACCCAGCACATGGGCGGTGGCGGGGGCGGAGAAGCCGAATTCGCCGGCGGTGTGGCGCAGCTTGTCCCGCACCTCGCCCAGGCCGATGGCAACCACCTGGTTGCGCAGCGCCTTGTCGGAGGCCGAGAGGTCATCGAGCTTCAGCCAGCGCACCACGAAGCGCAGCGTGGTGCCGTTCACCAGCAGGGTGAAAAGCACATAGCCAGTGGCCAGGATGGCGATGAAGCGCTGCACCCGGTCCGGCACGCCCGCATGCTCGGTGACGGAGAGCGCCAGCGCCAGGGTGATGGCGCCGCGCAGCCCGCCCCAGAGCATGGTGGCCTTGACCGGGGAAGGCACGCGCTGGGAAAGCTTGGTGTATTCCAGCACCGGCAGGATGCCGAAGAGCACGGCGGCGCGCGCCGCCATGGCGGCCAGCACCACCACGCCCACCAGCACCGCGTCCCATTGCGTGACACCCAGCAGCAGCTTGGGCACCAGCATGGAGGCGAGCACGAAGACCATGGAGCTGGCCCAGAAGGAGAGCTGGTCCCAGACATCCTGCAGGAACTGCCAGCTTTGCGGCCGGAAGGTGGAAGGCCCCATGGCTGATACCGTCAGCCCCGCCACGGCCGCGGCGACGACGCCCGAGGCATGCAGGAACTGGTGGCAGACGATATAGGCGATATAGGGCAGCGCCAGCGTCAGCGTGACCTCGGCGGTGCGGTTGCCGCCCAGCCAGGGCACGGCGGCCACCACCAGCCGGGCGAAGACGAAGCCCACCCCGATGCCGCCGGCGAAGGAGGCGAGGAAGCCGATGGCGGCCGTCAGCGGCTCGGCGCCATGGCGGCTGGTGATCTGCGCCAGCAGGATGGTGAAGATGGAGATGGCGGCCGCGTCGTTCAGCAGGCTCTCGCCTTCCACCAGCCGCGTCAGCCGGCCATTGGCGCCGATCTCGCGGAAGATGGCCACCACGGCGGAAGGGTCGGTGGTGGCGACAATGGCGCCCAGCATCAGGCAGGCGGTGAGCGAGACGCCGGCAATGGGCGCCAGGGCGAAGCCCACCGCGGCCGTGGTGACCAGCACGGCCACCACCGCCATCACCAGCACCGTCACCCAGTCCCGCGCCAGGCGGCGGACATCGATGGACAGCGAGCCGTGGAAGACCAGCAGCGGCAGGAAGACATAGAGAAAGACATCGGCATTGATCGGGAAGTCGAGCAGCGTCCGCGCGGCGTCGTCCAGGGCCTCGGTCTGCGTGGTGTTGCGCAGCAGCGTGGCGCCGCCGCCCAGCAGGATGCCGACACCGGCCAGCAGCACGGTGGAGGAAAGCATCAGCCGCCGCGCCAATGGCTGGATGGCGCTGACGACGATCAGGAGCAGCGCGGTGGCCAGGAGCGTATTGGACAGGCTGGTGAGCATCGGTCGTTCGGTTTCTTCTTTCAGGCCGGCCGCCGGCTGGCAGCGATGGTCTGCCCTGGTGACATCACAGTGGGGCGGTTATGCGGCAGTGCCGGGCATTGCCGCACTGTTCTTGCCTGCCGGCGCTTGGGTACTGCCTGTCAAGACTTCGGAAGAAGCCAGGACGGTACTCGGAAATATGAAAATTAGTCCATTCGGCGGGAAAGCAGGCCAGCCTGGCCTCCGGGCCGCCACGGGCCGCGGGGCCTGAGTCGGCCGGCCAAAGCCTCACGGCAACCCATGGCGCGGCCGGGCATTGCAGGCATTGCGCGGCGGGCATGGGTTCCCCTGCCGGCCAGATGCTGCCCGGCTTTGCTTGCCGGCCCGTGCTGGCCTACGCCACAATCCCAAGATGGACGGTTCTCCACCTAACCGCTCCGGACCAGAAACACTGACACGGCAGGGAGCAGGATGACGCGCCAGGAACAGCCTCAGGCAAGCAGCGCCGAACCGCTGGACATGCAGCGGGCGCGGCAAGATGCATAAGGTCACCCATCGCGCCGCTTGGCGCGGCGCCTTCCGCAAGCCGGTGGGCGTGTGATGCGGCGCGCGGCCCTTGCCCTCGCGCTCGCCCTGCCGCTGCTGACCGGCCTGGCGCAGGCGCAGCAGGCCCCGCAGAGCCCGGAAGCCCAGCAGGTGGTGCCCCAGCCGGCGCCCGGGGCAGCGGCCCCGCCCACCTCCACGCAGGCCCCCCCGGCCGAGGGGCTGCCGCTGGAATCGCCGCTGCAAAGCGGGCGCGCGCCCGACCCTTCCGCCTCCGGCCCTTCCGCCTCGGACCGGGCGCAGCAGGACTGGCGCGCCCTGCACAGCCGCACCCTGTCCTGGGCGGCGGGCATCGCCATGGCCGGCACGCTGCTGGTGCTGGTGCTGTTCTTCCTGATCCGCGGCCGCGTGCGCATCCGTGCCGGCTTCTCCGGCCGCGCCATGCCGCGCTTCAACTTCGTCGAGCGCGCGGCGCATTGGATGACGGCCATCTGCTTCATCCTGCTGGCGCTCTCGGGCCTCAACGTGACCTTCGGGCGGCAGCTCATCCGCCCCGCGATCGGGCCGGAAGCCTTCGCCACCCTCTCCCGCTGGGGGGAGACGGCGCATAACCTCCTGGCCTTCCCCTTCACGCTGGGCATCCTGCTGCTCTTCGTCCTGTGGGTGGGCAGCAGCCTGCCGGCGCGGGAGGATGCCACCTGGCTCTCCCAGGGCGGCGGCATGATCAGCGGCAGGTATCCCAAGGCGGGCCGCTTCAATGCCGGCCAGAAGGGCATGTTCTGGATCACGGTGCTGGGCGGCGCGGCGCTGGCGGTCTCCGGCTACCTGCTGCTCTTCCCCGTCGCGGGCATGGACCTGGCGGGCCTGCAATGGGCGCAGCTGACCCATGGCATCGTCTCCGCCGTGATGGTGGCCGCCATCCTGGTGCATATCTACATCCGCAGCCTGGGCGTGGAGGGCGCCTTCTCCGCCATGTGGGACGGGCATGTGGACTACAACTGGGCGCGGGAGCACCACGCGCTCTGGGTGGAGCAGGAACTCGCCCAGGCGCATGAGGCGATCCGGCCCGGCAGCAGCAAGCCGGATTCACGGCCGGCAGGCGCGGATTGAGGCGGCGGGCAGGGCCGGGGAGCATCCTCCGGCCCTGTTTTCATGGGGCTCCCCCCTGGCCTCGCCGGCCTTGCAGGGGGCGGCACCCGCCGCTAAGCGATGGCCCATGCGCCTCATCGGATTGGCCGGCTGGAGTGGCGCCGGCAAGACCACCCTGCTGGCCCGCCTGATCCCCGTGCTCGGCGCGCGCGGCATCGCGGTCTCCACCGTCAAGCATGCCCACCATGCCTTCGACATCGACCAGCCGGGCAAGGACAGCCATACCCACCGGCAGGCGGGCGCGCGGCAGGTGCTGATCTCCTCCGCCAACCGCTGGGCCTTGATGAGCGAGCTGCGCGGCGCGCCCGAGCCGCCGCTGACCGAGCTGCTGCGCAAGCTGGACCCGGTGGACCTCGTGATCGTCGAGGGCTTCAAGCGCGACAGCCACCCCAAGATCGAGGTCTTCCGCGCCGCCACCGGCAAGCCCTGGCTGCACCCGGAGGACCCAGCCATCCGCGCCGCCGCCACCGATACCCCGCCCCCCGGCCCCCTGCCCTTCGCCGGGATCGACGAGGTGGAGCGCGTGGCGGACCTCCTGCTCGCCCATGCCGCGCCATGGCCCAGCTAAGCGACGACTGCTTCGCCCATGGCGGCAAGCTGCTGTCCGTGGAGGATGCGGCGGCCCTGGTGGTGGCCCGCGTGCCGGTGCTCGAAGGCCGCGAGACCCTGCATCTGATTGAGGCGCGCGGCCGTATCCTGGCCGCCGACCTGCACGCCCCCGGCCCCCTGCCGCCCTTCTTCAACAGCGCCGTGGATGGTTATGCCTTCCGCCACGCCGACCTGGACCCGGCGAGCGAGACCGTGCTGCGCCTCCAAGGCCGCCTCGCCGCCGGCCAGGCCGCGGCCGCCGCCCTGCCCCCCGGCACCGCCCTCCGCATCCTGACCGGCGCCCCCATGCCCCCCGGCGCCGATACCGTGATGATGCAGGAGGATGCCCAGACGGAGGATGGCAGCATCCGCCTGCCCCCCGGCCTGAAGCCCGGCGCCAATTGCCGCCCCGCCGGCGAGGATGTGGCCCTGGGCGAGCTGGCCCTGCCCGCCGGCACCCGCCTCGGCCCCGCCGAGATCGGCTTGGCCGCCGCCCTGGGCTTCGCCACCCTGCCCGTCACCCGCCGCCCGCGCATCGGCGTCTTCAGCACCGGCGACGAGCTGGCGCCCCCCGGCACCCCGCTGGGCCCGGCCCAGACCTACGACAGCAACCGCTTCTCCCTGCTCGCCCTGCTGGCCGGCCTGCCGGTGGAGGCGCATGACCTCGGCATCCTGCCCGACCACCCCGTCGCCACCGCCGAGGCGCTGCGCGAGGCCGCCGCCCGCCACGACATGCTGCTGACCTCCGGCGGTGTCTCTACCGGGGAGGAAGACCATGTCCGCACCGCCATCCAGTCCGGCGGCAGCCTGGTCTTCTGGCGCCTGGCGCTGAAGCCCGGCCGCCCGGCGGCCATGGGCGTGGTTGGCGGCACCCCGGTGCTGGGCCTGCCCGGCAACCCGGTGGCCGCCATCGTCACCTTCCTGCACCTGGCGCGGCCCCTGGCGCTGCGTCTAGCCGGCGCCACGCCCGGCGCCCTGCCCCGCTTTGCCGCCACCGCCGACTTCGCCTACCGCAAGAAGGCCGGGCGGCGGGAATACGTGCGCGTCTCGCTCCAGCCCGGCGCCACCCTGCCGGTGGCGCGCAAATACCCGCGGGAGGGCGCGGGGCTGCTGACCTCCCTCACCCGCTCCGACGCCTTCGCGGAACTGGGGGAAGAGGTCACCGCCGTCGCGCCGGGAGATACCGTGATGGTGCTGCCCTTCGGGATGGTGTTCTAGGCGGCGGCCGGGGCCAAAGAGGGCTCCGCCCTCTCTGGACGCTCCCGCCGGGGTGGAAAGTCCACCCCGGACCCCGCTGTCAGTTTTCCGCGGCTTTGCGCCGCAGCGTGGCGGCTGTCGCCATTATCGAAATCAAGAAGGGCATGCAGGCTGCACCCTCAGTCGCCGAGGGTCATGGACCCTCGGCGTAACCACCGCGCCGCCAGTGAAAACAGATGGCGGGGTCCGGGGTGACACTGTCACCCCGGCGGGGGTTCCAGGGGGCGGCGCCCCCTGGCCTGCGTCATTCCATCCCGTACCGCAGTGCCGCCAGCGTCCCCACCCCGGCCAGGATCGACAGCACCAGGTTGCGCGTCCGCCACTGCACCAGCGCCACCGGCAGCGCCGAGAGCCAGGCGGCGTAATCCATGCGGGAGAGTGCCAGCGCCACATAGGCCGCGAAGAGCGGGCCGGGGATGTTGCGCATCATTGCCTCCACGAAGGGCGGCGGGCGCACCACGCGCAGCACGGCATAGCCGCCGGCGCGGCAGAGAAAGGTCACCGCCGCCATTCCCAGGATGGCCAGCAGCACGTCCATGCGCAGCATCAGTTGCGGCGCCCTTCCAGCCAGGCAGCCAGGGCGGCGCCGCCCAGCGCGCCGCTCAGCAGCGGCACCGGTTGCGGCAGGCCCAGCCGGGACGCGCCCAGCGCCAGCCCGGCGGCCAGCACCCAGGGCCAGAGTTCCCCCTTGCCGTGCCAGAGCGAGACCAGCAGCGCCACAAAGGTGGCGGTGGCGGCGAAGAAGATCGGGTGACCCGGCGGCAGGCGGATCGCGCCGCTCAGCACATGGCCGAGGGCCGCGAAGATCATCCAGGTGACCCAGAGGGTCAGGCCGATGCCCAGCAGGAAGCCGGGGTCGCGCCCGCCGGAACGCATATTGGCCACGCCCAGGGCAAAGGAATGGTCCACGATGGTGCCCAGCGTCAGCCACAGGCGCCAGCCGCGCACGCGGTCCAGCAGCGGCGCCAGGGCGGCGCCCATCGGCAGCATGCGCACATTCACGGCGAAGGCGGCGAGGCAGGCGGCCAGCAGCGGCGCCGGATCGGCCCAGAGTTCCATGGCCAGAAGCTGCGCCGTGCCGGCATAGACCACGCCGGACATCAGCAGTGTCTCCGCCAGGCTCAGCCCCTTGCTCTGGGAAACGATGCCCACCACCAGCCCGAAGGGAGTCAGCCCGATCATCAGCGGCACCGCGGCGCGCATGCCGTGCCGCAGCCCGGCCATGGTCATGCCCTCAGCCACGGCGGGCGGCCAGCAGGCGGTCGGTGGCGTCCTCGGGGTCCATGTCCAGGGCGCGCTCGGCCAGGTCGCGCGGGAAGCCGGCGCGGGCCAGGGCGCCCAGCGCCTTCAGCCG
>NZ_JACTUZ010000137.1 GCF_014490445.1 Pseudoroseomonas ludipueritiae | reverse complement strand
GATGCGCTGGCCGGCATGCAGCAGGCGCTGCAAGGCCACGGCGTCGCGCGCCCGCAGCACCGGGCGCGCGGGCGCGCCTTCCGGCGGCTGCCGCCGGATGGCGGCGGTGCTCAACAGCGCGGCGCAGGCGTGACAGATATCCAGCGGAGCGGCAAAGGCGCCGCCGCAACTGGCGCAGATGGAAACCATGAGAGCCACGAGCCTCTCCTTCCAGGCAACGCGAGCGCACCGGCAGGTTCCACGGAACCACCGCTGGCGCTTCGTTTCAGCTGAGAAGAATCCCCCCGGGCTGCGCCGAATGAACGGGCGTGCCGAGCCCGGGGCTAAAGGCCCGCGAGCAGAGTTCCCGCGTGACGCGGATAACGGATGATGACCGCGGAATGCCTCATGGTGCCCTGAGGATAGGGTCCGCCTTACCGGGAATCAATGTTTTAAAGGCAGGGGGCGCTTCAGGCCGAGCCCAGGCTCTGGAAAGCGGCCTCCAGCTTGAGCTGCGCCTCGTCCATCTCGACGAATCCGCCATCCACCACGCCGTTGCGCCAGCCGTGCCAATAGGCTCGCGAGACCTGCTTCATGTCGCAGGGCAGGCCCTGGATGCCGTCCATGTAGCCGCAGAGAACATCGCCCTCATCGAGGGAATGGAAATCCGCCAATGTTTCAACGGGCTGGAAGATCTGCACGGCTGATGTCTGTTCTTCTGCGGTGACTCTTGAAACAGCGGCCTGCGCCGGCAGGCCGTCCCGGTATCACGGGCTGTGACGCGGCGGCAGCCGCTTGTTGCACAAACTCCGCATTTTCGCACCACCTAGCAGGACGGTTCCGTCAGCACCCTCCGTTGCGACCATAGTAAATACCGTGAACCACGCCCGGAAAATGGGTGGATTTTCGCCCGGCCTGCGGCGTGGAGCACTTCGCAGGAGATTCATGGTGCAGACTCTTCCCTCCACTACCCCCTTCATGCACGCTGTCGCAGCGGCCGAGCAGACGCGGATGGGCGTCAAGCCGGCGCTGACGGGGCAATTGGCTGGCCGGACCGCCAGCTACTCTGCTCGACTTGCCGTGACGGACGACGTGAAGCGAGATGCTTACAAGCTTCGCTACCGCTGCTACCTCAATGCAGGGCATATACAACCGAATAGCTCTGAGCTGTTCAAGGACAAGTACGATGATCTGCCGAACGCTAGCACTATTGTCATCTACGACCACGAAACCCCGCTGGCTTCGGTGCGCACCTGCCTCCTCGCGCGGGGCAGTGACCTGACCTCCCCCGCCCTGGAAACCTACCGGGAAGAGGTGGAGGCCCTGCTGAACGCCGACCGGGACAGCCCCTTCGCGGGCCGCGGCATCGAGGTCACGCGGCTGGTGCGCAGCCCGGAGGCCGAGAACAACCAGGGCCTCGTTTTCCTGCTCTACCGCATGGCCGGCTACATCGCGCTCTGCGCCCACAGCCAGGTACACCTGGCCTGCGTGCGTACCAACCATGCGCCGTTCTACCGCCGGCTTGGCTACCAAGCGGCCTCGGAGCCGCGTATTTATCCAGGCCTGACTTGTCAGATGCAGCTCATGGCCAGCGACCGCCAGCGATACGACGCATTGCGCCAGAAGGTGCCGGTGATGGACCCGCTGGGCGGCACGACAGGCAGCCTGAATGGCTTTTTCACCGGGGAGCCCGTTGCGCTCTCCCTGGCCCGCTAACGAAGAACGCCGAGGTTTCGATGTTGCCTGTTCTTGTTATCGCGGCGGCGGCCGTGGCTCTTGGCTCCTTCTCCTGGGGCCTGCGGCGCCATTTCCGCGCGGAAGGCGGCATGCCGCCCGGCATGCGCGCGCTGACCTTCGCCAGCAGCGCCGCGACGGTGCTCTTCCTGTTCCTCATCCTCCGCCAGGACGGCGTCGGCCCGCGTGGGGGGATGCTGTCCATCGCCGCCTCCCTGGCCGCCACCGCGCTCTTCTGGTGGGCGGTGCGGACGACGCGGCACAGCCCGCCCCACCTGGCCCATACCGGCGACACGCCGCAGATGCTGCATGAAGCCGGCCCCTATGCCTTCGTGCGGCACCCCTTCTACCTGTCCTACTGCATCTTCTGGACCGGCACGGCGGTGGCCGCCGGCGGCCTGCAATGGCTGGCGGCGGCCGGGCTGATCGGGTGGTACTACGCCACGGCGCGGGCCGAGGAGGCGCGTTTCTCGCAATCCCCCATGGCCGTCTCCTATGCCGGCTACCAGAGCCGGACTGGCATGATCCTGCCACGCCTCACGCAGGTCTGGCGGCGTTGAGAGGCCGCCGCTCCTTTTCCGCCCTGGCCTCCCGGGCCAGGGCGGCCCTGCGTACCCTCTTCCCGCGAGAGGAGCCGTCCTCTGAGCAGGGGGCGGCGCTGCTGCGCGACCAGGCGGGGCTGCTCTTCTTCCTGTCGCTGCTGTTTCCCATCGCGGGCACGCTGAACTGCCTCTTCATCGCGGCGCATTTCCAGCCGCTGGAGCGCCCCTCGGTGGTGCTCAACGCCCTTCTGGTCGCCTTCTTCTACGGGGCGATCTTCCACGCCGCCCTGCGCTGGAAGAAGAATGCCGATGACCTCGGCTTCCTGCGGCGGGCGAAGTGGCTCTATGTCGGCCTCGGCCTCAGCTGGGGCAGCATGCTCAACATCTTCGGCTTCTACAGCGAGCCGGAGCAGATGGCGCTGATCCTCGCCCTGGCCTCCGGCGTCGTTTCCACGCCGATCATCAGCGTGCCGCTCTCCGTGGCCTTCGGCTTCTTCATCCCGAATGCCATCCTCTCGGTCATCGCCGTGACCTTCACCATGGCGCAGCCCGACCCGGTCGCGACCGTCGCCTTCATCTCCTTCACGCTCTACGCCGCCGTCGGCATCCTTTGCGTCAACTGGACCTTCAATGGCCGCGCGGAAGCCCGGGCGGCGCTGCAGCGGGAGATCACGACGGTGAAGGTCTTCCTGCGCGAATACCGGGAAGGCTCGCCCGACTGGCTCTGGGAGACGGACGCGGAAGGCTACCTCCGCTTCGCCCCCTCCAACCTCGCGGTCTCCATCGGCATGGCGGAGCAGCGCCTGCTGGCCAAGCGGCTGCCGGACCTGCTGGTTTCCCGCTCCGGCACCAAGGACCCGGACGACCGCCGCTTCCCGGACCTGGAGACCTGCTTCCGGCGGCAGCTCGCCTTCCGGGAGATGGTCACCACCCTGGCCGATGCCGAGCAGACACGCTGGTTCGCCCTCACCGGCCATCCCGTCTTCGATGCCCGTGGCAGGCTGACCGGCTTCCGCGGCATCGGCCGCGACATCACGGAACGCTACGAGGCCGACCAGAAGCTGGCCTTCATGGCCAATCACGATGGGCTGACGGGGCTGCTGAACCGCAAGGCCTTCGTCACGCTGGTGGAGCAGGCCTGCTTCGAGGGCCGCCCCTTCGCCATCGCCAGCATCGACCTGGACGATTTCAAGGGCAAGAACGACAGCTACGGCCACCATATCGGCGATGCCCTGCTGATCTGCGTGTCCGAGCGCATCCGGGCGGCGATCCGCCCCGGCGATGCCGCCGGCCGGCTGGGCGGCGACGAATTCGCCCTGCTGCTCTACGACATGGATATCGAGCAGGGGCATGCCCTGGCGCTGCGGCTGGCCAAGTCCCTGTCCGAGCCCGTCCGGATCAACGACCTGACCCTCATCCCCGGGGCCAGCCTGGGCGTCAGCGCTTCCGAGGGCTTCGAGAACGACGCGCCCCGCATGCTGATGCTGACGGACCTCGCGCTCTACAAGGCCAAGGAGCAGGGCAAGGGCACCGCCTGCCGCTTCGAGCCATCCATGGAGCTGGAATACCGCCGCCGGCTGCTGCGGGAGGTGGAGCTGGCCCAGGCGATCGACCAGGGCCAGATCACCGTGGCCTACCAGCCCATCGTCGATCTCGTCACCGGCCAGGTGGTCTGTGCCGAGGCCCTGGCCCGCTGGCGGCACCCGCTCCGCGGGGTGATCCCGCCCAACCTCTTCATCGAGACGGCGGAGCGCAGCGGGCTGATCGACCGCCTGGGCGAGCAGATCCTGCGCGTGGCCTGCCGGGAAGCGGCGGGCTGGGAGACGGCCATCCAGGTCAATGTCAACCTCTCCGCCATGCAGCTCAACAGCGGCCGGCTGCCCACTGTCGTCTCCGGCATCCTGGAGGAGACCGGGCTGGCCCCGGGGCGCCTGGCGCTGGAGATCACGGAGACCATGCTGCTGAACTTCTCCGAATCCGCGCTGCAGCAGCTCCAGTCCCTGCGTGCCCTGGGCATCAAGCTGGTGCTGGACGATTTCGGCACCGGCTATTCCTCGCTCAGCTACCTGCTGCGGATCGAGGTGGACGGCATCAAGATCGACCGCAGCTTCACGATGAAGCTGCCGGACAGGAAGGTCGCCGCCATCTACCGCACGATCACGCGGCTGGCGGCGGACCTGAACACCTATGTGGTGGCCGAAGGCATCGAGGATCACGCGCAGCTCGAATGGCTGCGGCAGAACGGCGTGCATTTCGGCCAGGGCTACCTGCTGGGCCGGCCGCAGGAGGCCGCGCCGGCCCTCCGGGCGGCCTATCTCACCTGACCCGGCCCCGCGCCGGGCTCAGAACCGGTAGGTCAGCCCGATGCTGAGGACCGTGGGATTGGGCGTGACGGAAACCTGCACCGGGTAAGGCGCCACCGGGTCCGGCACCGTGCCCTTGGCGCGGAACTTCAGCCACACCTTCCGCACATCCGTATAGAGCGCCAGGTTCCTGGTCAGCCCGAACTCGAAGCCGGCCTGCAGCACGGGGCCGATGGCGTCCTTCACCCGCAGGCCCGGGATGGAGCCGCCGCTGGTATTGAGGATGGCCGTGTAATCGATGCCGGCGCCGATATAGGGGTCGAAGCGGCCGAACTGCAGCGGGTGGTATTGCAGCCCGAGCATGGTGGAGCCGTAGGTCACCTTGCTGATGGTGCCGAAGCCCTCGAAGGCGCCCCGCCCCTCCAGGCTCACCGTGGGCGGCAGGCCGGTCAGCACGGACAGGCTCCAGGAGGGCGCGAAACGCCAGCCAGCCTCGATGATAGCGCTGGAATGCTGGCCGAACCCGACCTTGGCATTGTCGATGGGCGTCCCGAAGACAGAGGCGCGGCCGCTGGTCTCATACTGCACCAGCCCATAGCCCAGGCGCAGGAAGACATGTTCCCGGCCTTCCGCCTCGTCCGGCGCTTCCTGCGCCATGCCCCGGGAGGAAAGGCCGCAGATCGCCACGGCCAGCGCCAGGGCGCCGAGAAGCCCCTGGGCGCCCATACCTCGCAGTCTCATTTTTTATCCTGACAAACCTGTGATGCTGGTTGCGGCGCCCTTCTAGCCCATCCGGTTGGAGAAACGAGCAGTTTCCTCAACCAGGCAGGCAGGACCGCAAGCGAGGCGGAAAGCTGATTTGCCAAGGCCCTGCGGCAGATCCGGCCAGCACGCCGGGAGCGTCCTTACAAATCCTGATGCCCCGTGGCCGGGCCCTGGGCAGACGCTGGCGCCAGGGGGAGCCAGAGACGCACCGTGGTGCCGCGCCCGGCCTCGCTCTCGATCGCCAATGCGCCGCCGGATTGCTCGGCGAAGCCGCGGGCCAGGGTGAGGCCGAGGCCGGTGCCCTCGCCACGCGGCTTGGTGGTGAAGAAGGGCTCGCCGGCACGGGCGAGCACGGCGGGGTCCATGCCCATCCCGCTGTCCCGCACCGCGAGGCAGAGGCCCGGCGAATCCGGGCTGGCCGAGCCGGCCGGCATGGGGGAAGGCACCGCCGAGAGGATGATGGTCCCGCCGCCCCGGGGCTGCATGGCATCGCGGGCGTTGATCGCCAGGTTCACCAGCGTGGCCTCCAGCTGGCGGCGGTCGGTCAGCACCAGGGGCAGGTCGGGCGGTGCCTCCACCAGGGTGCGGATATTCTGGCCGAGCGTGTGGTGTAGCAGTTCCGCGATTCCGTCCAGCACGGCGCGGGGCTCCACCGGTTCGGTCTGCAACCCGTCGCTCCGCGCCAGCGAGAGCAGCCGGCGCGTGACGGAAGCCCCGCGCTGGGCGGCCGCCGTGATCATGCCGGCGTAGCGGCCGACGGCGGCGGGGTCGCCGGGCGTCTTCTCGATGAAATGCACGGCGGAGAGCACGGCCTGGAGGACATGGTTGAAGTCATGCGCCACGCCGCTGACGAGCCGGCCCAGGGCATCCATGCGCTGGGAGGATTCGAGGCCCGCCAGCGCCGCCTGCAGGCTTTCCTCGGCCCGGCGCCGCTCGATCCAGAAGAGCGCCAGCAGCACCAGGGTGAGGGAGAGCAGCAGAATGCCGCCCGCGGTGGCATTCACCGCCTTGCGGATGATCTCGAAGGAAGCGAGCTCGGCGCCCGCGTCGAGCCCGACGCCGACCGCGAGCGGCGTGCCCTCGACCTCGCGCCGGTAGATGAAGCGCTCCACGCCATCCAGCGTGCTGACCAGCTTGCCATGGACCATGTGGCGCGGGCCCTGGCCGGGCAGGACGAGCTGCTGCCCCACGGTGTTGTCGGGGTCGCGGCTGCGGGCGACGACGATGCCATCCCGCCGCAGGACGGTCAGGGCATCGCCGCGCGCGAAGGGCAGCATCCCCAGCCCCTCCGAAAAGGCGATGGGATCGAGCGAGACGACGGCCACTCCGGCGAAGCCGCCGGAGGGATCGCAGAGCGGGCGGGTGAACTGCACCGTGCGGCGTTGCGACTGGCGGCCGACAAGGGGGGCGCTGACGAACATCTCCCTGTGCCCGTTCCGGTGCACGGCGATATGCTCGCGGTCTGAAAGGTCCACGGGGGGCGCGGCGGCGGTGGTCCAGGTGGTCCAGCCATCCGCGCCCACGGTCGCGACCTGGAGGATGTTGAAGCGCTCCTTCCCGGCCAGCGCGACGATCTGCGCCTCGATGGCCGCGGCCCCCGCCCCATTGCCCACGGCCAGCATCGCCTGCCGCTGCTGCACCATGTCGTGGAACAGGTCGATGGCTTCCAGCGCGCGGAGCAGATACTGCTCCAGCGAGCGTGCCGCCGCCTCGGCCCGGGACAGAGCTTCCCTTTCCTGGTCCTGCCGCGCATGCGCGATATAGACCTGGCTCAAGGCCAGTGTGCCGCCGGCGATCGTCGCCCAGGTCAGGGCGAGGACAGCAATGGCCGTGCGGCGGCGAAGTCGAATCACAGGAACTCGTCCGGTCAAGTGCAGTGCGGTAGCTGTTATGCTCGCGCCTCAACATATTTGAGTGATTGCGGATAAGCAAACTGTGAGATACCTGCCCCGCCTGCGCATCGCCCGGGGCAATGGTCTCCACTGCGTGAAGGCATGGCCTCAAAGCCGGCGTTTCTTCATCGGGCGCGATGGCGCTCGGTTTGTGAAACCGCCTCTGGGCCTCGCCCTGCTCACAGGAGCATCCGTGTCTCGCCGCCGCCGATCGGTGCGGATTACCGGCATCGCGGCCCGGGTTTTTCGACGCTGCCTCAAGATGCGGTGTTTCCGGTGTTCAACCGAAGATCGTGTGCATCGGCCACAGCGCGGAGCAGGCTGTTTCCTTTCCTGGCACGTGGCCGCGCGACGGCGCCAGCCGCAACATGTTCGCCCCCAGGGCGTTGATCCATGGCCTCATGGATTCCTGGAGGAACAACACAGTGGCAGCTCCTGACGATATCGACACCGCCCGCGAGGGCCGCATCATCGTGTCGGGTCACCAGATCGATGTGGGGGATGCGCTTCGCACGCATGCCACCGAGCAGGCATCCCGCCTTTCCCAGAAATACTTCGATGGCGCGGAGGATATCACCATCACCTTCTCGCCCGGCGGCAAGGGCGCCGGCTTCGGCTGCAACGTAAGGGTGCATGCCGGTCGCGGATTGTTCTTCGACGGGCATGGCGAGCACGCCAGCAATGCCTATACCGCCTTCTCCACGGCGCTGGAGCGCGTGGACAAGCAGCTTCGGCGCCGCAAGCGCGCGATGCGGGAAGACAAGCCCGTCAATGCCATGAAGGAAGCGCTGCTCTAAGGCGCCGCGCCGGCCAGCAAGCCCCGGGAGCCGTGTCTCCCGGGGTCCGCCGGGCGCCGTGCCGGTTCAGATCGGCATGCCGGGCGGCGGCGGCAGCGTGCCGGGATGGCGGAAGGCCGCCGGCGCCAGCGCGAAGGCGTCGATGGAGGCGATGGCGGCGGCGCGATGCGCGCGCGTCATGGCATCCGCCGGCGCCGGCGCATCCGCCAGGGTGGCGCGCAGGCCCAGGGCCACTTCCCGCGCGATGGCCCGCACCAACGGCGAGGCTTCCTCGGCCGCCGCCAGCGCCAGCAGGTGCCGCAGCACCACATGCTCCACCCGCAGCTTCACCGCCTGGGCCAGCCCCTGCTCGGCGGGGGCATGCCAGGTGGCGTCCAGCGTTGCCTGCAGCACCTCGTGCAGGTCGGGCAGACGGGAATCGCGCTGGTGATGCTCGGCGATACGCGCGGCGCGGTGCGGGTGGAACAGGAAGCTCAGCGTATGGGTGGCCGCGCCCTCGGCCGCGCCGAGCGGGTCGAAGGTCAGGCCGGTATGGCCACGGAAGGTATCCCGGGTGCGCTCATATTCCGGCGGGCGCGGCGGCAGCAGCAGCAGCAGGTCTTCCCGCAGCGTCAGCACCTTGGGGGAAAGCGTCGCCAGCACCGCGCGCAGGGCCCGCCGCTGGTCCTCGCCCGGCACCAGCCTGGTGACAAGCTGGCCGTCGCCGCGCAGGGCATAGCGGAATTCCAGCCCTCCCAGCAGCTTCACCGCCGCCTCGGTCTGGTAGCGGTGCAGCATGAAGAGCGGCACCAGCACATCAGCCAGCAGCGCCAGCGGCCGGCCGGGCTTGATGGCGCGTTCCCCGAAGCGCGCCAGCGCGGCCTCGCGGATGGTCAGCAGGCGCAGCAGTTCATCGGGCGCATCGGCCCCGGTATCCCAGTGATGGCCCTTGGGATGCACGCCGCTTTCCGGAATGCCGTCCTGCTGCGCGAGCGTGTAGAGGCCTTCCTCGCGCTCCGCCTTCTCCAGGATGGCATCCAGCGCCGCCTGTTCCTCCGCCTCGCTCATGCCGGGCGGGAACTGGCTGTAGCCCCAGGTGATGGAAATCTCGTCCCAACGACCGATGCTCTCGCCATAGGCGCGCGAGAGGTCCACCCGCCCTTCCGCATCCAGCGTCAGCAGCGGCGCCGGATAGTCGCAGACCGACATGTCCTGGCCATGCGTGCTGGCGATGTGGTTGTGGTCGAGGCCCAGCGTATGCGCCACCTCATGCGCCGAAAGCTGGCGCAGGCGGGCGAGCATCAGCTTCTCGACCTCCGGGCAGGGCGTGCCGTCCTCGTAGGGGGAGAGCAGCGCCTCCGCGATCATGCGCAGGTGGCGGTCGCGCAACGCCGTCAGCGTCACCTCGCCCTTGATGATCTCGCCCGTGCGCGGGTCCCAGATCATGGTGCCGGTGGAAAAGCCGCGCGTGGCGCGGGGCACCCAGGTGATGGTGTTGTAGCGGATATCGAGCGGGTCGGCGTCCTCGGGCAGCAGCTCGACCCGGTAGGCATTGCGGAAGCCGGCGGCCTTGAAGGCCTTTTCCCACCAGCGCGCGCCTTCCAGCAGCGCGGTGCGCATCGGTTCCGGCGCGCCACGGTCCACGTAATAGACGATGGGCTTCACCGCCTCGCTGACCGCCGCCGTCGGGTCCTTCTTCTCCAGCCGGTGGCGGATGGCGTAGTGCACATCGCCCGGCTCCTCCAGCGAGACGCCGAAGTCATGGAAGACGGTGCTGTTGAAGAAGGAGGAGCGCGGGTCGAAGCGGCGCGGGCGGAAGCCCGGCTCCGGCAGTTGAATAAAACAATGCCGCAGCCGCAGCGTGATGCTGCGCGGGTCGGCGGCCAGGGCCATCAGCCCCTCGCGCAAGCCGTCGCCGTTCCAGAAAGGCCGCAGCTTGGCTGCGGGATTGACAAAGGTGAGGATGCTTTCCGCCTGGCTGTTCAGCGGAAAGGCGCGCAGCCCCTCGCCGGCGATGGCGCAGCGCGCGGGGTCCAGCGTGTAGCTGCCCTGGCCGAAGCTGCTGAGCTGCGCCGCGAGGCCGCGCACATCGCGCAGAAAGAAGGCGGTGCCATCCACCAGCAGCGCGCCGTCATCCTCCGACAGGATCTCGAAGGACCAGAGCACCGATTCCGGAAAGGCCTGCCGCACCGCGAGCTGCTGCGCCGGCTCGGCCGAGGAGGTCCGCCAGGCCATGTTGCGCGCCACCAGCAGCAGGCGGGTGCCGCGCCGCTCGAAGCGCGCGACCGTGGGGCGGCTGAGATTGCCGCGCTCCAGCCGGTGGTCCCCCAGCCCGTGGGAGAGGCGGTCGATATACAGGAAATCCTCGTCCAGCCGCCGGACCTCGATGAAGAGGCGGCCTGTGGCCTCATCCCACAGCAGCGGCAGGAAGCCTTCCAGCCGCCGCCCCCTTTCGCCGGGGCTGCCTTCGCGCAGGGTGAAGGCGGGGGAAGCAGCCCGGTCGGGCAGGTCCTGGGGGATGGGGCGGTGAGTCATGGCGCCCTAGAGTTTCCCCTCCCGGTCCCGCCGTCAACAGGCTGGGACCGGACGTTCAGTCCACCCGGATGCCGGCGCGCTGCACCAGGGCGCCGTAGCGCGCGGCCTCCCGCCGCACCAGCTCCGCCGCATCGGCGGCGCTGCCGCCGCCGGGGATGAAGCCGGCTTCCTCCAGCCGGCTCCGGTTGGCGGGCTCCCGCAGCGCCTTGTTCATGGCCTGCACCCAGCGTTCCGTCACCTGCGCCGGCAGGCCCGCCGGGCCGAGCAGCATGTACCAGACCGTGATCTCGAAGCCTGGAAAGCCGCTTTCCGCGACCGTCGGCACATCCGGCAGCGCCTTGACCCGCTCCGGCATGGTCACCGCCAGCGCGCGCGTGCTGCCGTTGCGCAGGTGCGGCAGATGCGTGGGCATGGTGTCGATGGCGAGGTCCAGCGTGCCGGCCATCAGGTCGTTCAGCACGGGGCCGGTGCCGCGATAGGGCACATGCGTCATCTGGATTCCCGCCGCCTGGCACAGCATCTCCGCCGCCAGGTGCTGCTGGGTGGCGATGCCGGAGGAGGCGTAGTTCAGCTTGCCGGGATTCTTCCGGGCGAATTCGATCAGCCCCTTGAGGTCCCGGTAGGGCGCATTGGCCGGCACCACCGCGACCAGCGGCACCGTGCCGGCGAGCACCAGCGGCGTGAAGTCCTTGTCCTGGTCATAGGGCGGGTTGCGCATCAGCGGCGCCACCACCGCCTGGGTCGAGACCGTGCCCATCAGCAGCGTATAGCCATCCGGCTTGGCGCGGGCGGTCGCCGCCGATGCCAGGGTGCCGCTGGCGCCGGCGCGGTTGTCCACCGCCACGGCCTGGCCGAGTTCCGCCTGCAGGGAGGGCGCCAGCAGGCGGGCAATGATGTCGGTGCCCCCGCCCGGCGCGAAGCCCACCAGGATGCTTACGCTGCGTGAGGGATAGTTATCCTCGGCGCGCAGGGCGCCCGGCATTCCGCCAGCGGCGCTTGCGGCGATGGCCGTGAGGACCGTGCGACGTTTGATCATGGAGTCTCCCCTGCCCGGCTTTCCCCGGTGCGGCTTCATTCCTGGACGGCAAAAGAATGCGGAGCTTTGGCACGCATGGCCAGCCTGTAAATTCCGCCGCACCGGCTTGAACGGCGTCCCGCCGGCCGCGACATTACAGCCTCGGAATGATAGCGGCGACGGAGGGCATGGCGTGAGGTTCCGGACCCGGGCGGAAGCCGGGCGCGCGCTGGCGCGGCGGCTCGGGCACCTGCGGGATGCGGCGCCGGTGGTGCTGGCCCTGCCGCGCGGCGGCGTGCCGGTGGGCCTGGAGGTGGCGGCGGCGCTGGCGGCACCGCTGGACCTGCTGCTGGTGCGCAAGATCGGCGCGCCGGGTTATCCCGAACTGGCCGCCGGCGCCGTGGCCGAGCAGGATTCCGCTGTGTTCATCAACGAGGATGTGGTGCGGGAGCTGGATATCCCGCGCGCCTATCTGGAAGCGGAGGCGGCGCGGCAGCGCGCCGAGATCGGGCGGCGGCGCGGGCTCTACCGCCAGGGCCGCGCGCCCCTGCCGCTCGCGGGCCGCAGCGCGATCCTGGTC
>NZ_JACTUZ010000136.1 GCF_014490445.1 Pseudoroseomonas ludipueritiae | reverse complement strand
CCGCCAGCAGCAGGGCAGCCGTCACCGCCGGCCTGGCCTGGCGGCGCAGCAGCCACGCGGCGGCGCGCCGCCAATGGCGGCACCCCGCCTTCCTGTCCTGCTTGCTCGACATCTTGCTGCCAGCTCCCTGATTGCGGGCCGGTGGCCGCCGTGTCCCCTTCGGGCGGCAGGCCCAGCTATGGGCGGGCGGTGCCGGCGGCGCGGTAGACCAGCGACGCACCGACGCCGAGACCGAAGAGGCACCAGAACCAGATGCCCAGCATCGGCCCTTCCAGCGCCACGTCGAAAGAGGAATCGACCAGGATGGCGAGCAGGTAGCAGCCGATGAAGAGGAAGGCATTGGCCCATTCCTCCTCGCCCCGCCGCCGCGCCTCCAGCATGCTCCGCAGCATCATGCCGAACCAGGCGAGCATCAGGAGAACCCAGAGCACAAGCCCCGGCACGCCCGCGCGGGCCAGCATGGTGATATTGGCGTTGTGCGGGCTCCGCACCGTGGTCTGGCCCTCGCCTTCCCAGACCACGAAGCCGTCATCCTCCGCGAGGCCGATGCCGAAGCCCTTGCCGGTCCAGAAATACGGCCCGTGCAGCGTGTAGTCCTGGATCTTCCCCCACCACATCAGCCGCCATTGCTTCGGCCCTGACAGCTCGGCGGGGCCCTGGTCGTCCAGGATACTCAGGGCATTGTTCAGGAACTGCTCCGCGCTCACCACGCGTGCCTCGCCCCCGCCGGTGCGTTCATCGACGGTGCCGAACTGGAATTCCAGTTGCAGCGCCAGGCTGATGCCGAAGAGCAGGCCGACGACAGTGGCGATCCGCGTCAGGCGCAGCAGGCGCCCGGAGAGAACGGCGGCCACCGCCACGGGCACGACGATGGCGAGCATGCCGCCGCGGCTCTGGGCGGATACCAGCCCGATCCCGAGCAGCAGCAGCAGGGTCCAGGCGGTGCCGACCCGCCGGCGTAGCAGGAGGGCGTAGAGCGCCGCGCCAGCCAGGTGCGAGGCCACCTCGCCTGAGCGGATGGACATGATGGGGATGGCGCCGGCCGGCCAGGAGATCACCGACAGCAGCGAGCTGGTGCTCAGGAAGTAAAGAATGCCGCCGCCCGCGCCATAGACCGTGCAGAAGATGCCGAGGAAGCGGAGCGCCTCGGCCAGCCGCCCCGGCTTCTCGATCAGCAAGGCGCAGACCACGAAGGCGAAGCCGCCGTAGAGCACGAGGACGCTGTCGCGGATGGCATCGACGCCATGGATGCCCAGGAAGGGCACGGTGCGCGCCACGACCCATCCGGCGAGGGTGAGCAGCACGAGGTTGGGAAAGGCCGTGAGCGTGGCGATGAGGCAGCCGCTGCGGAACAGCATGAGCATGCCGCTGAGGAAGAGGATCTCGCCGACATAGAGCGGCGGCAGCCCCATATAGGCGAAGCCCTTGCCCAGCAGCGCGTAGCCCACCAGCAGGCTGGCCAGCCCACGCATGTAGAGATCGCCGATGTCGCGCTCCTGCGCGCGGACCGTGGCAAGGGCGGTCACCTGCTGCTCCCCGCCCAGGGCGCCAGCCCGCAAGGGCGCGCCGGAGCCGTCATGGCCTGGCCGGGGTCCTGTCCCGGCAAGGTATCGAAGGTCAGCCGGCCCACGCGTCCTCCGTCCCTCTGGCAGCGCCGGCCACGGGCTTCCTCCCGGCCGACCGGGGCATTCTGCGGCTGCGGCCCCGCCGCCCCGAGTGGAATTCCGGGGTAGCCCGGCCCCGGCGCCAAGCCTCAGCCGCTAATCCTTCTGCGCCCGGCGCGGGCGCGGGCGCGCCACGGCGCAGAGGGAGATTACCCGTTTGTGTCCTAACTGTGACGCACCCGCAGCCTGTATCGCTGTCCTCAGATGGCCCAGGCGGATTTCCCCAAACCCGCCGGAGGCCGTGCCGCTACAGCGCATGGACCAGGAATGGAGATGAGCGGTGCCGCGGATCGCCTGGACTGCCGGCAGGAGCAGCCGCCCCGGCTGTTCTCCTCCGCCCGGCCGCGCCGGCGGCGCTTCATGGCGCGATGAGTGCTCCAGCGAACAACGAGGGTGCAGTATGGAACGCTTTCTTGTCACAGGCGGCGCCGGCTACGTGGGCAGCCATGTCGTTCTCGCCCTTCTGGAGCGCGGTGACGAGGTCGTTGTCCTCGACGACCTGCGCCAGGGCCACCGGCTGGCGGTTCCCCCGGGCGCGGAGCTGGTGGTGGGAGACCTCGCGGACCGCCGCCTGCTGCGGCAGGTGATGGCGAACTGGCGCTTCGACGGCGTGCTGCATTTCGCGGCCATGTCGCTGGTTGACGAAAGCATGCGCGAGCCGATGCGGTACCTGTCCGAGAATCTCGGCAATACCCTCGCCCTGGCGGAGGAGGCGGTGAAGCACCGGGTGATGCGCCTCGTGCTCTCCTCCACCGCCGCGCTCTTCGGCAGGCCCGAGACCATCCCGATCAGCGAGGACGAGCGCAAGGACCCGATCTCCCCCTATGGCGAATCCAAGCTCATGGCGGAGCGCGCGCTGGAATGGGCGGACCGCATCCACGGGCTCCGCTCCGCTTCCCTGCGCTACTTCAACGCGGCGGGGGCCGATCCTGAAGGGCGGCTGGGCGAGGACCACAGCCCCGAGACCCATCTCATCCCCAACGCGGTCAATGCCGTGCTCGGCCTCGGGCACCCGCTGGCGGTCTTCGGCACCGATTACGACACGCCGGACGGCACCACCATCCGCGACTATGTCCATGTCACCGACCTGGCCGATGCGCATCTGCGCGTGCTGGACCGGCTCAAGGAAGGGCGTTCCTGCCGCTACAATGTCGGCAGCGGCACCGGCGCATCCGTGATGGAGGTGATCGCGGCGGTGGAGCGGGCGGCGGGGCGCCCCGTGCCCTATGTGCTGGGCCCGAGGCGGGAGGGCGACCCCGCCGTCCTCGTCGCCTCCAACGCGCGGCTGCGGCGCGACACGGGCTGGGTGCCCCGTCTCGGCGCCCTCGATGACATCGTGCGCACCGCCTATGCCTGGCGCGCGCGCAACCCGCGTGGCTACAGCGGCATGGCGGCGGCCAGCAGGGACCTGGCCGGCTGGCCGGGCCGGCTCGCCGCCCTCGGCTGACGCGGGCGCTGCCCTTGCCCGGCCTCGGGAAACAAGCGGTTGCCGCTCCGGGCGCGGCATCCCGGCGTGCCGGACTGGTTACCACCAAATATCTCTCCGCACTGCAACATTCCGGAACCAGAATGCCGCTGCCGGGCAACCTCCGGGGCCTGGCCGGGCCCCCGTCCGCGGGGCCTGCATGGCGGCTGAACGGAAAGGATTGACGATGTCTGAGACCAAGCCAATACGGCTCGCCATCATCGGTTGCGGCGCGGTCGTGCAACACCACCTCCTGCCCGCGCTGCGCCGCATCGGCTGGCGCCCGGAGGTGCTGGTCGATCCTTCCGAGCGGAACCTCACCGCCACGGCCGCCATCGCCGGCCGCAGCAAGACGCTGATCCGCACCGCGGACTGGACCAAGGCCGCCGCCTCCTTCGATGCCGCCATCGTCGCGGCGCCGCATGCGCTGCATGGGCCGATCGGGCAGGCGCTGATCGCCGCCGGCAAGCATGTCTTCATGGAGAAGCCGCTCGCCACCAGCTCGGTGGATGCGAGGAAGATGCTGGAGGCAGCCGCGGCGCGCGGCACCATCCTCTCCGTCGGGCTGCTGCGCCGCTACCTGCATATCGCCCGCTGGACCAAGGCCCTGCTCGCTTCCGGCATCCTCGGCACCATCGACAGGGTGGAAGTGCGCGAGGGCTTCGTCTTCAACTGGGCCACCAGCACCGATGGCCTGCTCAAGCCCGGCCTCGCCGGCGGCGGCGTGCTGATGGACACGGGCGCCCATACGCTGGACGAGGTGCTGTGGTGGCTCGGCGGGGCGCGCGTTTCCCGCTACCGCGACGATGCGCTGACGGGCGTGGAGGCCGATTGCCTCATCGACCTCGACCTGCCATCCGGCGGCCAGGGGCTGATCGAGCTGAGCCGCAGCCGCGAGCTGCCGAATACCTGCCGCATCGAGGGCAGCAACGGCTTCGTGGAACTGCATCTCTACCGCAACGAGGTGCTCTCCTGCTCCGACAACGTGCGCGCCTTCAAGCTCGACGGCATGGGCGCCGGCGCCTTTCCGGAACAGCGCTTCCCCGACCTCTTCAGCGGCGAGCTGGCGGATTTCCGCAAGAGCATCGCCACCGGCAGGCAGCAGGGCGTGGACGGGGCGGAAGGGCTGCGCTCGATCGAGATGATCGAGGCCTGCTACGCGCGGCGCGAGCTGCTGAAGATGCCCTGGGAAAGCATCACGCCGCGCCATGCCTCGGCCGTGGTGGCGCCGGGCACGAAGGTTGCGATCACCGGCGCGACGGGCTTCATCGGCGGCCGGCTGGCCGAGCGCCTGCTGGAGCAGGGCGCCGAGGTGCGTTGCCTGGTGCGGAGCATGGGCGCCGCCGTGCGGCTGGCGCGGCTGCCGGTGGAGATCCGCAAGGTGGACCTGACCGACGCGGCGGGGGTCACCGAGGCGCTGAAGGATGTGGAGCTTGTCTTCCACTGCGCCTATGACCCGCGTTCCAGCAGCCACAACCTCGTCGGCACGCGCAACCTGATTTCCGCCTGCACGGAGCTGAAGGTCAGGCGCTTCGTCTATACCAGCACCTTCTCGGTCTATGAGCCGCTGCCCGACGGGCCGCTGACCGAGGAAACGCGGGATGGCGACAAGTCCTGGCTCTATACCCGCACCAAGCTGGAGCTTGAGAAAGCCGTGCTGGACGCGGTGAAGACCAAGGGGCTGCAGGGCACCATCATCCAGCCGACCATCGTCTATGGCCCCTTCTCCCGCCCCTGGACCATCGCGCCGGCGGAGATGCTGCTTTATGGCACGGTGGTGCTGCCGGGCCGGGGCGAAGGGCTGTGCAACGCCGTCCATGTGGACGATGTGGTCGATGCCATGATCCTGATGGCGCAGCGCCCCGAGGCCGTGGGCGAGCGCTTCGTCATCTCCGGCCCCGAGCCGGTGACCTGGGGCCGGTTCTTCGAGGCCTTCGCCGCGGCGCTGCATGTCAAGGGGCCGGTCTATCGCCCGGCGGCGGAGATCGCGCGGGAGAACAGCGGCCTGATGCACGACATCAAGCTCGTGGCGCGCAACCCGAAGAAGATCGTGCAGATCGCGGTGCGCGTGCCGGCGGTGCGGAGCCTGCTGCAATCCGGGCTCGATGCCTTGCCGAAGCCGGCCTATGACCTGGTGAGCCGTGCCTATTTCGGCGATGGCAGCCGCCCCACCGGCATGGTCCATCTGCCCGACCCGCAGTTGCTGCGCCTCTACAGCGCCAAGGCTTCCGTGGATTCGGAAAAGGCGCGGCGGATTCTGGGCTACGCGCCACGCTTCGACTTCGAGCGCGGCATGGCGGCGACGGCGCTCTACCTCGACTGGGCCTTCGGCGCCCAGCGGCGGAGTTCCAAGCTGGCCACAACCGGCGCGAACACCGCCGAAGCGCCCGCCATGGCCGCCGAATAGCGAGCATCCATTCAGACCAAGAGGCGGGCCGATGAACGCACCCACTCCTTCGCCCGCCGGGCCGTCCTTCGCGAGCCCGGCGCCGGATGCCGGGCCGCTGGATATCCGGCATGTCGCCATCCTGGATGGCAATGGCCATCCGAGCGAGGCGAACGGGGTGCATAACGTCGCCCGTGCCCTGGCGCGGGAGCAAAGGGCGGCCGGGGAGCAGGCCAGGCTGGTGCTGCTGGCGCATGGCAAGGCCGTGCAGCTCGCCGACCAGTCCTGCCCCACCGAGGTCATCCGCCTCGGCGGCCCGGTGTTGCGCGGCCATGCCATGCGCATCTCCCAGGCGGGGATCGACCGGCTGCTCGCCGGGGCCGGCGCCAGGACCTTCTGCCATATCCATGGCGGCAGGGAACCGCTGCTGCCTGGCCTGGGCCGCGCCCTGCGCCGCCGGGGCATTCCCTATGCCGTCACGATCCATGGCCGCTTCTCCCATGTCTATGAGCCATCCGGGCGGCTGGTGAAGCGGAACACCGCGCTCTACCTGCGGGTCTTCGAGCGTTCGCTGCTGGAAGGCGCGCATTTCGTGCAGGCGCTTTCGGATGAGGAGGCGTCGATCTTCCGGCGCATCGCGCCGCGCGCGCAGATCCGGGTCATCGGCAATGGCGCCTATTCCTCCGGCCTCGGCGAGGCGCCGCCCAGCCCGGCACCGCGCGAGGTTTCCGCGGCCTATCCCCATTTCGGCTTCTGCGGCCGCTATGCCATCGCCCACAAGGGGCTGGACCTGCTGCTGCAAGGCTTCGCCAGCTACCACAAGGCTGGCGGCACCGGCCGGCTGACGCTGATCGGCCCCGGCCCGGCGCGCGAAGAACTGGTGCAGATGGCGGAGAAGCTCGGCATCGCCGGCAAGGTGCGCATCCTGGGCCCGAGCTTCGGCGCCGCGCGGGATGCGCTGCTGCGGGAATGCGATTACTTCGTGGTGCCCTCGCGCTTCGAAGGCGTGCCGCTGGCGGCGCTGGAAGCCGCCCTGCTGGGCCTGCCGCTGATCGTCACCGCCGGCAGCGGGCTGCGCGCGCTGGTGGTGGCGGAAGAGGCGGGCATCCCCATCGACGACCATTCCGGCGAAGCCGTCGCCACGGCGTTGCGGCAGGCCGGTGCGCTTCCGCCGGCGGAGTGGAAGGCCCGCGCCGCCGCCGCGCATGCCATGGCCATGCACCACTGCGACTGGACCAGGATCGCCGCGCAGCTCCGCGCCGCCTATCTGGGCTGATGCACGGCGCCCGGCCGGCGGCGGTGCCGGCCCGGGGCAGCCCCTCCGCCCTCAGGCCTGGCGGCCGATGCGGCCCCGCGGCATGATCCAGCGCCCGCTGATCCGGCGGTCCGTGCCGCTCCAATCGACGATGGACCAGCCCCGCCTCCGGGCCTCGTCCCGCAGCTTCCGCGTCGGGTCCACCGCGACCGCGTGGCTCGCCGCCGCCAGCAGGGCGACATCGCTCTCATGGTCGGAATAGGCGACGAAGTCCTGCGTGTCCTGGAACTGGCTGGCCAGCAGTTCGCGCACGGCGGTGAGCTTCGCCTCGCCGCGCAGGTTCTGGCCTTCCAGGGAACCGGCGATCCGGCCCTCGGCGGTCCAGGCCACCCTGGTCGAGACCACCGCGTCGAAGCCCAGCAGGCGGCCGATCGGCTCGACATAAAGGTCGAGGCTGGCGGAGGCGAGCAGCAGCGCGTCCCCCGCCTGCCGGTGCCGCTCCATGGCCCGCAGGGCTTCCGGCTTGATCTCGCGGAACAGGCAGCGGGCGGCGAATTCCTTGGCGATCCTTTGCAGGCTGCCGCGCTCGCGGTTGCCGAGCACCGCATCCAGATAAGCGGTCTTCAGGGCGGTGTTCGTGATGCGCCGCATGCCGTAGTTCAGCGTGTGCAAGGGCAGCAGCGCGGCCTGCACCGGCCGCGCGGGCCCGAGGCGCCTCGCAGCTTCCATCAGGAAGACCAGGAAAAGGTCGTGGCGCGAGATCGTGCCGTCCAGGTCGAAGACCGCGACACGCCCTGCCCCGCCATGGCGTTGCGGCGCTAGGCCAACCTGGCCGGCGATGGAGATGGCGTCATTGTGCATCAGGCATCCGGTCCCATTCCGATCCCACGGCCGTTTCTTGCGTCCGCGCGGGGTATCGGCAGATTGCGACAAGCCTCATGCGCGATGATGCGTCGCGCGGCGGCGAAAGCAAAGGCGCGGAATAGGACTAGCCCTTCTGAGATCGCGTCTATCCCAAAGAGAAGATGACGACAGTGGTCCGGCACCGCATTGTCGGGGCGACCACTGGCAGGGCATCGTCATGAACCCTTCGGACAGCGAGAGGTCTGCGCAAGGCGCCGACGTGCAGCTTGCTGGTGCGGCACTGGCCGGCAAGCGCTCCTATATGCAGCGCGTCGGCATCCGGCTGGCGCGGCCGCGGGCCAGCACAGCCGCCCCCGGCCTGGCAGCGCCGGAATCCCGCGCGGCGGCCTGGGCACAGTTGCCGGCCCTGCTGGAAAGCGCCAGGCCGCATCAATGGGCGAAGAACCTGCTGGTCTTCGTCCCCGCCATATTGAGCGGAACGATCCTGAACCCGGAGCATCTGGCGGCCGTGGCGCTGTCCTTCGTCTCCCTCAGCCTGATCGCCTCCGGCACCTATCTGCTCAACGACATCTGGGACCTGGAAGCCGACCGCCGGCACTGGTCGAAATGCAAGCGCCCGCTGCCTTCCGGGCGCCTTTCGGTCGGCCTCGCACTGCTCGCGGCGCCGGCGGCCATCGCCCTCGGGCTGCTGCTGGCGGCGGCGATCGGCCCCATGGTGGCCCTGGCGGCGATCTGCTACCTGACGCTCACCGTCTGCTATTCGCTGGCCTTCAAGCGGATTCCGATCCTCGATGTCAGCGTCCTGGCCGGGTTGTTCACCCTGCGCCTCGTGCTCGGCATCGCCGCTGCCGGAGTCTTCGCCTCGCCCTGGCTCCTGGTCTTCTCGATGTTCCTCTTCTCGTCGCTCTGCTTCGCGAAGCGGTATGTCGAGCTGGTGCGCGCGGCCCAGCGCGGAACGGCCGCACTGGCGCATCGCGGCTACCAGGGCGCCGATGGCCCGCTGCTGCTGGTCCTTGGGCCATCGGCGGGCATGGGCGCGGTGGTGACGCTCATTCTCTACGTCATCTTCGACGCCTTCCGGCAGACCTTCTACGGCAATACCGCCTGGCTCTGGGCATTCCCGCTGATCCTGTTCCTCTGGATCTCGCGCGTCTGGCTCATGGCAGCACGCGGCGACCTCGATGACGACCCGGTGGCCTTCGCGGTGCGGGACATGCCAAGCATCATGCTGGGAGCGGCCATGTTCGGCGCCTTCGTGCTGGCCTGGTCCGGGCTGTTCGGATGAGCGGAAAGCTCCTGGAGCTGCTGCGCGCCCTCCCCAAGCCCGCCCGCTTCCTGCTGGCGGGCGGCGGGGCGGCCGGGATCAACTGGCTGGCGCGCTTTCCCCTCTCCTGGTTCCTGCCTTTCTTCGTGGCGGTTCTGGGCGCGGCGGTCATCGGCATGCTGGTGGGCTTCGTGCTTTACCGGGGCTTCGTCTTTCCCGGGTCGGAGCGGCCGCTGCTGCTGCAGGCGAGGGATTTCTTCGCCGTGAACCTGCTCTCCTCGGGGGTGGTGGCGCTGCTGGCGCTCGCCTTTCTCCGCCTCGCGGTGCTGTCCGGCCTGGGCCTCCAATGGGCCGAGGCCCTGGCCCATGCGGCGGCCATCGGCCTCGGCGCGGCGCTCAACTACTTCGGGCACAACCTCTTCACCTTCGGGCCGCGCAACCGGGCAGCGCGGGTCTGACGGAGTTCATGCAGTATGGAGAAGGCCACATGACAAGTCCGGCAAGGTCCGCGGTGCATCCAAGCCTGCCGCTGCCGACGCGCGCGGTGATGCTCCTCGGCATCCTCGTCCTGGTTGGCCTCGTGTATTCCTGGCTGATCAACTGGCGCACCACGGATGTGGAATGGTGGTTCGTGCCCTGGCTGGAGCACATCATCCAGCATGGCGCCAAGGCTTCTCTGGAGGCGCCGCTGCGCGTCCAGATCGAAGGCGTCAATGGCTTCGCCAATTACTCGCCGCCCTACCTCTACCTCCTGGCGCTGGCGAGCACGGCGTCTGGCTGGCTCTCGCCCTTCATCCTGGTGAAGCTGGTCTCCATCACGGGCGCGCTGTTCTGCGCCGGCTGCATCTATTACCTCATCCGCGCGCTGGCCTCCCCCGGCGTCGCGCTGCTGGGCGCCGCGGGGTCGCTGCTGCTGCCGAGCGTGGCGCTGAACGGCCCCGCCTGGGGCCAGACCGACATGATCTGGTCGGCGCTGGCGGCGCTGGTGGTGGCCTATGCGCTGCGCGAACGCTGGGCCGCGATGATGCTGGCCTTCGGCATGGCGGTGGCCTTCAAGCTGCAGGCGGTCTTCATCGCCCCCTTCCTGCTGCATATGGTGCTGTCCCGCCGCGTCAGCCCGCGATACTTCCTGCTGCCGGCACTCTCCTACGCGCTGATGATGCTGCCGGCTTGGCTCGCCGGGCGCCCGGCCTGGGACCTGGCGACCGTCTACCTGGAGCAGGCGGGCGCTTACCACTGGCTTTCCATGAATGCGCCGAACCCCTGGTCCTTTGTGCAGTTCACGCGGCTGGTCTCCTACGAGACCGGCGTGGTCCTCGGCTCCATCGCCGCCGTGCTGGTCGCCCTGGTGCTTGGCGCATGGTCGGTGCGCTGGCGCCGGCTGCATGGCAGCGACCTGCTGCTGCTCGCGGTGGTGATCGCGGCAGCCATGCCCTACGTGCTGCCGAAGATGCACGAGCGCTATTTCTTCCTGGCCGATATCCTGGCTTTCTCCCTGGCGGTCTGCCGCCCACGGCCATGGACCATCGCGGCGGCCGTCGCCATCCAGCTCGGCTCCGTCGGCGCCTATGCCTCCCACATGCTCAGCTTCACCCTGGGCAAGTATCTGGGTGCCCTGCTCATCGGCGCGGCGCTCGCCCTGCTGTTGCATCACCTCTGGCTCGCGCTACGCCCGCGGCGCGCGGCCGGGGCCCTTTCGTCGTCCAGGCTGGCCTGAACATGCGCCCGCGGCCACCCAGCAATCCATCAGGGCCGGACTGTTCCGGAAGGGGATGAGGATGTCAGGAACCATCGCGGCGCGGGCCAGGCATCGCACCCAGTCGCTGGATGTCGGCCGCGGCATCTCCGCCCTTCTGGTCGTGCTCTTCCATGGCCTGCTCGTCTTCAGGGTGAATGGGGCGGATAACCCGCATCTCCTGCCGCTGGACCTGACGGACCCCTGGCTGGTGGCGCAGCATCTGCTGATGGCGGTGGCCAACGGCCCGGCCTATGTCACCTTCTTCTTTGTGCTGAGCGGCACCGTCCTGGCGCTTTCCCTGGACCGGGACCCGCCGAGCCACCCTGGCGCGGTGCTGGGCTATCTCGCCAAGCGCGGCTTCCGCCTCTATCCGCTGCTGGTCTTCACCGCCGCGGCGGCGGCGCTGTTGCAGATCTACTACTTCGAGCCAAGGATCTACCCGCAAGCCACCAGCTGGTTCAACGACGGCTACAAGATCGACCTGGCGAGCCTGCCTGGGGAGTTCCTCGCGAATGCCCAGGGCCGCAGCGCCACCCTCAATGGCCCCGCCTGGTCGATCAAGGTGGAGATCCTCGCCTCGGCCGTCTTCCCTGCCCTCTACTGGCTTTCGCTGACCGCGCGCCGCGCCCTGGTGGCGGCGCCGCTGCTCATCGCCGCGATGTTCCTGGCGCCGGGCAGCGCGGAGCAGTGGCATTACATGAACGTCTTCCTGTTCAGCTTCTTCATCGGGGCCCTCGTGCCGCGCTGGGGCTGGCAGGTCGCGGCCTGGCTGGGGCAGATGGGCCGGTGGCAGCGCATCGCCCTGCTGGTGGCGCTGGTTCTGGTCTTCATGTTCTCCCGCCGCCTCCTGGCGCCCACCATCTTCGCCCCGCCCCTGGTGGTGGTGCTGGAGACCCTGGCCGCCGGCATCGGCGTGGTGATGCTGCTCCATGGACGGGACCGCGCCTTCTTCCATGCGGCACCCATGGAGCTGCTGGCCAGGCTCTCCTTCGGCATCTACCTGCTGCATGTGCTGGTGCTCAGCGTCATCGGCCATGCGGTGATGCCATTCGTGCCGGAGAATCTGGGGCCGGCCCAGGCTCTCGGCTTCGGCCTGCTGCTGACCCTGGCGACGCTCGGCGCCACGGTGCTGGTCGCCTGGCTGCTGCACGGCGTGCTGGAATATCCCATGCAACAGCTTGGCCGCGCCATCTCGGCCCGTATGGCCAGGATGCCGGCGGGCCTGTTCATGAGATCCCTGAAGGCCCGGCGTTGATGCGGGCGAGGAAGCGGCTTCAACGCGGAGCTGGCCGAAGGCCCTGGCGCGGATATGCAGGGCCGCAGGATCTGCTGTTGTTGGGCTGGCTCATGGCATCTCGCCAGGGCCAGCCTTTGTTGCAATGGCGGCATGATGAATGCCGGCTTTCTGGATGCATCAGCCCGCCGCGATGAGCGGCGGCCGGTTGAGGAGGTCAGACATGGACAGTCCGCCGGTGGCGATGTCGGATGTTGCTGCGGTGACCAAGGGCACGGTGCTGGTGGCTACCGGCAATGTGCTGGAGAATG
>NZ_JACTUZ010000135.1 GCF_014490445.1 Pseudoroseomonas ludipueritiae | reverse complement strand
GGGGTCCACCGGGCTCCGCGGCTCGCCCTCCAGCCGCAGCGGCCGGGGGCGCGCGGCGCCGGGCGGGTGCGGCAGGGCCGAGAGCAGCGCGGCGGTATAGGGGTGGCGTGGCGATGCCAGGACCTGCCGGGTGGGGCCTTCCTCCACCACCTGCCCCAGATGCATCACCGCCACGCGGTCGCAGAGCAGCCGCACCAGATGCAGATCGTGGCTGATGAAGAGCAGCGCCACGCCCACCTCCCGCCGCAGCCGCGCCAGCAGCCGCAGCACCAGGGCCTGCAAGGGGGCGTCCAGCGCGGCGGTGGGCTCGTCCAGCACCAGCAGGCGGGGCTCCACCGCCATGGCGCGGGCGATGCCCACCCGCGCCTTCTCCCCGCCCGAAAGCTGGTGCGGGTAGCGCGGCAGCAGCGCGGGGGGCAGCCCCACGCGGGCGGCGGCGGCTTCCACCCTGGCGCGGCGGGTGGCGGCGCCTTCGGCCGGCAACAGTTGGCGCAGCGGATCGGCGATGCAGTCAAAGGCGGTGAAGCGCGGATTCAGGCTGCCCACCGGGTCCTGGAACACCATCTGGATCGCCCGCCGCTGCGGTGAGGCCGCGAAAGCGCCAGGAGGAATGGCCTGGATGGGCTGGCCTTCCAGCAGCACCTCGCCCGCATCGGGCTCGGCCAGGCGGTTGACCAGCCGGGCCAGGGTGGATTTGCCGCAGCCGGATTCACCCACCAGGCCAACCGCCTCGCCAGGATGGATGTCGAGGTCCAGCCCATCCAGCGCCAGCAGGCGTGGGCGGGGACGGAACAGGCCGGGGCGCCGCAACGGAAAGGCCTTGCGCAGCCCGCGCAGCGACAGCAGCGGTGCGCCCCGGCCCGTGGCGGCCGAGGGCGGCTCCGGCAGCTCGCCCTCCTCCGGCAACAGATCCTCCAGCCGCCCGGCGGCGGCGGCCATGCCGCGCAGCAGGCGCAGCGTATGGGGGTGGCGCGGCGCTGTGAACAGCGTGCCGACCGGCGCTTCCTCCACAACCCGCCCCGCCTGCATCACCAGGATGCGGTCGCAATATTGCGCGGCCAGAGCGAGATCATGCGTGATCAGCAGCGAGCCGGCGCCACGCGCGCGCAGGGCGCCGCGCAACAGGTCCATCACCGCCGCCTGGGTGGTGACATCGAGGCCGGTGGTCGGCTCATCCGCGATCAACAGGCGCGGGTCGCCAGCCAAGGCCAGGGCAATGCCGATGCGCTGACACAAGCCGCCGGAAAGCTCATGCGGCAGGGCTTGGGCACGGCGCTCGGGGTCCGGGATACGCATCTGGCGCAGCGCCTCCAGCATCCGCGCGCGGATCTCGGCGCTGCCGCCGGGATGGTGCCGGGCGATGACATCGGCCAGTTGCGACCCCACCGGGCGGATCGGGTTCAGCGCCGCGCGGGGATTCTGAAACACCATGGCCAGCCCGGCGCCGCGCAGGCGGGCCAGGGCGCCCTCCCCCATTGCCAGCAGATCTTGCCCTTCGAAGAACGCCTGCCCGGCCGTCACCCGGCCAGCCGGACCCAGCAGGCCCATCAGCGCCAGGGCAGTGGCCGATTTGCCGGAACCGCTTTCACCCACGATGCCCAGCATCTCCCCCGGCCGAAGGTCGAAGGACATGCCGTGCAGCGCCTGCACGCCGCCGGCACGGGTGTGGAAGGCGACGGCGAGGCCGCGCACCGAGAGCAGCGGCGGGCTCATCCGCGCTGGCGTGGGTCCACCACCTCGCGCAGCGCGTCGCCCAGCAGGTTGAAGCCGAGCACCGCCAGCATCAGCGCGAGGCCGGGAAAGGCCGCGATCCACCAGCGGCCGGAGATGACGAACTGCGCCCCCTCCGCCACCATGATCCCCCATTCCGGCGCCGGCGCGCGGATGCCGAGGCCGAGGAAGGAGAGCCCGGCGGTGTTCAGCACCGCCCAGCCGAGATTGACCGAGGCCTGCACCAGCAGCGGCGGCAGGATATTCGGCAGCAGGAAGACGCGCAGGATGCGCCCATGGCCGGAGCCGCCGACCCGCGCGGCCTCCACATAGCCCAGGTGGCGGCGGATGCTGGTCTCGGCACGGGCGAGGCGGATGTAGAAGGGCAGGTTCACGGCGGCGGTGGCGCAGACCACGGCGGTGGCGGAAGGCCCCAGCACCGCCACCAGCACCATGGCCAGCATGAAGAGCGGAAAGGCCATCAGCACATCCGTGAGGCGCCCGGCCACCGCATCCAGCCAGCCCTGGACATAGCCCATCGCCGCGCCCAGCACGGTGCCCGAAGCCAGAGAGAGCAGCACCGCCGCGAAGGCGATGCCGAGATCCAGCCGCGCCGCCACCACGACGCGGGAAAAGACATCGCGCCCCAACTGGTCCGTGCCGAACCAATGCGTGGCCGAGGGCGGGCGCAGCGCCATGCCGGTCTGGGTGGCGATGGGGTCGAAGGGCACGAGCCAGGAGCCCAGCAGCGCGCAGAAGAGCAGCGGGGCCAGGATGAGGCCGGCGGCCAAGAGCAGCGGGTTACGCATCGCGCAGCAGCCCGCTACGCGGGTCGATGATGGCGGAGAGCAGATCCACCAGCAGGTTCACGCCCACCAGCAGGCCGGCCATGACCAGCATGAAGCCCTGCACCGGCGCGTAATCCAGCCCCATCAGCGCATCGAGCGCATAGGAGCCGATGCCGGGCCAGGCGAAGACACGCTCCACCAGCACATTGGCGCCGAGCATGCTGGAAAACACCATGCCCAGCGTGGTGACCACCGGCAGCAGCGCGTTGCGCAGCGCATAGGAGAAGACGATGCGCCGGCGCCCTAGCCCATGCGCGTGGGCGGCACGAATGAAGTCGCTGCCCAGCACATCCAGCATGGCGGCGCGCGTCATCCGTGCCAGCGGCGCCAGGGCAAAGAGCGCCATGGTGGCGGCCGGCAGCACCAGTTGCCGCGCGGCGGCGAGGAAGCCGGCGCCATTCCCCGCCAGCAGCGTATCCAGCAGCAGGAAGCCGGTGACGCGCGGCGGCGGGATGGCGAAGGGGTCGAGCCGCCCGATCGGCTCCGGCGCCAGGCCGAGGCGGAAGTAGAAGAGGTAGATCATCAGCAGCCCGGTGACGAAGCTGGGCAGCGCCACCCCCGCCACGCTCACCAGGCGGCAGGCATGGTCGATGACGGAGCCCGGCCGCAGCGCCGCCGCGATGCCCAGCGGCAGCGCCAGCAGCAGCGCGGCGCCGAGCGCCACCAGCGTCAGTTCCGCCGAGGCCGGCAGGCGTTGCAGCAGGTCCGCCGCCACAGGCTGGCCGGTCTGGATGGATTGCCCCAGGTCCCCCCGCGCCAGTTGCGCCAGATAGGCCAGGAACTGCTGCCACAGCGGCAGGTCCAGCCCCATCCGGGCCCGCAGCGCCGCGACCGTGCCGGCATCGGCGGTGACGCTATTGGCGAAGAAGACCGCCGGATCCCCTGGCAGCAGCCGGGTCAGCAGGAAGCTGGCGAGCACGACGCCCAGCAGCACCGGCACCAGCGCCAGCAGGCGGCGCAGCAGCCCCCGCATCGCTCAGCCCGCGTGCCGGCGGGCACCCTGCCGCGCCATGCCCCTCAGGTCCTTCTCAGGGTGCGCATGTCCAGCATGCGGTGGAAGAGATACTTATACCCTTCCACATTCTTCTGCATGCCGGTGTCCAGCGCCGGCTGCCAGAGCAGGATGATCGGCACCTCCTGCTTCGCCAGCGCGATCATGCGCTTCACATCGGCATCGTATTCCGCGCCTTCGGGCAGGAAGCGCGTGCGCTCCACCAGCGTCTTGAATTCGGCGTTGTCGTAGCTGCCGAAATTCCAGCGCGTCGGGCCATGGTAGAAGATGCGGAAGAAGTAATCCGCCGGCGCCAGATAGGCCGCCGAGCTTTCGAAAAAGAAGGGCACCGCCTTCTTCTCCAGCAGCGTGCCGAGCTGCCCGCCCGGCACCTTATTGACCGTGACGCGGATGCCGATTTTGCCCATCGCCTCCTGCACCAGCAGGGCCACCGGCTCCGCCACCGTGGCGAGCGAGAGGTCGAAGGAGAAGGTGGTCTCGAAGCCATCCGGCAGCCCGGCTTCCGCCAGCAATGCGCGGGCGCGAGCCAGGTCGGTGTCATAGCCCAGCGGCTGCGGGAAGAGCGTGCCCTCGGCCTCCCCGGCGGTGCCGCCGAAAAGCGGCGCGCCGCGGCTGAAGAGCGCGGCCTCGAACATCTGCCGGTAGGGCAGCGCATGGGCGATGGCCTGCCGCACCTTGACGTTGTCGAAGGGCGGGCGGGCATTGTTCATGCCAATGAAATGGAAGGCGCCCGTCATCGGCACGCCCACCACCTTCACCTTGCCTTGCTCCCGCATCGAGACGGCGTCCTGCGGCAGCAGGTCCTGCACCAGGTCGGCATCGCCGCGCTCCAGCGAGATGCGGCGGGATTGCGCGCTGGGCACCACCTGCCACAGCACGCGGCGGAACTCCGGCAATGGTCCGCTCTTCCAGTCGTCGTTGCGGGAGAGCAGGAGGGACTGGCCGGGACTGTGGCTGTCCAGCCGGAAGGCGCCGCCGCCAGCCACGTTGGTGCGCAGCCATTCCGCCGCCCAGGGATCGTCCTCGGTGGCATGGGCGCGGGCGAGGCGGGCATTGAAGATCACCGGCTGCGCCAGGGCCAGATTGGGCAGGGTGAAGCGGTCCGGCCGCGGCGTGGTGATGCGGAGGCTGTGCGCGTCCAGCACGGTGAACTGCTCCGTGCTCGTCATGGAGCCCGTGGCGAATTGCGCGCGGCCGATGGGCAGGCTCACCATGCGGTCCAGCGACCATTTCACATCCTCGGCCGTCACCGGGCTGCCGTCATGGAAGCGGGCCTCGGGGCGCAGGAAGAGCGTGATGACGCGGCCGCCTTCCGAGATGTCCCAGCGCTCCGCCAGTTCCCCTTCCAGCGTGAAATAGTCGTAGGAGAAGGTGCCATCCGGCCGCGTCACGGTGCCGAAGCGCAGCAGCCGGTCATAGGCGTTCCAGTGCAGCTCGATGGCATAGCGGTTCACGCCGGGGCCGATGGGGTCGAAGCTGTTGGGCGCCCCCTCCGTCAGCACGCGCAGGCTCTCCGCCCGGCTCTGCGCCCGCGCCCGGCGCAGCGGCAGGCCGGAAAGCCCGCCGGCCAAGCCCATCCAGGCGGCCAGCTTCGCAACATCACGGCGCTGCATCATCCGTCTCCTCCATCCACGGCAAAGCTGCGCCGCGCGGCGCCTATGCCTCAGCGGCACGGGGCGGGCCAGCCCGCCAAACAGTTGCAATCGTTTGCAAAGAAGTGTTTCTCAACGCAGTCTCGGAGGACACCGCTCATGACAGGATTCACCACCACCCTGGCCCGGCGCGCGCTGCTGCCAGCGCTGGCCTTTGTCCTGGGCGGCACCGCCCTGCCGGCGGGGGCGCAGACGCTGCGCATCGCGCTCTCCGCCGAGACCACCTCGGCCGACCCGCTCAACTATGCGCTGACGCCGAACAACAGCCTGCGCCAGCATATCTTCGAGGGGCTGGTGGACCTGGATGCCGACCTCGTCGCACGGCCCGGCCTGGCCGAGAGCTGGACGCGGGAGGGCGACCGTGAATGGACCTTCCGGCTGCGCCCCGGCGTGCGCTTCCACAATGGCCAGCCCTTCACGGCGGCCGATGTGCTCTTCACCTTCTGCCGCGCGCAGAACAACAAGGACGAGGTCGTCCAGTCCTATTCCCGCATCGTGCGCCGGCTGGAGAAGGTGGAGGTGCTGGACGAGCGCAGCATCCGCGTCACCACCAAGGAGCCGGAGCCGCTGCTGCTGAGCGACATCAGCAACCTGACGGTCCTGCCGCAGAGCCTGATCAACCAGGCGAAGCTGGACTTCTCCAAGGGCGAGGATTGCGGCTTCGCCGGCCCCTGGCCCGCCGCCGCGCAGTTCAACGACACTTCCGCCGCCATCGGCACCGGCCCCTACAAGCTGGCCAGCTACAGCCGCAATGCCACCACCGAGCTGCGGCGCAACGACGACTACTGGGGCGAGAAGCCGCATTGGCAGGTGGTGCGCATGACGCCGGTCACCGCCGCCGGTCCGCGCCTCGCGGGCCTGCTGGCGGGCGACTACGACGTGGTGGAAAGCCCCGCCACCGGCGACCTGCCGCGGCTGCGGGAGAATGCGGGCTTCCGCATCACGGCCAAGCCGACCACGCGGCAGATCTTCATCCAGCTCGATACCGGCCGCAGCCCCAGCCCCTTCGTCAATGGCGGCCAGGGCAAGAATCCCTTGCAGGACGCAAGGGTGCGGCAGGCGCTGTCCCTCGCCATCGACCGCAAGGCGATCGAGAGCCGGGTGATGGACGGCATCGCCCTGCCCGCCGCGCAGTTCCTGCCGGATGGCATGGCGGGCACCATCCCCGGCCTGCCGGTGCTGCCCTATGACCCGGCGAAGGCCAGGGAACTGCTGAAGCAGGCGGGCTACCCGGACGGCTTCTCCTTCACCTTCCATGCCACCAACAACCGCTACATCAACGATGCCCGGCTGGCGCAGGTGCTGGCGCAGTTCTGGCAGCGCATCGGCGTGAAGGTGGAGCTGGATGCCATGCCCTCCTCCGTCTACTTCGGCCGGCGCGGCAAGCGGGAATTCAGCGTCGCCCTGGGCGGCTGGGGCTCGGACGCGGCGGAGACGCTGATGTTCTTCAGCACCTGGCTGATGAGCACGGACCGCGAGCGCGGCCTCGGCACCAGCAACTACGGCGGCTGGTCCGATGCGCGCTTCGACGATCTGGCCGGCCGCGCGAAGGTCACCATGGACGAGGCCGCGCGCGTCAAGCTGCTGCAGGAAGCCGGCAAGGTGGCGCTGGAAGAGATGCCGGTGATCCCGGTGCAGTTCGAAAGCGCGGTCTGGGCCTTCCGCAAGGGCCTGGCCTATCAGGGCCGGGTGGACCAGACCACCATGGCGACCGAGGTCACGGCCGCCGAGTAATGCCGCGCCGCGCGCCGCCGGGCCTTCCGCCCGCGCGGCGCGCCCGCATCTGCCCCTTCAGCAGGACTGTTCCATGAGCTTTGCCGATACCCTGGCCCAGGCGCTCGCCGCCCCCGGCCGCAATGCCATTCCCTTCATCGACGAGGCCGGCGACCCGACGCGCCCGCTGGTGCTGCATACCTACCGCCCGGCGAACTTCACGCCGGACAGCCCGGTGGTGCTGGTGCAGCACGGCATGAACCGCAATGGCGACGAATACCGCGACTTCTGGATTCCCGCGGCCGACAAGCACGGGCTGCTGATCGTGGCGCCCAACTTCGACAACGAGAATTATCCGGGCGCCGAGGTCTACAACAACGGCCATGTCCTGCTGAAGGACGGCACGGTGCAGCCGCGCGAGAAGTGGGGCTATGCGGTGCCCGCGCGCGTCTTCGCCTGGCTGCAACAGGCCGGCATCACGCGGCGGCAGAAGGCCTATTTCTACGGCCATTCAGCGGGCGGGCAGTTCGGCCACCGCATGGCCTCCACCCAGCCGCTGGATGTTTTCGAGGGCATCGCGGTCGGCAATCCCGGCTGGTACACGCTGCCGACGCTGGAGAAGGACTTCCCGGACGGCCTCGGCGGCATCGGCCTGGGCGAGGCGGAGCTGCTGCGCCTGCTGGCCTTCCCGCTGCTGATCCTGGCGGGCGAGCAGGATATCGAGACCTCCGGCCCCAGCCTGCCGGCCAATCCCGGCGCCATCGCGCAGGGGCCGCACCGCTTCGCGCGGGCGCATAACTACCTGGCGGCCGGGCAGGCCGAGGCCGCGCGGCGCGGCGTGGCCTGCAATTGGAAGTTGGTGCCGGTGCCGCATATCGGCCACGACGGCGATGTGATCTCCCGCGTCTGCGCCAGCCTGTGGTTCGACAAGGCCATGACCGATGACGCCACCCTGCGCTCCTGGGCCAAGGGCGGCGTCGGCGCGCTGTAAGGCGTGCCAGGCGGCGGGCTGCGGATGCGGCCCGCCGATGCCGGCGGAACTCTTCGCGCCATGGCTGGCGCGCCGCTTGGCGAAGGGGCTAGCCCCTCCATATGAACCGGATGATCCATCCTCCCCGCCGCGCAGCAACGCGCCCTGCCCCCACGCGCGTCCCGCGATGAACGCCACGACGCGGCCGCGCACGGCGGTCATCGGCTCCGGCTTCGGCGGGCTGGCCCTGGCCATCCGGCTGCAATCCGCCGGCCACGACGTCACCCTGCTGGAGAAGCGCGACAAGCCCGGCGGCCGCGCCTATGTCTACGAACAGGATGGCTTCACCTTCGACGGCGGCCCCACCGTCATCACCGATCCCGGCTGCCTGGAGGAGCTTTTCGCCCTCTCCGGCCGCCGCATGTCGGATTACATCGAGATGCTGCCGGTCAGCCCCTTCTACCAGCTCTGCTGGGAAGACGGCTTCCGCTTCGATTACGTGAACGACCAGTCGGCGCTGGACGCGCAGATCGCCGCCAAGTCACCGGCCGATGTGGAAGGCTACCGCCGCTTCCTGCGCTATTCCGAGGAGCTGCTGCAGGAAGGCTATATCAAGCTGGGGTCGAAGCCCTTCCTGGATTTCGCCAGCATGGTGCGCGTGGCACCGCAGCTTGTGCGGCTGCGCGCCGACCGCACGGTCTATGGCATGGTCTCCCGCTTCATCCGGGACGAGCACCTGCGGCAGGCCTTCTCCTTCCATTCCCTGCTGGTGGGCGGCGATCCTTTCTCCACCTCCTCGATCTACGCGCTGATCCATGCGCTGGAGCGGCGCTGGGGCGTCTGGTTTCCGCGTGGCGGCACGGGTGCATTGGTGCGGGCACTCGTAAAGCTCTTCGAGGATCTGGGCGGCACCATCCGCTGCGGCGCCGAGGTGGCGCGGATCGAGACGCAGGGGCCGCGCGCCACCGGCATCCGCTGCGCCGATGGCTGGCAGGGCGAATTCGACAATGTCGCCAGCAATGCCGATGTGATGCACACCTACGCGCGCCTGCTGGAAGGCACGCCACGTGGGCAGGCGGCGGCGCGCAAGCTGGCACGCAAGCGCTGGTCCATGTCGCTCTTCGTGATCTACTTTGGCCTGCGCGGCGAGCGGCGGGACCTGCGGCACCACATGGTGCTCTTCGGTGCCCGCTATCGCGAACTGATCCGCGAGATCTTCCGCGGCAGCGCATTGCCCGAGGATTTCTCCCTGTACCTGCATGCGCCGAGCGTGACGGACCCGAGCCTCGCGCCGCCGGGGCACAGCGCCTATTACGTGCTCTCCCCCGTGCCGCATCTCGGCAATGCGCCGATCGACTGGTCGGTGGAAGGCCCGCGCTACCGCGACCGCATCCTGGATTACCTCGATGAACGCTACATCCCCGGCCTGAAGCGCGACCTCGTCACCAGCCATATCCTGACGCCGGATGGCTTCCGGGACGACCTGAACAGCCACCACGGTTCCGCCTTCTCGCTGGAGCCGGTGCTGACGCAATCGGCCTTCTTCCGCACGCACAACCGCGACGATGTGATCCGCAACCTGTATTTCGTTGGCGCCGGCACGCATCCGGGCGCGGGCGTGCCGGGCGTGGTGGGCTCCGCCAAGGCCACGGCGGGGCTGATGCTGGAGGGTGCGCCATGACCGACGCGGTGGTGGAGGCCGGCGAGGCCTCGATCCGCACCGGCTCCAAGAGCTTCGCCGTCGCCTCGCGCCTCTTCGGGCGCGAGATGCGCGAGGATGCCTGGATGCTTTATGCCTGGTGCCGCCATTGCGACGACGTGGTGGATGGGCAGGTGGCTGGTTTCGCCGCGCCCGGCATGGCCGGTGGCGAGACGCCGCAGCAGCGGCTGGACGCGCTCTTCATGCAGACACGCCGGGCACTGTCCGGCACGCCGATGCCGGACCCGGTGTTTACCGGCTTTGCCCGCGTCGCCGCGCGGCACCGCATTCCGCAGCGCTACCCGCTGGAGCTGTTGCAAGGCTTCGCGATGGATGTGGAGGGCGCTCCATACCGCACGCTCGATGACACGCTGCGCTACAGCTATCATGTGGCCGGCGTGGTCGGCATCATGATGGCGCTGGTGATGGGCGTGCCGCCGGAGGCAAAGGACACGCTGGACCGCGCCTGCGACCTCGGCCTCGGTTTCCAGCTCACCAATATCGCGCGGGACGTGCTGGACGATGCCGCGCTGGGCCGCATCTACCTGCCAGCGGATTGGCTGGCGGAAGCCGGCATCCCGCCGGAGGAGATCGCCGACCCGCGCCACCGCGCGGCACTGGCGGGCGTCGCCACCCGGCTGCTGGATGCGGCGGAGCCTTATTACGATTCAGCCTTCGCCGGACTGGCGGCCTTGCCGCCGCGCGCCGCCTGGGCGGTGGCCACGGCACGCGGCGTGTATCGCGAGATCGGCACCCGCCTGCGTGCCCAGGGCGCCAGGGGCTGGGACCGGCGGGTGGTGGTGCCGAAGCACCGGAAGCTCTGGCATGTCGGCGCCGGGGGCGTGGCGGCGCTCAGCGCCCGTCGGGCAGCCCCGCCTCCGCGGCCGGGTCTGTTGTGGCGGCGCCCCTGACATCGCCGGGTGCCGCGCCCTGGCGTTCCCGCAACTGCTGCCGCAGCACCCGCACCGGGGGCGCGTAGAGAAAGCCAAAGGAGACGCAGCCATCCTTGCCTTCCACCGCATGGTGCAGCCGGTGCGCCTGATACAGCCGCTGCATGTAGCCGCGGCGCGGCACCCAGTGGAAAGGCCAGCGCCGGTGCACCAGCCCGTCATGCACCACGAAATACAGGAAGCCGTAGGTGGCCATGCCGATGCCGAGCCAGAACAGGCCCCGGTGCTCCGGGTCCAGCCACATCAGCAGCAGCGAGAAGCCGGCGAAGACCACGGCGTAAAGGTCGTTGCGTTCCCACCAGCCGTCATGCGTCTCGTGGTGGGATTTGTGCCAGCCCCAGCCCCAGCCATGCATCAGGTAGCGATGCGCCAGATAGGCCACCAGTTCCATGCCGAGCACGGTGCCGAGGACGATGCCCGCCGGCAGCAGCCACGAGAACTGAAAGAAAGCTTCGGCCAAGTCGGCCTCCCTGTGCTGAAGCGGCAGCGGGCATATAGGGTCCGCTGATGCCGCCTGCCATCATCCTCGCGACCTTCGAGGGCGGCGGGCATGTCACCCCCGCCGCGCAATTCGCCCGCCGCCTGCAGGCGGACGGTGCCAGCCTGCGCTTCGTCAGCGACGAGGCCAGCCGCGCCGCCGCCGCCGGCCTGCCCTTCCAGCCCTGGCGCCGCGCGCCCAACCGGCAGCCAGGGGCCGAGGCCGCGGCGCCGCTGCGGGACCATCTGCGCGCCTTCTGGCCCCCCGCCCTGGTGCGCAGCCTGTGCGAGGAGGTGATCTGCGCCCCCGCCCTGGCCTATGCCGAGGACCTGCTGGCCATGCTGCGGGAGGAACCCGCCGACCTCATCATCTGCAACGAGCTGCTGCTGGGCGCTATGCTGGCGGGGGAGAAGGCCGGGGTGCCGGTGGTCTCCTTTTCCGCCAATGTCTGGCCCTACCCGACGCGGGCGGACCTGCCGCCCTTCGGCCCCGGCTTCCGCCCCGGCAACAAGGAATGGCACAGCCGCCGCGACACCTTCGCCCGGGACTGGACCTTTTCGCTCTACGACACCGGCCTGCCGGCGCTGAACGCCGCCCGCGCCGCGCTGGGCCTGCCACCGCTGGCGCATGTGCTGGACCAGTTGCGGCTGCTGCGGCTGTCGCTGCTGGCTACCGCCCAGGCCTTCGATTTCGGGCTGGAGAGCGTGCCGGAACCCTTCGCCTATGCCGGTCCATTGCTGGAAACGCCGCCCTGGGCCGGGCGCTGGCAGCCCCGCCACCCCGGCCTGCCGCATGTGCTGATCTCCTTCAGCAGCACCGAGATGGGCCAGCGGGGGGCGCTGCGGCGCTGCATCGCGGCGCTGCGCGGCCTGCCGGTGCGTGGCGTGCTGACCCTGGGCCCGGCGGTGGAGCCGGAGAGCCTGCCGGCGGCCGAACATGTGGAGATCCTGCGCGGCGCGGCGCATGACGACATCCTGCCCCATTGCGCCGCCGCCATCGTGCAGGGCGGGCATGGTTCCGTTATCCGGCCGCTGCTGCATGGCGTGCCGCTGCTCTGCCTGCCGCTGGGGCGGGACAATGCCGACAATGCGGCGCGGGTGGCGGAGGCCGGGGCCGGGCTGGTGCGTGGCGGCCGCGCGCCGGCCTGGCGCATCCGCCG
>NZ_JACTUZ010000134.1 GCF_014490445.1 Pseudoroseomonas ludipueritiae | reverse complement strand
CAAGGCCGGCAGCCGCAGCGTGGCCGCCAGGCGCGGCGCGGCGCCGGTGCTGGCCCAGCGTTCCAACATGACGGCGCGCGGCGCCCGCCTGACCTCCTGGACCGCCGGCCTTCCGGCCGCCAGCGGTGAGCAGCGCGACTGCCCCGCCGGCACCATGTCTACCCTGGCGCGCGGACACGACGACGTCATCCGTTGCATGCCGCTGTGACATAGCTGGCCCGGCCTTTTGCCGGGCCGCGGGTTTCGCCGGCCGAAAGGGCCGGCCCTTCCGGGGGATATGCCGGGGTGTTTCTCGCCGTGCCTCACTGAATCGCCTCGCCTCCCGCCTTGTCGGGGCTGGCGGAGGAGAGTAGGACACCGTCGCGAGATACCGGATTTCTGTATCCAACCCCGTAGACCCCCGGGAAGGAACTGCTCATGGCCCGCAAGAAGATTGCGCTGATCGGCGCTGGCAATATTGGTGGCACGCTGGCCCACCTGATCGGCCTCAAGGAACTCGGCGACGTCGTGATGTTCGACGTCTTCGGCGGCGTCGCGGCCGGCAAGGCGCTGGACATCATGCAGTCCAGCCCGGTCGACGGCTTCGACTGCAAGCTGAGCGGCGGCAGCGACTATGCCGCCATCGCGGGCGCGGACGTCATCATCGTCACCGCCGGCTTCCCCCGCATGCCGGGCATGAGCCGCGATGACCTGCTGACCAAGAATGCCGGCGTGATGGGCCAGGTGGCCGAGGGCATCAAGCAGTATGCGCCCGACGCCTTCGTGATCTGCATCACCAACCCGCTGGACGTCATGGTCTGGGCGCTGCAGCAGAAGTCCGGCCTGCCGGCCAACAAGGTCGTCGGCATGGCCGGCGTGCTGGACAGCGCGCGCTTCCGCACCTTCCTGGCCGAGGAGTTCAATGTCTCGGTCGAGGACGTGACGGCCTTCGTGCTGGGCGGCCATGGCGACACCATGGTGCCGCTGACCCGCTATTCCACCGTGGCCGGCATTCCCGTCCCCGACCTGATCAAGATGGGTTGGACGACGCAGGAGAAGATCGACGCCATCGTGGCGCGCACCGCCAATGGTGGCGGCGAGATCGTGAAGCTGCTCGAGAAGGGCTCCGCCTTCTATGCCCCGGCGGCTTCCGCCGTGGCGATGGCCGAGAGCTACCTGAAGGACAAGAAGCGCGTCCTGCCCTGCGCCGTGATGCTGAACGGCGAGTATGGCATGAACGACTTCTATGTCGGCGTGCCTGTCGTGATCGGCGAAAAGGGCGTGGAGCGGATCGTCGAGGTGGAATTCACCCCTGAGGAGAAGGCCGCTTTCGACAAGTCCTGCGACGCGGTGAAGAAGCTGGTCGAAGACTTCAAGAAGCTTGGCGTCTGACACACCCCTGGCCGGGGCTTCGGTCCCGGCCATTTCTTTCGGCCGGGCCTCGGCCGTCCAGCTCCAGTAAAAGGGTGAGCGGATGAATATTCATGAATACCAGGGCAAGGAGCTGCTGAAGCGCTACGGCGTTGCGGTGCTCGACGGCTATGTCGCCTGGAATGCCGCCGAGGCGGAAGAGGCGGCCAAGAAGCTGCCCGGCCCCGTCTATGTGGTGAAGTCGCAGATCCACGCCGGTGGCCGCGGCGCCGGCCGCTTCAAGGAAGACCCGAACGGCAAGGGCGGCGTGCGCGTCGTCAAGTCCGTCGAGGACGTGAAGGCGGCCGCCGAGGCGATGATCGGCAAGACGCTGGTGACCAAGCAGACCGGCGAGGCCGGCAAGGTGGTCTCCCGCGTCTATGTCGAGGCCGGCTGCGACATCAAGCGCGAGCTGTATCTCTCCCTGCTGGTGGACCGCGATACCTCCCGCATCGTCATCATGGCGTCCACCGAGGGCGGCATGGAGATCGAAGAGGTCGCCGAGCACAATCCGGAGAAGATCCTGAAGGCGACGGTGGACCCGGCCTCCGGCATCTCCGGCTTCCATGCCCGCAAGCTGGCCTTCGGGCTGGGCCTGGAAGGCAAGCAGGTCCAGGCCTTCACCAAGTTCGTCACGGCCATGTACAAGGCCTTCGTCGAGCTGGATTGCGCCATCGTCGAGATCAACCCGCTGGTCGTGACCGGCGCGGGCGAGGTCGTGGCGCTGGATGCCAAGGTCTCCTTCGACGACAACGCGCTGTTCCGCCACAAGGACCTCGAGGCCCTTCGCGATGACAGCGAGATGGACCCGAAGGAACTGGACGCCACCAAGAACGACCTGAACTACGTCGCGCTGGATGGCGAGATCGGCTGCATGGTGAACGGCGCCGGCTTGGCGATGGCCACCATGGACATCATCAAGCTCTACGGCTCCTCCCCCGCCAACTTCCTGGACGTGGGCGGCACGGCGACGGCCGAGCGCGTGACCGAAGCCTTCCGCATCATCACCTCCGACAGCAACGTCAAGGCGATCCTGGTCAATATCTTCGGCGGCATCGCCAAGTGCGACATGATCGCGACCGGCGTGGTGCAGGCGGCGAAGAACCTGACCCTCTCCGTGCCGCTGGTGGTGCGCCTGGAGGGCACGAACGTTGAGCAGGGCAAGAAGATCCTGGCCGAGAGCGGCCTGAAGATCATCCCGGCCGACAACCTGGCCGACGCCGCCGAGAAGGTGGTCGCCGCCGTGAAGGGAGCCAAGTAAGATGGCCATCCTCGTCGACGCCAACACGAAGGTGATGACCCAGGGCTTCACCGGCTCTCAGGGCACCTTCCACGCCGAGCAGGGCATCGCCTACGGCTCCAAGTATGTGGGCGGCGTGACGCCGGGCAAGGGTGGCCAGACCCACCTGAACCTGCCGGTGTTCAACACCGTCGCCGAGTGCGTCGAGGCGACGGGCGCCAATGCCTCCGTCATCTACGTGCCGCCGCCGTTTGCCGCCGACTCCATCCTGGAGGCGATCGACGCCGAGGTGCCGCTGATCATCTGCATCACCGAGGGCATCCCGGTGATCGACATGATCAAGGTCAAGCGCGCCCTGGCCGGCTCCAAGTCCCGCCTGGTGGGCCCGAACTGCCCGGGCGTGATCACGCCGGGCGCCTGCAAGATTGGCATCATGCCGGGCCATATCCACAAGCCGGGCTCCGTCGGCATCGTGTCCCGCTCGGGCACGCTGACCTATGAGGCCGTGGCGCAGACCACGGCGGCCGGCCTCGGCCAGTCCACCTGCGTCGGCATCGGTGGCGACCCGGTGAAGGGCATGGACTTCACGGAAGTCCTGGAGATGTTCCTGGCCGACCCCGAGACCAAGCAGATCGTCATGATCGGCGAGATCGGTGGCCAGTCCGAGATCCAGGCGGCTGAGTTCCTGGCCCGCGAGAACAAGAAGGGCTCCAAGAACTACAAGCCCGTCGTCGGCTTCATCGCCGGTGCGACCGCCCCTCCGGGCCGCCGCATGGGCCATGCCGGCGCCGTGATCTCGGGCGGCAAGGACACGGCCGAGGCCAAGATGTCCGCGATGCGCGAGGCCGGCATCTTCGTGGCCGACAGCCCGGCCGCCCTGGGCTCGACCATGCTGAAGGCCATCGCTGGCTGATGCATATGGCGGCGCGACAAGGCGAGCCTGCCCAACGCCGATCCATGTTCTGGGTCGCGCGATCCGGGTGGCTGCCATCTCGCCGCCATACGTTCTATGTTCATGCACGCCGTCCCTATATCAGGGGCGGCGCTGCATTTTGTGACGTCCTGTAGTTGAGGAAAGCCACGCCGCCCCGGGAAGCGGGCGGGGTGAGGAGGAACTGATGGCCGGTATCGACATCCTGGCGAGTGCGATGACGGGGGCGAATGCCGCCTTCCTCGCCGATCTCTACGCCCGCTGGGTGGATCAGCCGGACAGCGTGGACCCGTCCTTCCAGGAGCTGTTCGCGGCCCTGAACGACGATGCCCGCGCTGTGGTGCAGAACGCCACCGGCGCATCCTGGGCCCCGCGTCCCCGCGGTGGCTTCGCGCCCGAGCCCGAGGCGCCCAAGGCCGACCCCAAGAAGGGCGGCAAGCCCGGCGCCGCGCCGGGCCTCGACCCGGCCGCCGCGCGCCAGCAGGTGCTGGATTCGATCCGCGCCCTGATGCTGATCCGCGCCTATCGCGTGCGCGGGCATCTGGAGGCGCAGTTGGACCCGCTGCACCTGACCCAGCCCAAGGCGCATCCGGAGCTGGACCCGAAGACCTACGGCTTCACCGATGCCGACATGGACCGGCCGATCTTCATCGACCGCGTGCTGGGCAAGGAGCAGGCGACGCTGCGCGAGATCATCGCGATCTGCCGCGCCAGCTATTGCGGCTCCATCGGCGTCGAGTTCATGCATATTCAGGACCCGGAGCAGAAGTCCTGGATCCAGCAGAAGGTCGAGGGCGCGCCCTGGGCGCGGGCCTTCGATGCCGGGGCCAAGCGCAAGATCCTGCAGCAGCTGACCGAGGCTGAGGGCTTCGAAGCCTTCTGTGCCAGGAAGTATGTCGGCACCAAGCGCTTCGGCCTTGAGGGCGGCGAGGTCACCATCCCGGCGGTGCAGACCGTGATCGAGACCGCGGCCGATGCCGGCGCGGATGAGATCGTCATCGGCATGGCCCATCGTGGCCGCCTGAACACGCTGGTGAACGTGGTGAAGAAGCCCTTCACCCGCGTCTTCGCCGAGTTCAAGGGCGTCTCCGCCAACCCGGACGACGTGCAGGGCTCGGGCGACGTGAAGTACCACCTGGGTACCTCCACCGATATCGAGATCAACGGCCGCCAGGTCCACCTGTCGCTGCAGCCCAACCCCTCGCATCTCGAGGTCGTGGACCCGGTGGTGGTGGGCAAGGTGCGCGCGCGCCAGGACATGGCGGGCGACACCAAGGGCCGCCGCTCCGTCATGGGCATCCTGCTGCATGGCGATGCCGCCTTTGCCGGCCAGGGCGTGGTCTATGAGACGCTCGCGATGAGCCAGCTCATCGGCTACCGCACCGGCGGCACGGTGCATGTGGTGACCAACAACCAGATCGGCTTCACCACCGTCCCGGCCCATGCCTATTCCGGCCTTTATTGCACGGACGTGGCCAAGTCGGTGCAGGCGCCGATCCTGCACGTTAATGGCGACGACCCCGAGGCCGTGGTCTTCTGCGCCCGCATGGCCGCCGAGTACCGCATGAAGTTCGGCGCCGACATCGTGCTGGACGTGGTCTGCTACCGCCGCCACGGCCATAACGAGACGGACGAGCCGGCCTTCACGCAGCCGATCATGTATGCCCGCATCAAGGAGACCAAGACGACCCGCACCCTTTACGCGGAGCGTCTGGCCCAGAGCGGCGCCGTGCCGGCCGAGGACAGCAAGTCCATGCTGGACGCCTTCAACGCCCAGTTGGAGGAGGCCTATCAGGCCGCCCAGACCTTCAAGCCCAACAAGGCCGACTGGCTGGAAGGCCACTGGTCCGGGCTGAAGGCCGCCGGCTCCTCCGAGGAGGAGAAGGAAGACGGCACCGCCGTGGCGCTGGATACCCTGCGCGAGGTGGGCGCCGCCCTCAGCCGCGTGCCGGAAGGCTTCAACGCCAACAGCAAGATCGTCCGACAGCTCGAGGCCAAGAAGAACGCCATCGAGACCGGCGAGGGCATCGACTGGGCGACCGGCGAGGCGCTGGCCTTCGGCTCCCTGCTGGTGGAAGGCCACCGCATCCGCCTCTCGGGCGAGGATGTGCAGCGCGGCACCTTCAGCCACCGCCATTGCGTGCTGGTCGACCAGCAGAACCAAGCGGAATACATGCCGCTGAACAACATCCGCGACGGCCAGGCGCGGATGGAGGCCTTCAACTCGCTGCTGAGCGAGATGGGCGTGCTGGGCTTCGACTACGGCTACACGCTGGCGGACCCGAACACCCTGACCCTGTGGGAAGGCCAGTTCGGCGACTTCGCCAATGGCGCGCAGGTGGTGATCGACCAGTTCATCGCCTCGGCCGAGACGAAGTGGCTGCGCATGTCCGGCCTCGTGATGCTGCTGCCGCATGGCTATGAAGGGCAGGGGCCGGAGCATTCCTCCGCCCGCCTGGAGCGCTACCTGCAGCTCTGCGCCGAGAACAACATGGCGGTCTGCAACTTCACGACCCCGGCCAACTACTTCCACGCCCTGCGCCGGCAGCTGAAGCGGAACTACCGCAAGCCGTTGATCGTGATGACGCCGAAGTCCCTGCTGCGCCACAAGCTGGCTGTCAGCAGCCTGGCCGATTTCGCGCCCGGCAGCACCTTCCAGACCGTGATCCCGGAAGTGGACGCCATCGCGGCGCCGGACCAGGTGAAGCGCGTCGTGATCTGCACCGGCAAGGTCTATTACGACCTGCTGCAGGAGCGCCGCGACAAGGGCCTGAACGAGGTGGCGATCATCCGCCTGGAGCAGATGTATCCCTTCCCCAAGAACACGCTGGCCCGCGTGCTGAGCGAGTACAAGAACGCCGAGATCGTCTGGTGCCAGGAGGAGCCCGAGAATATGGGCGCCTGGACCTTCGTGGACCGGCGGATCGAGAAGGTGTTGAAGGATCTGGGCGTCAAGTCCAAGCGCCCGGTCTATGTGGGGCGTGAGGAGGCGGCCAGCCCGGCCACCGGCTCGGCCAAGGTCCATCAGCAGCAGCAGGAAGCCCTGGTGCGCGAAGCGCTCGGTCTGTCCTAAAGTTAACTTCGAGCACGCACCGGTAGAGAGGCGTTAAGAATGACTGAGATCCTGGTCCCCACCCTGGGCGAGAGCGTTTCCACGGCCACCGTGGCCCGCTGGATGAAGAAGGCCGGCGAGTCGGTGGCTGCCGACGAGCCGCTGGTGGAGCTGGAGACCGACAAGGTGACGGTGGAGGTCAACGCCCCCGCCGCCGGCGTGCTGGAGGCGATCGCCGCCGATGAGGGCGCCGAGGTGGAGCCGGGCGCGCTGCTCGGCACCATTTCCGCCGGCGAGGGCAAGGTGTCCCCCAAGGCCACCGAGGTTCCGGGCACCGAGAAGCCGCCGGCGCCGAAGGCTTCCGGCGCCACCGCCGGCAACCCGGCCAATGCGCCCAAGGTCGAGGAGCCGCGCACGGTTTCCGGCCCCGTCTCCGTCCCCGGTGGTGGGCATGCGCCGCTGCCGGCGGCCGCCAAGATGATGGCCGAAAACAACGTCTCCGCCGACCAGATCGGCGCGGGCACGGCCAAGGACGGCCGCATCAGCAAGGGCGACGTGCAGGACTTCCTGGCCCGCCCGGCTTCTGCCCCGGCCGCCAAGCCGGCCGCCAAGGCGCCGCGCGCCCTGGAAGGCGGCGAGGAGCGGGTGAAGATGACCCGCCTGCGCAAGACCATCGCCAACCGGCTGAAGGAGGCGCAGAACACCGCCGCCATGCTGACCACCTTCAACGAGGTGGACATGTCGGCCGTGATGTCGCTGCGCAGCGAGTACAAGGACGCCTTCGAGAAGAAGCTCGGCACCAAGCTCGGCTTCATGTCCTTCTTCGTGAAGGCCTGCGTGGCCGCGCTGAAGGAATACCCGGCGGTTAATGCCGAGATCGACGGCGACGACATCGTCTACAAGAACTTCGTGCACATGGGCATCGCCGTCGGTGGTCCGAATGGCTTGGTCGTGCCGGTGCTGCGCAACGCCGACCAGATGTCCTTCGCGGATATCGAGAAGTCGATCGCCGGCTTCGGCAAGAAGGCGCGTGACGGCCAGCTGAAGCTGGAGGAGCTCTCCGGCGGCAGCTTCACCATCACCAATGGCGGCATCTACGGCTCGCTGCTCTCCACCCCGATCCTGAACCCGCCGCAGTCGGGCATCCTCGGCATGCACTCCATCAAGGAGCGCGCGATGGTGGTGGGCGGCAAGATCGAGGTCCGCCCGATGATGTACCTGGCGCTGTCCTACGACCACCGCATCGTCGATGGGAAGGAGGCGGTGTCCTTCCTGGTGCGTGTGAAGGAGAGCCTGGAAGACCCGCGGCGCCTGCTGCTGGACCTCTAAGCCTCAGCGCTTCCGGAATGGGGCGGCGGGGATCGCGGAAACGCGGTCCCCGCCGCTTTTTTGTGCGCGGCCTTTAGCGGCGTCTCAGGGAGGGTACGCCTTTCACTGGCGCCAGCTTGGGCATCCTGCATTTGATCATGCTTGCGCAGCAGCGGGTGCATGGCTTTTCGCACTGCACAAACCCCTTCGCCCCCTTGCCCCTGCGGGCGGGCCGGGCCAGTTTCCGCCAACCCTTTGTGCAAGCAGGAACCCTGACTCATGCCCGAGAGCTTCGACGTCATTGTCATCGGTGCCGGCCCCGGTGGCTATGTCTGCGCCATCCGCGCCGCGCAGCTCGGGCTGAAGGTGGCCTGCGTCGAGAAGCGCGACACGCTGGGCGGCACCTGCCTGAATGTGGGCTGCATCCCCTCCAAGGCGCTGCTGCAATCCTCCGAGGCTTTTGAGGAGACCCAGCACAAGTTCGCCGACCATGGCATCCTGCTGGATGGCGTGAAGCTGGACCTTTCCCGCATGCTGGCCCGCAAGGGCGAGGTGGTCGGCGCCAACGTCAAGGGCGTCGAGTTCCTGTTCAAGAAGAACAAGGTCACCTGGCTGAAGGGCGAGGGCAAGATCACCGCCCCCGGCAGCGTCGAGGTCGCCGGCCAGTCCTACAGCGCCAAGAACATCGTCATCGCCACCGGCTCCGACAGCATGCCGCTGAAGGGTGTCGAGGTGGATGAGAAGCAGATCGTCACCTCCACGGGCGCGCTGGAGCTGGAGAAGGTGCCGGGCCACCTGGTGGTCATCGGCGGTGGCGTCATCGGGCTGGAGCTGGGCTCCGTCTGGCGCCGCCTCGGCGCCGAGGTGACGGTGGTGGAATTCCTCGACCGCATCACGCCGACCATGGACAACGAAGTGTCCAAGCAGTTCGAGCGCGTGCTGACCAAGCAGGGCTTCAAGTTCAAGCTGAAGTCCAAGGTCACCGCCGCGGCCAAGACGGCCGAGGGCGTGACCCTGACGGTGGAGCCCGCCGCCGGTGGCGCCGCCGAGGAGCTGAAGGCCGATGTGGTGCTGCTGGCCATCGGCCGCCGCGCCTATACGGATGGCCTCGGCCTGGATGCCGTGGGCGTGGAGCGCGACGAGCGCGGCCGGGTGAAGACCGACCACCACTTCCGCACCAATGTTCCCGGCATCTACGCCATTGGCGATGTCATTGTCGGCCCCATGCTGGCCCACAAGGCTGAGGACGAGGGCGTGGCCCTGGCCGAGCAGCTCGTCGGCCAGGCCGGCCACGTGAACTACGGCGTCATCCCGAGCATCGTCTACACCTGGCCGGAAGTGGCCTCGGTGGGCGAGACGGAGGAGGAGCTGAAGGCCCGCGGCCAGGAATACAAGTCCGGCAAGTTCCCCTTCATGGCCAATGGCCGCGCCCGTGCGATGGGCGACACCGATGGCTTTGTGAAGATCCTGGCGGACAAGAAGACCGACCGCGTGCTGGGCTGCCATATCCTGGGCCCGGATGCCGGCACGCTGATCGCGGAAGTGGCGATCGCCATGGAATTCGGCGCCAGCGCCGAGGACGTGGCCCGCACCTGCCATGCCCACCCGACACTGAACGAGGCGGTGAAGGAAGCCGCCCTGGCAGTGGACGGGCGCGCGCTGCACATCTGAAGCCGCTGGGCGTGGACCAGGAGCTACTGTTCCCATGTCCATCCGGGATGATCTGGCCAACGGCTCCACCATGTCCAGGCACGGCGTTGGTATTCCGAGCATCGCTTCGGTGATACTGGCCGCCACTCCTCAGCCAAACCACACGCTGCTCTTGAGGTGGTGGTTAGGGGCCATGCGCGGTGAATGCTTGCCGCGCAGCCTTCATGGAGACGCGAGCCGCCCGACGCATTGCTGCTGGTAATAGGCGCGTCGAGACTATATTGCCGCTGCTGCAACGGCGCTGTTCTTGCTGCTTGGCCAGCGCGATTAGTGTACATGGCCAAGCCGCTACTCCGGATGGTGCAAGGCCTGTTGTTAGCGTGGGTGGACGTGGGTGGAGCGGCTGAACAGCCTAAGAGCTTGGGTGCCGGCGTGATGCCGTTGGCGGGGCTGCCTATGTCGAAGCCCGCAGCTGAAAGTTGAGGTGTTCAGCCGGTTCCCTTGCGAGCGTTTGTCCGCCTCTCTTAATAAAGTAATTATTTTAACGGTGCAATTATTCGGATTGCACTCCGAGGTTGAGATCGTACTATCGCGCTGGTGTCCATCCTGGATCGTTTGAGAGGCCGATCGATGACGCGGAAGCAGCGAGTATTACGGGGCCTCGATCCTGCCAATGCCGTTGGCATTGAAGTTGGAGCATTGTGCCGCCCGCTTGTGACGCGTGCTGAAGGACGCATCATCTACGTCGATCACACCGATACGGCTAGCCTGCGCGCAAAGTATGCAGGTGACCCGAACGTCGATATTGATGCGATCGTTGAGGTGGACGCGGTCTGGGGCAACAACACCTTGGCTGATGCCGTGGGTACCGGGACGCGAGTGGATTACGTGGTGGCGTCACACCTAATCGAGCATGTGCCGGACCTGTTAGGCTGGCTTGGCGAGGTGCATGGGGTGCTGAAGCCACAGGGAAGCCTGCGCTTGGTTGTTCCTGACCGGCGCTTCACTTTCGACCATGCGCGGCAGGAAACCCGACTGTCCGACGCGTTGTACGCCTTCTTGGTGCGGGCGCGGGCGCCACTGCTGCCGTTCCTGCTGGACTACGTGCTGGAGGTGGTCGAGTTCGACGTGACCGCCGCCACCGAGGGTCGGCCCATGCGCCGCCTGCACGACCTGCCGCTCGCGCTCGCGGTGGCAGAGGACGTGCAGCGCAACGGCACTTACCATGACGCGCATTGCTGGGTGTTCACTCCAGCTTCCTTCGCCGCTCTAATGGAGCGAGCTGCGGCACTTGGCCTGATGCGCTTCAGCTGCCACGATTTCCACGACACGGCGCATGGCGAGAACGAGTTCACCGTGGCACTGCAGCCCTGCGATGACCCAGCCGAGGCGGCGGGGAGCTGGCGCCGCATGGCAGGGCAATGCGCTGATGCAGCCGTACAGCAGAAGGCAATTGACATCGCCGCGTTACGGACGCGCCTAGCTGTCCTCGAAGCACAGCATGCTGAGGCGCTGCAGGAACTGGAGGCGATGCGCACCAGCCGCTCTTGGCAATGGACAGCCCCGCTGCGCCACATCGGGTCGCGGTAAAGCCCTCCGCCACAGCGGAGCGCCGGCAGACGAGGCTGGCTACTCAATCAACCCGCGGATGCGCCTTCTGCCAGGTCTCCAGCAGCCGCACCGCATCCACGCTGGTATAGCGCTGGGTGGTGGAGAGGCTGGCATGCCCCAGCAGCTCCTGGATGGCACGCAGGTCAGCCCCCGCGCCCAGCAGATGGGTGGCGAAGGAATGCCGCAGCGCATGCGGGGTGGTGTGTTCCGGCAGGCCGGCGAGGCGGCGGTAATCCCGCAGTGCCTTTTGGGCGATGGCCGGGTCCAGCCGCCCGCCGCGCGCGCCGAGAAACAGCGGCGCCTCGGCCAGGGGACCGCCACGGGCCGCGAGATAGGCGGAGACCGCCGCCGCCACCGCCGGTAGCACTGGCACCAGCCGTTCCTTGCCGCCCTTGCCGCGCACCCGCAATCCGGTGCCGGCGCGGGGAGCATCCCGCACATCCAGTGCCAGAGCCTCAGAGATACGGAGGCCGCAGCCATAGAGCAGGGTGAAGAGCGCCTGGTCCCGCAGGGCCAGCAAGGAGGAATTCTCTACGCTGCCCACCTCCGCGATGACATCCCGTGCCTCGGTTTCGCGCAGGGCGCGGGGGGCGGGGGGCTTCAGGCGCGGGCCACGCAGACCGGCGATGGCATCTGGCGAAACGCCATGCCGCCGCGCCAGGAAGCGCATGAAGCTGCGCACAGCCGCCAGCTTGCGGGCGCGGGTGCTGGCGCTGTCTCCCTTCTCCGCCCGGAAGGCCAGGAAGGAGCGCAGGTCGGCCGGGCGCAGGGCACCGATGGCCTTCAGGTCCGGCTCGCCTCCCAGGTGGCGGCTGAGGAAGCCCAGCAGGTCGGCCAGGTCGGCGCCATAGGCTTCCAGGGTATGCGGGCTGGCGCGGCGTTCCTTCTCCAGCCAGTCCAGGAAGGCGGCGCGGGCTTCGAGGCCGGTCATGGCTGGCGCGAGAGCGCGGCGGCTAGGGCAGCAGCCAGGAAGCGCAGCGGCGGCGCGGCGCTGCCGCGGGGCAGGGCGGCGGGCTGCCG
>NZ_JACTUZ010000133.1 GCF_014490445.1 Pseudoroseomonas ludipueritiae | reverse complement strand
CATCGACCCGGGTCGATCAGGAGGACGCCGTCCGCAGACTAGGCTCAGGACTTCGGTAACGGGGCATCCTTCGTCAAGCAGATACTGGCATGTGAGAAGGTCCGCGTACGCAAGCTGTGCCGCGGCTTCCTGATGGCTCGGGCTCCTGATCACTGTTCGGCGACTGCACCGCCTGGATCACCTGCATGCCGTGGGCCCGCATCAAGGATTCGACTTCAGCAAGGATGACTGGATGACCGCTGCGGCCGTCGTCAGGGCCATGGCGCAAGGTCAGCACCAGCAGCCCGCCTGACCGCAGCAGGCTCACCAGCTTCCGGAAGGCCCGGGAGCCGGTCCGCCGGTGGGACATGCTGCAAGACCGCGCTCAAGGACATGACGTCGGCCGTGACGCCCGAGCGGGATGTTGTCAGCGAGCCAGGCAGGCTGTCGGCGAGCCAGTCGGGTGACCGTCGGCGGCACGGCCCCATAGGCACCAGCCGGACGGGAGGCAGTCGAATCGTACCAGGAGACGACGGAGGGCTGCACCCGGGGAGCATAGCCGAGGCGAACTTCGGGCGCAGCCTAGGTGACCATCCTCTCGACGCGAGTGGATATGAGATGGATTGTAAGAAGAACGAGCCGCCTCTCTGGGGATGGTGCCTGCGGAGCAGGGTTATGGGCGGGAAAATGCTTCGAGAGCTGCGGCTTGACCGGTCGATAAATTGCCAGATCTCGTGGTGGAATTGTTCGGTATCAGCAGGTTAGCCTAAGGCGAGAGCAGGGTTATGCCTGCGCCACCATGACGCTGTTGAAGCGCCATGTGGCACCCGCCCGGACATAAATAGCCACTCGCTTCGAGCCGCGGGCATGCGCGCCCGCTAGGCTTGCAGGATCTGGGCTTTGTCCCTGGGCTCGCATTCCCGGATGGCCGCTCTGTAGGCGGCGGGTGTGGTCCCGGTGGCGGCCTTGAACACCCGTGTCAGATGGCTCTGGCTGGAGAAGCCGCAGGCCGTGGCGATCTGGACAACCGGCGTACCGCCTCGAAGCAGCCTCCGGGCGCACTCCAGCCGCCGCCGCTGGATCCAGCCCTGCGGCGAGACGCCATGGCTCGCGCGGAACATGCGCTGGAAATGAAAGGCGCTGAGGTTCGCCATGGCAGCCAGTTCATGCAGCCGGAGCGGGGTATCCAGATGTGCCTCGATGTACTCGCCGATCCGGCGCCGCAGGTGTGGCGGCAGGCCGCCTTTCAGAGAGGGTTGGCGCAGGCCTTGCGGCAGCCCTGGCGCCAGGGCCGCGGCCGTGGCCTCGGCGGTAGCCGCTTCAGCCGCCAGCGCATCGTTCCTGGCCAGTGCCGATGCCAGGTGGTGCAGCGCGGCCGCCAGGTGCGGGGCATCGCAGAAAGACAGGTCCGGCAACACCATCAGCCGCGCGTCGCGGTCGAAAGTCTCGGTGAATGACCGGCGCAACTCGATGTCCGGCAGGTACAGGTGAACGAAGGCGAAGCGGTCGGTGATCTCCCAGTCCGACGAATGCGCCTGTGGCATGATGCAGATAGCGCCGGGACGGCCACGGCCGGCCTTGCGGCCCAGCCGGCGCGTGCCTTCGCCGCCCTCGATGTAAAGGCTCAGCGTGTGCCCCTCCGGCCGCTCATAGGCGACCCTGTCCTGGCAGTTGCTCCAAATGGCGCCGGAGCGCCCGAAGCCAAGTTCCATGCCGTGCAGCATGCGGGCGTTGGAGGCGGAGAGAGCCGCCAGAACGGTGGATGGCTTGGTATGCATCGACGGTGCCGGATGGCTGGAGAAGGCCAGGATGCTGCCGCGCCCCGCCATCGGCAAGGATGATCCGCCGCAAGATCCTGCAAACCCGGTGCGCATCCTGGTGCTATCGCTTGTCCGATGCAGAACGCGCTTCTCTTTCTTTCCACCGTGCTGATCTGGGGCAGCACCTGGATCGCCATCGCCTGGCAGGTCGGTCCTGTGCCCGTGCTGGTCTCCGTCTTCTACCGCTTCGGCAGCGCGGCGGTGATTCTCCTGCTGGTGCTGGCGGCGCTGCGGCGGCTGCCGGTGCCGGGGTGGCGGGACCAGCCTTTCATCCTGGCCCAGGCGCTGTGCCTGTTCAGCTTCAACTTCATCTGCTTCTACAACGCCGCGGCCTATCTCCCGTCGGGCCTCGTCTCCGTCATCTTCTCGCTGGCGACGCTGTACAACGCCGTCAACGCCCGCCTCTTCTTTGGGGACCGCATCACCGCCCGCACACTGCTGGCGGCGCTGCTGGGCGTATCCGGCGTGTTGCTGCTGTTCGGACAGGATGTCTTCGTCCACTTCGACAGCGGCACCCTGAAGGGCCTCGGACTCGCGGCACTTGGCACCCTGTTCTTCTCGCTCGGCAACATGGCCTCCCGCCGCAACAGCGCCGCCGGCATCGCGCCGCTGACGGCCAATGCCTGGGGTATGGCCTATGGCGCGGCGGTGCTCCTGGGACTGATCGGGCTGACCGGCACGCCTGTGGTTGCTCCGCCGGACGGCCGCTACCTCGCCGCGCTGCTCTACCTTTCGGTGATCGGCTCGGTGGTGGGCTTCACCACCTACCTGATGCTGGTCTCGCGGCTTGGCTCGTCACGGGCTGCCTACACGACCGTGCTGTTCCCGGTCGTGGCGCTGTCGCTCTCCACTGTTTTCGAGGGCTACCACTGGGACATGGCGGCTCTGGCCGGGCTGGCGCTGACGCTGCTCGGCAACCTGGTGATCTTCTGGCGCTCCCCGGCACCACGGGAGGTACGGTGAGCACTCCAGCGGAGCCGGGGAAACCGCCCATGGATGGCCCGGCGGCAGGCACGGGCTCCTCACGCCAACGCATCCGCCTCTTCCACCCGCAGTTCCGCTTTCCGGAGCGAGAACACCGAGGAATAAAGCACGGGGTCTTCACCCCCGGCGCCGAGCCCGGAAAGAGCCTGCTGCCTCCGCGACATCACCCGACGCAGAGCGGCATCATCCGTGGCCTCGATCAGGAGAAGGCCGGGAAAGCTCGCGTCGCCGCCGCGCAGCGCCTTTTCGTTTGTTGGCACCGCGGAGCCCTCCGGGTCGACCTCAAGCAGCCGGGCGGCGCAGACGCGGTCCTCCGCCACCAGGTCGTCCAGCAGGGGTTCCGCCCCGCCGGGCGAGTGGCCGAGGTGGAGTGGCAGCAGGTGGGAACCGCCGCCGGTGCCGCGGGCGGCCCGCACCCATCCGCCGCCACGGGCAAAGTTCCGCAGCGTCGGCATGATGCGCTGTGACCAGGGCGTCGGCGCGTTCAGCCGGGCCAGGTAGGCCGGGCTGGTCAGCACCGAGGGTGCCGTGAGGTCATAGAGGATCAGGTAGCGGCATACCCCCGGCAGGCCGGCGCGGAACACCCGCACCGCCTCGAAGCCAGGGATGCCGACCCGCTCCGCGGTGTGCTCGCGCGTGAGCCAGTGCAGGTAATCCGTCTCCTGCTCCGGCGCCACATCGCTCCAGATGGCGAGCATCGCGCTGGTCATGATGCTTCCCCCTTCCCCGCCCCGCCTATTCCATCTTGATGTTGCGGCGGCGGATCAGGTCGCCCCAGCGCCGGGCTTCCTCGGCCTGGTAAGGCGGGAATGCCTCGGAGGTGCCCGCGTAGATGTCGATCGAGGCGGCATCGAGACGTGCCTTGACCTCCGGCATGGCCAGGATCTCGCGCGCGGCCGCCGAGAGTTGCCGCACGATCTCGGGCGGCGTTCCGGCGGGCGCGAAGAAGCCGAAGTCGTTGGTGGCACGGTAGCCGGTCAGCCCACATTCGGCGAGGGTCGGCACCTGCGGAACCTGTGGGCTGCGGCCGACGCTGGTCACCGCCAGCGCGCGCAGTTCTCCGGACTGGATGTAGGGAATGGCCGTCACGGTGTCGATGAAGCCGAGGTTTGCCTCACGCGCGATGACCGCCTGCACCTGCAGGCCGCCCGAGCGGTAGGCGACATGCAGCATCTCCGTCCCGGACATGTCGAGCATCAGCTCGGGCGCGAGATGCGCGATCGTGCCCGCGCCGGCCGAGGCGTAGCTGAGCTTGCCCGGCTGCGCCTTCGCCGCCGCGACCAGGTCAGCGTAGGTCTTGATGTCGCTGGAGGAATGGACGCAGACGAACATGGCGTTGCCGGCCAGCAGGCTGATCGGCGCGAAGCCCTTCTCGCTGTCGTAGGGCAGCTTCTCGAACAGGAAGGGCGCCAGGGCGAAGGTGCCAGTGGGAGAAACGCCAAGGGTGTAGCCGTCAGGCCGCGCCCGGGCCACGGCACCGTGGCCGAGCGTGCCGCTGCCACCGGCGCGGTTCTCCACCACGAAGTTGCCGTTCAGCTTGGCCGAGAGGTGCTGCGCGAGCAGGCGCGCCACGAAGTCGGTGGAGCCGCCCGGCGCGAAAGGCACGATGATCGTGACCGCGCGATTGGGATATCCTTGGACCTGGGCCCGCGCCACTCCCCCGCTGAGGAGCGGCAACGCGCCGATCCCGCCCAGGCCCGCCAGCAGTGTGCGGCGGCGCGGAAGCATGGGCTTCGTGTCAGTCGATCCCTTTCTCACCGTTGTTCTCCCTGTTTTACGTGCTTTTTTCTATGTGTTTGCCGGCCGGTCGCCGTCAGTCGAGCAGGTCCTGCATCGCACGGATGGCAGTCGCGTAGCCGCGGGCGCCCAGCCCCGCGATGACGGCGGTAGCCGCGGTGGAGACCAGCGAGCGGTGGTAGATCGCCTCCCGCCGGTGGATGTTCGAGATGTGCAGCTCGATGATCGAGCGGCCGAACATCTTCAGCGCGTCCAGCACCGGGATCGAGGTGAAGGTCAGCCCGGCCGGGTTGATGATGAGGCCTGATGCATCCCCGTCCGTTGCCTCATGGATCCACTCCACCAACTGCCCTTCCCAGTTGGTCTGCCGGAAGACCACCGCGTCGGCCCCCGCCGCCTCGCGGCACATGGCCTCCACCTCGGCCAGCGTGGTGTGGCCGTAGATCTCGGGCTCACGTTTGCCGAGCCGGTTCAGGTTCGGGCCATTCAGGACATGGATGGTGCGGCTCACCAGGGCTGCACCCTGGCCAGGCTTGGACGATGCACGACCTTCTCCTCCTCGTTCCGCCTCATCTCGGCGCAGGAATGATGCGGAGTCAACGTAGATTTTCGGTATCATCTGACGATATTGGTTTCAGCATATATTTGACGCTTCGAGTGCCCGATGAGATTTTGGATGCTGACGCAGGCGGCCATCGGGAACGGAGACGACATGGAAGACAGTTCGGTCGGCGAAGCCGCTTATCGCCGCATCCGCGCGGACATCGTCTTCGGCCGCCTGGCCCCAGGGCAGCGGCTTGGCCTGGACCGGATGCGCGAGACCTATGGCACCAGCATCAGCACCTTGCGGGAACTGCTGAGCCGCCTGGCCTCAGAGGACCTTGTGGTGGCCGAGGGGCAGCGTGGCTTCGAGGTGGCGCCCGTCTCGGCCGCGGACCTGCAGGAGGTGGCCGCGCTGCGCCTGTTGCTGGAAGCGCACGCGCTTGAGCAGTCCTTCGCGGCGGGTGGCCTTGACTGGGAAGGCGGCGTCGTATCCGCGCACCACAAGCTGGCGGCGCTGGAACGCAGCCTGCTGGCCGGCGAACCCGCCGACGCGGCCCTTTGGAAACGCTATGACTGGGAGTTCCACCACGCGCTGATCGGTGCCTGCGGGTCCCGCACCCTGCTGAAGGCGCATACCGCAGCTTACGACCGCTACCTCAGGTACCAGATGATCGCTGTGGTCTTCCGGGGAGAAGTGGCCGCCGACGAGCACCGCAAGCTGCTCGACGCCGCCCTGGCCCGGGACGCCCCCGGGGCGCGGGAGATCCTTCGCGCGCATATCGACGGCTGCGTCACCCAGGTGCTGGACACGGGTGGGCTGGATGCCTTCGTCCCGGGTGCCGCGCAGCCCCGGCCGGGCTCCGCCCCCACGCGGCGCCCGGCCCCGCAGAAGGCGCCCCGACGCGGGAAAGGCTCGACCTAGGCGGATCGGCAACCTGGCCGCCAACTCTGGCACCAGACGGTTGGCGGCGGCAGCTTGCCCCACGCAGGGCCAGAATACCTGTCCAGCCCATCAACCCGGCAGCGGATGTCCCGCCATGCTCGCGCAATGGGGGGTTGAAGCCGCCGGCCTCGCTGGCCGGGAGCGGCCGTCGAGCTATGCAGGACGCTTCGGTCATGGTCCGCCCGGGTCAGACCATCGTAAAGCGCCGCCCGTTCCGCCTCGGCGGCTCCAGTGCTGTGATGGCCAGGGGTTCTCGCCCCCCTCTTCGCCTGATGTCATGTAACCGCCCGAACCCGCTAGGCGGCAGACATCCATTTATTCATTTTTCAGATAAATAGATGTCTATTATTCACTTGTTGGCACCCATGGTGCGCCATAGCCTCCGCTCCTCGGAGCATCGGAGGAAACGACAATGGGCGCCAAGATCCCCAACTTCCCGCACAGCGAGATCACGCGAGACGGCCGAGGCGTCTACACGCTCCAGATCCGTGACGCGAAGCGCCTCAATATTCTGTCCACGCCGGTCATCACCGGGCTGACCGAGGCGGCGCGCTGGATCGGCGCACAACCGGATGCGCGGGCCGTGGTCCTCCGCGGCACGGGTGACCATGCCTTCGTCGGTGGCGCCGATATCTTCGAGATGGCGGAGCTGGACCCCACTGGCGGGCGCGCCTTCATCACGCGCCTGCGCCGCCTGTGCGAGGCAGTCGCCGACATTCCGGTGCCCACCATCGCGCGCATCCCGGGCTTCTGCCTCGGCGGCGGGCTGGAACTGGCGGCCGCCTGCGACATCCGGCTCGGCTCGCGCGACGGTGTCTTTGGCATGCCGGAGGTGCGCGTGGGCATCCCTTCGGTCATTCACGCGGTGCTGCTCCCGGCGCTCATCGGGCCGGGTGCGACCAACTGGCTTCTCCTGACCGGCGAGACGGTCGATGCCGAGCAGGCGCTGCGCTGGGGGTTCCTGCAATTCGCCTGCGAGGCGGGCGAACTGGATGAACTCGTGGAGCGTACGGTCGCGCCAATCGTGGCGAGTGGCCCGCGCGCCGTGCGCTCGCAGAAGCAGCTGCTCCGCTACTGGCAGTCCTCGACAGTGGAGGCCGGGCTGGACCGCAGCGTCGAGGCTTTCGGCGAAGCCTTCACGACGGGCGAGCCGGGCGAGTACATGGCTCCCTTCCTGGCCCGCAAGCGCGCCAAGGCGTCGTGACGATGACGGCTGAGGCGGCCCCGGCTCCCTGGGACCGGCCGGCCGCGGCCGGGCCCCTCGCAGGCGTGCGCGTGGTCGATATGACCTCCGTCGGCATGGGGCCCTATGCAACCCAGATCCTCGGCGACATGGGCGCCGAGGTCATCAAGGTCGAGGCGCCGGAAGGCGATGTCTTCCGCAGCTCCGCGCCGGCCGCCTCGCCCGGCATGGGGGCGGTCTACCTCAACCTGAACCGCAACAAGCGGAGCGTCACCCTCAACGTCAAGCAGCCTGCCGACCGCGACAAGCTGCTCACCCTGATCGACGGAGCCGACGTCTTCGTCTCGAACGTGCGCCCTCTGGCGCTCGCCCGGCTCGGGCTGGCGGCGGAGACGCTCTGCGCACGCAACCCGAGGCTGATCCATGTCTCCGCCGTCGGCTTCGGGCAAGATGGCCCCTATGCGGCCGCGCCCGCCTTCGACGACATCATCCAGGCCATGAGCGGCCTGGCCGACCTGCAGGGACGCAACGCGGGAGCCCCGGCCTATGTCAACACCATCCTCGCGGACAAGGCCGCCGGGCTGACGCTGGCCTATGCCATCCCGATGGCGCTCTACGAGCGTGAGCGCTCCGGCCTCGGCCAGGCGATCGAGGTGCCGATGTTCGAGACCCTGGTCTCCTTCACGCTGGTCGAGCACATGGGCGGGCGCAGCTTCGACCCACCACGGGGATCGATGGGCTATGGCCGCGTCCTCTCGCCGCACCGCCGCCCTTACAGGACAGCGGACGGGTTCCTGGCCCTGCTGCCCTATACCGACGCCCAGTGGGTGCGCTTCTTCACCCTCTCCGGCCACGAGGAACTCGCGCGCGACCCGCGTTACGTCAGCGCCGCTACCCGCGCGCACCACTTCGACGAATTGTATGGTGACCTGGCGCGCATCGTGGCCGGGCGGAGCACGCAGGAATGGCTGGACCTCCTGCGGGAGGCGGATATCCCGCATTCGAAGGTCAATTCGCTGGACGCGCTGTTCGAGGACCCACACCTGAATGCGACCGGGTTCTTCCGCCATGTCGAGCACCCGACCGAAGGCCGGCTGGTGGCGACGGCGCCGCCGGTCCGCTTCTCCCGGACCCCGGCGACGATACGGCGCCCTGCTCCCCGTCAGGACGCTGACCACGAGCTTCTGGACCCGCAGGGGTGAAGTGACCGGCCGCGCAGGGAGGCGGCGCCCGCCATGAACGTCACGCTGAAGCAGCTTCGGGTCTTCTGTGCCCTGTACGAGATGCGCAGCTTCACGGCGGCAGCCCGCGCGGCCTTCGTGACCCAGTCCGCCGTGAGCAAGCTCTGCGCCGAGCTGGAGGCGGAAGTCGGGCAGCCCCTCTTCGAGCGCTCGACGCGGAGCGTTATCCCCTGTGACGGCGCGGCGGACTTCTATGCCTATGCGCAGGAGGTCCTCGGGACCATCCGGGCAGCGGAGCGGAGCATGTCTGGGCTGCGCTCCCTGGAGCGGGGCGTTGTCGGCGTCGCGACCTCACCCCTGATGATGATCGGCCTGGTCGGTGAGCCGATCAGGGCGTTCCACCGCAGGTATCCAGGCGTGAAGCTTGACCTCTATGAATTGTCCTCCGATGACACGATCGAGCATGTCCGCCATGGGCGCGTCGACTTCGGTATTGTGGCGCTGGAGGAGGCGCCGGAGCATCTCGAGACCCAGGTCATCTACCGCGACACCATGTTCGCGGTCTGCGCACCCGCTCATCCGCTCGCGCGGTTGACGGTGGTTCTGTGGAAGGACCTCGCGACCCACGATCATGTCGCGCTCCGCAACGTCTATGCCGTCAGGCGCAGCCTGGACCGCCTGTCGGCCAAGCTGGGCTTGAGCTTCTCCTACCGGGTGGAAGCCGGGCTGCTGACATCCGTGCTGAGCATGGTGCAGGGCGGCCTGGGCATCACGGTGGTGCCGGGCTACGCGTGCCACTTCGCGCGGCAACTGGGGCTCAGGGTCATCGGCATCGAGGACGCGCATCAGCAAGGGCACGAACTCTCCCTGATCCGGCGCCGCAACGCCCGGCTGTCATTCGCGGCGGAGACCTTCCTGCAGGACCTGAAGGTCCATCTCGAGGAGCGCGGCCGAAGTCCGGAAAAGGCCTGATTGCGCCATGAAGCTGCGCAGGCAGCTTACAACGGATGCCGCAGGTGGCCGAGCTGGCGACGGTGCCAAGAGAACGCCGGTGGCGCCGAAGACAAACACAATAACCGTGCAAAGAATGGAGGAAACCCAATGCCATTGACCCGTCGCGGCCTGCTCGCCGCAGGTGCCACCGCCCTCACCATCCCGGCGGCGCGGGCACAGGCCTGGCCAACCCGCACCCTGCGGCTGGTTGTGCCCTTCGCCCCAGGAGGGCCGACCGATTTCATCGGCCGCATCCTCGCGGAACGCCTGCGCGACGTCCTTGGGCAAAGCGTGGTGGTGGAGAACCGCGCTGGCGCGGGCGGCAGCATCGGCCTTGCCAATGTGGCGGGTTCTCCGCCGGACGGTTACAGCATCGTCCTGGGCACGCTCGGCACGCATGCCATCACGCCCCTGCTCATCCCTGGCTCGGGCGTGGACCCCGCCAAGGACCTCGTGCCCTGCGGCATGGTCGGCGCCTTGCCCAACGTGCTGGTCGTGAACAAGTCTTCGGAGTTCAAGTCGCTGAACTCGCTTCTGGAGCGCGCGCGCAAGCAGCCGGATGAGATCAGCTGCGGAACCTTCGGTCCAGGCTCCTCCCCGCATGTCGTGACCGAGATGTTTCAGAAGAGCGCTGGCTTCAAGGCGCTGCACGTACCCTATACCGGCAGCGGCACCGCCATCACCGCGTTGATCGCCGGCCAGATCGATTTCCTGTTCGACAGCATCACGACCTCGGTCGGGCACATCAATGGCAATGCGGTGAGAGCCTTTGCCGTCTCCTCCAGCAAGCGCTCCGCCGTGCTTCCCGATGTGCCGACCATGAAGGAACTCGGCTTTCCGGAGGTGGACTACTCCCTGTGGCTTTGTATCTACGCACCGGCCGGCACACCGCCGGACATCCTGGCCAGGATTCAGGAAGGGGTGCGGCGGGTCAGCACCGACAAGGACTATGTGGCGCGGCTTGAGGAGCGGGGTGCCGAGCGGTTCGTGGTGCCAGCCAATGAACTCCAGCCCTTCGTTGCCGCCGAGACGCAGCGCTGGCGGGGTTTCCTTCAGCAGGTCGGCATCAAGCCGCAACAGTGAGCGCACGGCGCCGCAGGCTGGATAGTCCGCGCTGATCGGAATGGCAGGCGGCCGCCGCCTGCCATTCCGGGTAGCAGAGCAGCGTTATGCGCCGGTGATTCGGGCGCGGCGCTGAAGCTGGCTTATGGCCGCGCGGACAGAGGCCTCAGCCTTCCCGGAACCGGGCGGGGTCCTCGATGCCGAGTTCGGCGGCCTTCGCATCGAAGGCCGCGTCGTAGATCTGCGCCAGCCGGCCCTGCCCACCGGCAGGTCCTTCTTCCGCCAGGTCCGACAGGCCTGGCACGCCCGCCTCGATGGCGGCGGCCATTAAGTGAGATGCCTGCGCCGCCAGGCCGGCGGAATGCATCATCTCCACGGCCAGCCTCGCCTCGGCGATGGCGAGTTGCCGCTCAAGCTCCGCGGCATGCCGTTCCATCGCCTCAGCCCGCTGCGACTGCTCCGTGAGGGCAGCGCGCAGCTCCTTCATCTTCGCCGTGACATCGGACAACGCCTGGTCCAGGCGGTCTCCCAGGCCACCGAGGGCATCGTTCGGGAACGGGTTGGCTGCGGCTTGATCTGAAGGCATCGGAACTCGCTGGGCCGGAAAGCTGCCACCCATAGTTCGATTCAGGCGCTCAGGGAATGGCGGAGAGAGTGGCGCCTCGTTTCCCGGCACTGTGGCGGCACCCACAGATGCGGCTTTGCCGGTGGCGCGCCAATGTGGCACCTTGCAACCCATGGCGCCACGCAACACACAGGCCCTGGGCAAGGCGGCAAGGCATGCCGCCATCCTGGAGGCCCTTTCCACCGACCCCACCGTGCGCATCAGCACCCTGGCCGAGGATTTCGGCGTCTCCACCGAGACGGTGCGGCGCGACATCGAGGCCCTCTCCGCCCGCGGCGTGGTCCGGCGCACCTATGGCGGCGCCTCGGTCTCCCACCCCGCCAGCCAGCCCAGGCTGTCCGAGCGCGAGCAGTTGCTGGTGGCCGAGCGTAGCCGCATCGGCCATGCCGCCGCCGCGCTGGTGGAGGAGGGCATGGTGGTGATGCTGGATGCCGGCAGCACCACCACCCATTTCGCGCGCGCCCTGGCGGCGCGGGGCATCCGCGCCACCCTGCTGACCAACAGCCTGGATGCCGCCCTGGCGGCCGGGGTGAGCGATGCGCTGCGGGTGCTGGTGGCACCGGGCGAATTGAGCGCGGTGGAGCGCGGCCTTTATGGGCCGGAGACAGCGGCCTTCCTGCGCCGCTTCCATGTGGACATGTCGGTGATCGGCGCCTCCGGCCTGACCGAGGAAGGCCCCTGCGAGGCGGAAAGCCGCGCCGCCTGGGTCAAGCGCGCCATGCTGGAACGCGCGCCGCGCCGGCTGCTGCTGGTGGATTCTTCCAAGTTCGGCCGGGTTTTCCTGGAGCAGATCTGCCCGCCCGAGCAGATCACCGACCTCGTGACGGAAGCGCATCCGCCCGTTCCGCTGGCCGCCGCGCTGGGCCGGCACGGGCTGCGGCTGATTGTGTCAGATTTGTAAAAACATGTTTGACCTGCCACACCGCTAAGTGGCAAGTGCAACATGTATATGACACAAGATTCGCCACGGCCTCGCCCGCTCGCCACCGCCCCCGTCCCCCAGCTCGCCGCGCTGCGCTGGGTGCTGACCGATATCGACGACACCCTGACGCTGGATGGCCGCCTGCCCGCCGCCGCCTATGCCGCGCTGGAAGCGCTGCACGAGGCCGGCATCGCGGTGGTGCCCGTCACCGGCCGCCCGGCCGGCTGGTGCGACGCCATCGCGCGCCACTGGCCGGTGGCCGCCGTGGTGGGCGAGAACGGCGCGCTCTGGTACGCGCTGGACCATGGC
>NZ_JACTUZ010000132.1 GCF_014490445.1 Pseudoroseomonas ludipueritiae | reverse complement strand
TGCCGCCGCGCGCCTGACGCTGCGTGGCCGTGACGAGGGTGGCGAGGAGGAGCGCCGCGCCCCCGCGCGCCGGCCGATGGGTGGCCCGCTGGCCGCCAAGAAGCCGATGCCGGTGCCGGTCAAGAAGACCCCGGTCACCGACCGCCGCCGTGACGGCCGCATCGACGTCGCCGCCGCCATCGAGGGCGAGGACGAGCGCAGCCGCTCCATGGCTTCCGTCCGCCGCGCCCGTGAGCGCGAGCGCCGGCAGCAGGAGCTGCAGCGCCTGCGTTCGGATGGCGTGAAGGTGGTGCGCGACGTGGTGGTGCCGGAAGCCATCACGGTGCAGGAACTCGCCAACCGCATGGCCGCCCGTGGCGGCGAGGTGGTGAAGGCGCTGTTCCGCATGGGCGTGATGGCGACGCTGACCCAGACCATCGATGCCGACACGGCGGAGCTGGTGGTCAACGAATTCGGCCACCGCGTGAGGCGCGTGGCGGAATCGGACGTGGAGCAGGGCCTGGAAGGCGTCGTGGACGTCGAGGCCGATCTGCAGCCGCGCCCGCCGGTCGTGACCATCATGGGCCATGTCGACCACGGCAAGACCAGCCTGCTGGACGCGCTGCGCAAGACCGACGTGGCGGCGCGCGAGGCCGGTGGCATCACGCAGCATATCGGCGCCTATCAGGTGACGATCGCCGGCGGCCAGCGCATCACCTTCCTGGACACGCCGGGCCATGAGGCCTTCACGGCCATGCGTGCCCGCGGCGCGAGCGTGACCGACATGGTCGTGCTGGTGGTGGCGGCGGATGACGGCGTGATGCCGCAGACCGTCGAGGCCATCAACCACGCCAAGGCGGCCGGCGTGCCGATGATCGTGGCGATCAACAAGATCGACAAGCAGGGCGTGAACCCCGACCGCGTGCGGCAGGAACTGCTGCAGTACGAGGTGGTGGTGGAATCCCTGGGTGGCGACACGCAGGAGATCCAGGTCTCGGCGCTGAAGGGCACCAATCTCGACAAGCTGCAGGAAGCCATCCTGCTGCAGGCCGAGGTGCTGGACCTGCGCGCCAACCCGGACCGCGCCGCCGAGGGTGCCGTGATCGAGTCCAAGCTGGACAAGGGCCGTGGCCCCGTGGCCACCGTGCTGGTCCAGAAGGGCACGCTGCGCCAGGGTGACATGGTTGTCGCCGGCACCGAGTGGGGCCGCGTGCGCGCCATGCTGGACGACAAGGGCCGCCAGGTGAAGGAGGCGGGCCCCAGCCTGCCGGTCGAGATCCTGGGCCTGTCCGGCGTGCCGACCGCCGGCGAGACCTTCGTGGCTGTGGAGAACGAGGGCCGTGCCCGCGAGATCTCCGAGTACCGTCAGCGCGTGGCCCGCGAGAAGCAGGCCGCCGCCGCCGGTGCCGCCCGTGGCACGCTGGCCGACATGATGGCGCGCGTTGCCGCCGGCCAGCAGAAGGAGGTTGCCGTCGTCGTCAAGGCCGACGTGCAGGGCTCCGCCGAGGCGCTGGGCGTGACGCTGAACAAGCTGTCGCGTGACGAGGTCAAGGTGCGGGTGCTGCACTCCGCCGTGGGCCAGATCACCGAGAGCGACATCCAGCTCGCCAAGGCTTCCAACGCCGTGGTCGTCGCCTTCAACGTCCGGGCCACCACCCAGGCGCGCGAGATGGCGAACCGCGACGGTGTCGATATCCGCTACTACTCCATCATCTACCAGGTGGCGGACGATATCGAGGCGATGGTGCGCGGCAAGCTCGCGCCCATCCAGCGCGAGAAGTTCCTGGGCTATGCGCAGATCCTCGAGGTCTTCGAGGTCAAGCGCCTGGGCAAGATCGCCGGCTGCCGCGTCACCGATGGCGTGGTCAAGCGCGGCTGCGGCGTCCGCCTGCTGCGCGACGGCGTGGTGATCCACCAGGGCGAGCTGGCGACGCTGCGCCGCTTCAAGGACGACGTGAAGGAAGTCACGAACGGCTACGAATGCGGCATGAGCTTCGCCCACTACGACGACATCCGCATCGGCGACCAGATCGAGTGCTACGAGACCGAGACGGTCGCCGCCGTCTGAAGCTAGGTTAGAAGCTTCAGGCCAACCGAAACGCAGCCCGGCGGGTCACTCCCGCCGGGCTGCGGCTCTTTCCGGAAGACCCCATCACCATGGCCAAGCAACCGGCCGGCAGCGGCCCCAGCCAGCGCATGCTCCGCGTCGCGGAAGAGGTGCGGCACGCGCTTTCCGCCGTCTTCACCCGCGGCGAGATCCATGACGAGGCGCTCTACGACACGCGCATCACCGTCACCGAGGTGCGCGCCTCCCCCGACCTCAAGCACATGACCTGCTTCGTCAGCGCCCTTGGCCGCAAGCCGAGCGCGGAGGAGCTGGAGGGCCTGCGCCGCATCCAGCCCTGGCTGCGCAAGCAGGTGGCGCATGCGGTGCGGCTGAAATACGCGCCCCAGCTCCATTTCCAGCCCGATGAGGCGCTGGAATATGCCGCCAAGATCGACACCGTCATGCGCCGGCCGGAGGTGCAGCAGGACCTGCATCCCGCCACCCGCGCCCCCGAGACCAAGGGCGACGAGGAGGCATGAGCAGCCGCCCGCAGCCGGAGGAACCGCCGCAGGGCGCTCCGGTCATCCGCATCACCGCCATGCCGAACAACACCAACCCCGCGGGGGATGTGTTCGGCGGCTGGCTGATGGGGCTGATGGACCTGGCGGCCGCTTCCGCCGCCACCCGCCGCGCCCGCGGCCGCTGCGCCACCGTGGCGGTGGAGGCGATGAGCTTCCTCTCCCCCGTGCGCGTGGGCGACGAGGTCTCCTGCTATGCCGAGATCGTCTCCACCGGCCGCACCTCCCTGAAGGTCAGGGTGGAAGCCTGGCGGCGGGAGCGTGAGGGCGAGCACATGAACCGTGTGACCGACGCCGTGTTTACCTTCGTGGCACTCGACCAGACCGGCCGCCCGCGCCCGGTGCCCGCCGCCTGAGTTCAAGACTGGACTGGACACTCGCAAGAATGCCTCGCCCGAACCGCAAGCCGCGCGGAATCCCGCTCGATGGTTGGCTGATCGTCGACAAGCCCACCGGCATGGGCTCCACCGATGTGGTCAACAAGCTGAAGCGCGCCTTCAATGCCCAGAAGGTGGGCCATGGCGGCACGCTGGACCCGCTGGCGACCGGCGTGCTGCCCATCGCCTTCGGCGCCGCCACCAAGACCGTCCCTTATGTGATGGACGGCACCAAGACCTACCGCTTCACGCTCAAATTCGGCGATGAGCGCGACACGGACGACGCGGATGGCAAGACCATCGCCACTTCCGACGCCCGCCCGAGTGACGAGCAGATCCGCGCGGCGCTGCCCGCCTTCATCGGCGACATCATGCAGATCCCGCCGATCTATTCCGCCATCAAGGTGAATGGCGAGCGCGCCTATGACATGGCGCGCGAGGGCCAGGTGGTGGAACTCGCCCCCCGCCCCGCGCGGGTGGACAAGTTCGAGCTGGAATCGCGGCCGGACGTGGATACCGCCATCTTCACCGTGCAGTCGGGCAAGGGCGTCTATATGCGCTCCCTCGCGCGCGACATCGCCCGCGCGGTGGGCACGGTGGGGCATATCGCCACCCTGCGCCGCATGCGGGTGGGGCCTTTCCTAGAAGAAGCGGCGATTCCGCTGGACAAGCTGGTCGGATCGGGGGATACCCCGCCTCCTTCCCCGGACCTCCTGCTGCCCGTAACGACCGCGCTGGCCGACATCCCGGCACTGGCCCTTACGGAGGCAGAGGCTGCCCGCCTTTCCTTTGGTCAGACCATGTCCCTGGTCGACCTGATGGGGCGGATCCCGGACGACGCCAACCCCGAAGGGGGCTTGGTGCGCGCGATGGCGGGGGGGCGCCTGAAGGGTCTTGCCAGGCTTGAATCCGGTCTCCTGAGGCCGGAACGCTGGCTGGGCCCGGGTGAGACGACACTCGTCGCGCCGATGCCCGCGGGCACGGATGCCGACACCGAATTGAAAGGCTGAAGCCGATGTCGACGATCACTGCCGAGCGCCGCGCGGAAATCATCAAGCAGTACGCCACCAAGGAAGGCGACACGGGTAGCCCCGAGGTCCAGGTCGCCCTGCTCTCCGAGCGCATCTCCTCGCTGACGGAGCACCTGAAGGCGCACCCGAAGGACTTCCACAGCCGCCGTGGCCTGCTGGTGCTGGTCGGCCAGCGCCGTGGCCTGCTGGACTACACCAAGAAGAAGAGCCAGGCCCGCTACGAGAGCCTGATCGGCCGCCTCGGCCTGCGCCGCTGAGCGACGCGCTCCTGCACTGAAGAACGCCGGTTCCTGGAAGGGAACCGGCGTTTTTTTGTTGAAGGCCAGGGGCGCTGCCCCTGGAACCCCGCCGGGGTGGAAAGTCCACCCCGGACCCCGCTTCGAGTTTTTCCGGGGCCTTGAAGGCCGTGGCGGCGCGCTGGCCGCTGGCGCTGGAAAAAAAGGGCCACGCAGGCTGAAGCCGTAGTCGCCGGAGGTCCATGACCTACGGCGGAACCACCGCGCCACAAGCTCGAAAACAGATGGCGTGGTCTGGGGTGACACTGTCACCCCAGCGGGGTGGCCTGGAGGGGCGGAGCCCCTTCAGACGCGCTGATAGGCCAGCACCGCCGCCGCCAGATCCTCGCCTGCCCAGCCCACCGACTTGAACAGCGTGATGTCTTCCGCGCTGCCGCGCCCCGGGTGTTGGCCGCGGCACAGGTCGAAGAGGTCGCCCTGGATATGCCCCGCGTCGATCGCGCCTTCCGCGATGGCCTGGACCACATCCCCGGCCTCGGCCAGGGCACCGGTGCGGGTATCCACGAAGAGGCGGGCACGGCGCACCAGGGTGCCGTCGCTTTCGCGCATATCCGGCCGGAAGGCGCCGACCAGGTCCACATGGGTGCCGGGCTGCACCGCCGCGCCGTCGAGGAGCGGGATGGTGGAGAGGGTGGCGGCCGCGATGATATCGGCGCCCGCCGGGTCGGCCTCCGGCACCGCATGGGCAGGTAGGCCGGCGGCGGCCAGAGTGGCGGCGAGCCGGGCGGCGCTGTCGGGGCGGCGGGACCATATACGGATCTCGCGCAGCGGGAAGCGCTCGGCATAGGCTTCGGCCAGGGCATGCGCCACCTTGCCGCTGCCCAGCAGCAGCAGGCGGCTGCTCTCGGGCCGCGCCAGGTATTCGGCGGCCAGGACGCTGGCAGCGGCGGTGCGGCGGTCGGTCAGGGTGCCGCCATCCAGCAGGCAGAGCGGTTCCCCCGTTTCCCCGTGCGAGAGCAGGTAGACGGAATGGACGGCCTTCAGGCCGGGCTGCAGGGCGTTGGACGGATTGACATGGACGATCTTCACGCCGGTGAAGCGATGGGCCTGCCATGCCGGCATCAGCAGCAGCGAGCCTTCGGCTGCATTGTTTTGCGGCAATGGGTGCCGGTGGCGTAGCGGCGCGTCGCAACCTTCCCGGAAGACCTGCCGCAATGCTTCCCGCAGCGCGGGCCAGGGCAGCCTGGCCGTTGTCTCCACTCCGTCCAGTGTCCGCATGCCTGGTGCCGCCTCCGTTCTTGCAGGGGCGTATTGTTGCGGTGCGGGGCGAGCCTAGGCAACCTTCTGGCGTGTTCCTTGCTAGCCTTCAGGCAAGTTTCACTTCTCATTAAATGAGACGGCATGGCACCATTGCGTCAATCTCATGGCAGCGGTACGGCTTAAAAGGATCAGCGCCTCAGCGTGATCACCGCCAGGAGCAAGGTCTCGTGAGGCTGCCCGGGCGCTCCGTCGGCACGCCGCGCGATGGAAGAGGATGGATTGGGAGAGATTCGCATATGAAGCCCTTACGGCTTGCTACCCTCCGCGCTCTGGGCACTGCGGCCCTGGTGACGGCGGCGACTTTTCCGGCCCTGGCGCAGCAGCCCGCCGCGGCACCCAGTGGCGCCACGCTGGACGCGGTGAAGTCCCGCGGCACCCTGGTCTGCGGCGTGAACACCGGCCTCGCCGGCTTCGCGCAGCCCGACAGCCAGGGCGTCTGGAAGGGGTTCGACGTCGACTACTGCCGCGCCGTCGCGGTGGCGATCTTCAATGATCCCAACAAGGTCCGCTATGTCCCGACCACGGCGCAGAACCGCTTCACGGCGCTGCAGTCCGGTGAGGTCGATCTGGCGGCGCGCAACACCACGGTGACGCTGTCGCGCGACACCTCGCTTGGCTTCGATTTTCCGGCCATCAACTTCTATGACGGCCAGGGCTTCATGGTGAAGACCAGCACTGGCGTGAATTCCGCCAAGGAGCTGGACGGCGCCACCATCTGCGTGCAGCCCGGCACCACCACTGAGCAGAACCTGACCGACTGGGCCCGCGCCAACAAGATCAACTTCACCCCGGTCGTGATCGAGCGGCTGGAGGAGCTGGTCGCCGCCTATGCCGCCGGCCGCTGCGACGCTTACACCACCGACGTCTCGGGCCTGGCCGCCACCCGTTCGGCCCAGCCGAACCCGGCCGAGCACAAGATCCTGCCGGAGGTGATCAGCAAGGAGCCGCTCGGCCCCTTCGTGCGCCAGGGCGACCCGCGCTTCACCGATATCGTGCGCTGGACGCATAACGCCCTGCTCTCGGCTGAGGAACTGGGCATCACCAGCGCCAATGTCGACAAGGCCACCGCCGAGGACACCCGCCCGGAAGCGCAGCGCCTGCTGGGCAAGAACGGCGACCTCGGCAAGATGCTGGGCCTGGACAATGCCTGGGCGGTGAACGTCATCAAGAAGATCGGCAATTACGGCGAGGTCTTCACCCGCAACCTGGAGCCGATCGGCATCCAGCGCGGCCCCAATGCGCAGTGGACCCAGGGCGGTCTGCAGTACTCGCCGCCCTTCCGGTGAGCGGACTGGGTGGCGGCCGGCCTGACGGCCGCCACCCTGGATGACCCGGCCCCCGCCCGGGCCGGGTTCGACAACAAGATCAGAGGCTTCCTGCATGTCCGATACCGCCGTCGATCCCCGGCTGTTGCGACCGCCGCCGAAACGCGGGATGCGCCTCTCCTGGGCCGATGAACGGTTCCGCGCCATCATCTGGCAGGTGCTGATCGTCGGTATCGTGGTGGGTATCGTCTGGTGGCTGGTGCGCAACACGCAGCACAACCTGGAGGTCCGCCGCATCGCCACCGGCTTCGGCTTCCTCAGCCGGGAGGCCGGCCTGCCGATCGGCGAGCATCTCATCGAATACACCCCCAGCAGCACCTATGCCCGTGCCCTGCTGGTGGGCGTGCTGAACACGCTGAAGGTCGCCGTCATCGGCATCGTCCTGGCGACCATCCTGGGCACGGTCATCGGCATCGCGAGGCTTTCCAAGAACTGGCTGCTCTCCCGCATCGCCGCCGCCTATATCGAGGCGGTGCGCGACGTGCCGCTGCTGCTGCAGCTGCTCTTCTGGTACACCATCATGCAGACTCTGCCGGCGCCCCGGCAGTCGCTGAACCCGGTAACCGGCGTCTTCCTGTCCAACCGCGGCCTCCGGCTGCCCTGGATCCAGTGGCAGGACGCCCATAGCTTCGCCCTGCTGGGCTTCGTGCTCGGCCTGGTCGGCGCCATTCTTTATGCCCGCAGCGCCCGCGCCAAGCGGATGCAGGATGGCCGGCCGCGCAAGGTCTGGCCGGTGACGGTGGGGCTGGTGGTGGTGCTGCCGCTGGTGATCTGGGCCGGCCTCGGCGCCCCCTGGCAGGGCGATATTCCGGCGCTGCGCGGCTTCAACTTCCAGGGCGGCTTCAGCGTCAGCCCGGAATATTTCGCGCTGCTGGCCGGCCTCGTGACCTATACCGCCGCCTTCATCGCCGAGATCGTGCGCGCCGGCATCCAGGCCGTGCCGACCGGGCAGTGGGAGGCCTCGGAGGCCCTGGGCCTGTCCCGCAGCCGCGTGATGCGGCTGATCGTGCTGCCGCAGGCATTGCGCGTGATCGTGCCGCCGATGACCAGCCAGTACCTGAACCTGACCAAGAATTCCTCGCTGGCGGTGGCCATCGGCTATCAGGACATCGTCTCGATCGCCAACACGACGCTGAACCAGACCGGCCAGGCCATCGAGGGCATCGCCATCATCATGGCGGTCTACCTGTGCATCAGCCTGTCGATCAGCCTCTTCATGAACTGGTACAACGCGCGCATCGCGCTGGTGGAGCGCTAGGTCATGGCCGAGACCCTCGCCGAATCCACGGCCCCGCGCCCGGCCGCCCTCGGGCCGGCCGAGGCGCGGCGCCCGCCCATGAGCGTGGTCGGGCCCGTTGCCTGGGCCCGGGCCAGCCTCTTCTCCTCCTGGTGGTCCACGGCCGTCACGCTGGTGCTGGCCTATCTGCTGGCCCGCTGGGCCATGGGGCTGGTGGACTGGGCCTTCATCAATGCCATCTGGGCCGTGCCGGTAAACGACCAGGGTGTCGCCCAGACCCAGGCCTGCCGCGCGCTGGAGGGCCGTGGCGCCTGCTGGGCCGTGATCACGGAGAAGCACCGCTTCATCCTCTTCGGCACCTATCCCTATGAGCAGCACTGGCGGCCGCTGCTCTGCATCCTGCTCTTCATCGGCCTTTATGTCGTCTCCGCCATGCGCCGCTTCTGGCGCAAGGAACTGGCGCTGGTCTGGGTGGCCACGCTGGTGGTCATCGGCGTGCTGATGTGGGGCGGCGTCCTGGGCCTGCCCTATGTGCCGCAGGAGCGCTGGGGCGGGCTGGCCATCACGCTCATCCTCTCCACCTTCGGCATCGCCTTCGCCTTTCCGCTGGCGGTGCTGGTGGCGCTGGGCCGGCGCTCCCGCATGCCCGCCATCAAGATGCTCTGCATTGTTTATGTGGAGCTGATCCGCGGCGTGCCGCTGATCAGCCTGCTCTTCATGGCCAGCGTCATGTTCCCGCTCTTCCTCCCGGAAGGCATGAACATCGACAAGCTGCTGCGCGCCCAGGTCGCCATCATCCTCTTCGCCGCCGCCTATCTGGCGGAGGTGATCCGCGGCGGCCTGCAGGCCCTCTCGCGCGGGCAGTATGAGGCGGCGGATGCCCTGGGCCTGTCCTATTGGCAGAAGACCGGCTTCATTATCCTGCCGCAGGCCCTGCGGCTGGTGATCCCGCCGCTGGTGAACACCTTCATCGGCCTGTTCAAGGATACTTCCCTGGTCCTGATCATCGGCATCTTCGACCTTCTGACCGCAGGCAAGACGGCGGTGGTGGAGCCGGCCTGGCAGGGCTTCGGCGTCGAGGTCTATGTCTTCGTCGGCATCATCTACTTCATCTTCTGCTTCGCCATGTCCCGCTACAGCCAGGGGCTGGAGGCGGAATTGAACCGCCACCGGGTGCGCTGATGCGCCGCGTCCCCCAAACCTTTCGAAACGGAACGTCCCGATGAGCACCACTCTCAACCATTCCGTCGCCTCCGCCGCGCGGACGGACGCGCCGCCGGCGATCCTGATGGACAAGGTGAACAAGTGGTACGGCGCGATGCATGTGCTGCGCGACGTGTCGCTCTCGGTGGCGGAAGGGGAGCGGGTGGTGGTCTGCGGCCCCTCCGGCTCCGGCAAGTCCACCATGATCCGCTGCATCAACCGGCTGGAGCAGCACCAGGAAGGCCGCATCATCGTCGATGGCATGGAACTGACCGCCGACCTGCGGAACCTCGATGCCATCCGGCGCGAGGTCGGCATGGTCTTCCAGTCCTTCAACCTCTTCCCGCACCTGACGGTGCTGGAGAACTGCACGCTGGCGCCCATCTGGGTCCGCCGCATGCCGAAGAAGGAGGCCGAGGAACTGGCGATGGAATACCTGACCCGGGTCAAGATCCCGGAACAGGCGCGCAAGTTCCCCGGCCAGCTCTCGGGCGGCCAGCAGCAGCGCGTGGCCATCGCCCGCGCGCTCTGCATGAAGCCCAAGATCATGCTCTTCGACGAGCCGACCTCGGCCCTCGACCCGGAGATGATCAAGGAGGTGCTCGATACCATGGTGATGCTGGCCGATACCGGCATGACCATGATCTGCGTGACGCATGAGATGGGCTTCGCCCGGCAGGTGGCCGACCGCGTCGTCTTCATGGACCGGGGCGAGGTGGTGGAATCCGGTACCCCCGACCAGGTCTTCAACAACCCCAAGACCGACCGGCTGAAGACCTTCCTCAGCCAGATCCTGCGCGGGCACTGAGCCCCGCCGCCGGCCCGCCGCCACCTGCGGCGGGCCGGAGTCGCGGCCTCCGCCGCGCATCTGCCCCCGCCGGGGCGGCCATTGCACCGATCTTGCGCGGCAACCCCCCGAACGCCTATGCGTTCCGGCTGCACCAAAGCAGCATGGCCGTGTCCGCTCCAGATCCATCATCCGACTCCCGTCCCCTGACACCCGCGCTCCTGCTTGGGGTGTTGGGCGTGGTCTTCGGCGACATCGGCACCAGCCCGCTTTACGCGCTGCGCGCCTCCCTGCTGCATTTCTCCGCCGATGGGCTGGAGCGGTGGGAGATCCTGGGCGTGCTCAGCCTGATCTTCTGGTCGCTCATCCTGGTGGTGACGGTGAAATACGTCCTGCTGGTGCTGCGCGCCGACAACCGGGGCGAGGGCGGCATCCTGGCCCTGATGGCCCTGGCGCAGCGCGTCGCGCGCTCCGACCGCTCCCGCCGGCTGGTGGTGCTGGCCGGCATCATCGGCGCGGCGCTCTTCTTCGGGGATGGCATCATCACCCCCGCCATCTCCGTGCTCTCGGCTGTCGAGGGCCTGCACACCATCTCGCCCGTCTTTGACAGCGTGGTGATCCCGATCTCCCTGGCTATCCTTGTCGGGCTTTTCCTGGTGCAGTACCGCGGCACCCATGGGCTGGGGCGGATCTTCGGGCCCATCACGGCGGTGTGGTTCGCCAGCCTCGGCATCCTGGGCCTGATCGAGCTGATCAAGGAGCCGGAGGTGCTGGTGGCGCTCAGCCCGCACCATGCGCTGACCTTCTGCGCCCGCTACAAGCTGGCCGCCTTCGTGGCGCTGGGCTCGGTGGTGCTGGCGGTGACGGGGGCGGAGGCGCTTTACGCCGATATGGGCCATTTCGGCGCCCGCCCCATCCGCTTCGGCTGGCTGTGGTTCGTGCTGCCTTCGCTGACCCTGAACTATCTGGGCCAGGGCGCGCTGCTGCTTTCCGACCCCCTGGCGCTGGAGAATCCCTTCTACCTGCTGGCGCCGGAATGGCTGCGTCTGCCGCTGGTGGTGCTGGCGACGCTGGCCACCATCATCGCCAGCCAGGCCATGATCTCGGGCGCCTTCTCCATTGCCCGGCAATGCGTGCAGATGGGCTTCCTGCCGCGCCTGATCGTGCGGCACACCTCGGAAACCGAGGAAGGGCAGATCTACATGCCGCAGATCAACTACGCCCTGCTGATCGGCGTGGTGATCCTGGTGCTCTCCTTCCACAATTCCGACAGCCTCGCCGCCGCCTATGGCATCGCGGTGACCGGCACCTTCCTGTGCACCTCCATGCTGGCCGGGCTGGTGCTGCGCCGCCGCTTCAGCTGGTCGGTGCCGGCGGTGGCGGCGGTGATGGTGCCGCTCTTCCTGCTGGACCTTGGCTTCTTCATCTCCAATGTGCTGAAGGTGCCGGATGGCGGCTGGGTGCCGCTGGTGCTCGGCGCCGTGCTCTTCACCATGATGCTGACCTGGCGCCGGGGCCGCGACCTGCTCTTCGACCGCTTCCGCCAGGACAGCCTGCCGCTGAAGTCCTACCTGGCCCGCCTGCCGCAGTCGCGCACCCTGCGCGTGCCGGGCATCGCCGTCTTCATGACCGGGCAGGCCGACTACCTGCCCAATGCGCTGCTGCACAACCTGAAGCACAACAAGGTGCTGCATGAGCGCGTGCTCTTTGTCACCGTGATCAACGACGACGTGCCCCAGGCACCGGAGCGGCGGGAGGTGACGGAGATGGCCCCCGGCATCCACCGCGTCATCCTGCACTATGGCTTCCAGGAGAGCCCGAATATCCCGCGGGAGCTGGAATCGCTCCCCGGCGTCGATTTCGATCCGATGCAGGCCAGCTACTTCCTGGGGCGCGAGACCCTGGTGGCCGCCGCCGTGCCCAAGCTCTCCCGCTGGCAGCAGGCGCTCTTCTCGGTGATGAGCCGCAATGCCCTGCCGGCCACCGAATTCTTCCGCATCCCGAGCGACCGCGTGGTGGAGCTCGGCGTGCGCGTGGCGATCTGAGCCACCTTGCGCGTCCTGCTCTGGTACTGGGGCCGGCGTGGCGGCGGCGCGCAATTCGCGCTCTGCCTGGCGCGCGGGCTGATGGCGCGGCCGGATGTGTCGCTGGCCCTCTCCATTTCGCGCGAGGGGGATCTGACGCCGGACTTCCAGGCCCTCGGCCTGCCATGCGATGCCGTGGCCACCTA
>NZ_JACTUZ010000131.1 GCF_014490445.1 Pseudoroseomonas ludipueritiae | reverse complement strand
CGGCGCGTTCCAGGGCGGCGCGGGTGCTGGGCCGGGGCTCGCTGGCGGCGGGGGCGGCGCGGTCGGCGAAGTCCACCCGCCCGCCGGGAAAGACCAGGCGGCCGGGCATGAAGCGGTGGCCCGCATGGCGCAGGCCCATCAGGATCTCGGTATCCCCACTGGCGCGCTGCCGCCACAGGATCAGGCTGGCGGCATGGCGGGGGAAGGCGGCGGATTTCGGCATGCGCCCAGGGTGGCACCGCCATGCCCGGCAGGCAAACCGGGGGTGCGACTTCCTTGACATTCAGGGGTCCAAAGCGCATCTGCCTGAAACCGGACGAATCAGGTCCACTTTAAAAGGAGAGGCCCGCTTTTGCTGCGGCTGTCGAAGCTCACCGATTACGCTGTGGTCGTGCTGGCCCGGCTGGATGCCGAGGGCGGCATGCAGACCGCGCCCTGCCTGGCCCAGTGCACCGGCATCGCCGAGCCCACGGTGGCCAAGGTGCTGAAGGCCCTGGCCCATACCGGGCTGGTGGATGGGCTGCGCGGCGCGCGCGGCGGCTATCGCCTGGCGCGGCCGCTGGCGGAGATCGCCCTTTCCGACGTCATCCTGGCGGTGGATGGGCCGATCGCCCTCACCGCCTGCGTCGATGGCGCCTCCGGTGGCTGTGAGACGGAGGCGACCTGCCCCGTGCGCGGCCGATGGGACCCGGTGAACGAGGCCGTGCGCGGCGCGCTCGCCTCCATCACCCTTGCCGACCTTGCCGGTCCGGCCACGCGCACCTGCCAGTCGCATGGCCGTACCGCTGCCGCTTCCTCCAATCCCCTGCCGGCCATGCCGGCATCCCTGGCTGCCGAGTAGGGACCCCGACCCATGCCTGCCGTGACCGAAACCATTGACGCCGTCCAGTCCGTTACCGAGGGTGCCTACAAGTACGGCTTCGAGACGGACATCGAGATGGAGTTCGCCCCCAAGGGGCTGAACGAGGATATCGTCCGCTTCATCAGCGCCAAGAAGAACGAGCCGCAGTGGCTGCTCGACTGGCGCCTGAAGGCCTTCGCCATGTGGCAGAAGATGGAGGAGCCGCGCTGGCCCGCGGTGAAGTATCCGCCCATCGACTACCAGGATTCCTATTACTACGCCGCGCCGGTGAAGAAGGCCGGGCCGAAGTCGCTGGACGAGGTCGACCCCGAGCTGCTGCGCACCTATGAGAAGCTGGGCATCCCGCTGAAGGAGCAGGCGCTGCTGGCCGGCGTCGAGGGTGCCGAGATGGATGGCGAGCGCCTGCCGGTGGCCGTGGACGCGGTCTTCGACAGCGTCTCCGTCGCCACCACCTTCAAGGCGCGGCTGGAGAAGGAAGGCATCATCTTCTGCTCCATCTCCGAGGCGGTGCAGAACCATCCGGAGCTGGTGCGCCAGTATCTCGGCAGCGTGGTGCCGCAGGGCGACAACTTCTTCGCCGCCCTCAACAGCGCGGTCTTCACGGATGGCTCCTTCGTCTACATCCCGAAGGGCGTCCGCTGCCCGATGGAGCTTTCCACCTACTTCCGCATCAACGCCAAGAGCACCGGCCAGTTCGAGCGCACGCTGATCATCGCCGATGCGGGCAGCCATGTGAGCTACCTCGAAGGCTGCACGGCGCCGATGCGCGATGAGAACCAGCTTCACGCCGCGGTGGTGGAGCTGGTGGCGATGGATGACGCCACCATCAAGTACAGCACGGTGCAGAATTGGTACCCCGGCGATGCCGAGGGCAAGGGCGGCATCTACAACTTCGTGACGAAGCGCGGCGCCTGCCGTGGCGCCCGTTCCAAGATCTCCTGGACGCAGGTGGAGACGGGTTCGGCCATCACCTGGAAGTACCCTTCCTGCATCCTGCAGGGCGATGATTCGGTGGGCGAGTTCTATTCCGTCGCCATCACCAACAACTACCAGCAGGCCGATACGGGAACGAAGATGTTCCATATCGGCAAGAACACGAAGTCGACCATCGTGTCCAAGGGCATCAGCGCCGGGCGCGGGCAGAACACCTATCGCGGCCTGGTGCGCATCAGCCCCAAGGCCAGCGGCGCCCGCAACTTCACCCAGTGCGACAGCCTGCTGATCGGCGACCAGTGCGGCGCGCATACGGTGCCCTATATCGAGAACCGCTGCATCTCCGCCAAGGTGGAGCATGAGGCGACCACCTCGCGCATCGCCGAGGACCAGCTCTTCTACTGCCGTCAGCGCGGCCTCAGCCAGGAAGACGCGGTGGGCCTGATCGTGAACGGCTTCTGCCGGGAAGTTCTGAAGGAGCTGCCGATGGAATTCGCGGTCGAGGCGCAGAAGCTGCTGCAGATCAGCCTTGAAGGCTCGGTTGGCTAATTCGCCGGTGGAGCGGGGCGCGCGGGCACCCTGCTCCCGGCCACAGATTTTGGGACGGACGAGTTACACATGTTGAAGATCGAAGGCCTGACGGCCGAAATCGATGGCAAGCAGATCCTGAATGGGATCGACCTGGAGATCCCGACGGGCGAGGTCCATGCCATCATGGGCCCCAATGGCGGTGGCAAGTCCACGCTGTCCTACGTGCTCGCGGGCCGCGAGGGTTATGAGGTCACGGGCGGCACGGCCACCTTCAACGGCATCGACCTGCTGGCGATGGAGCCGGAGGAGCGCGCCGCCGCCGGCGTCTTCCTGGCCTTCCAGTACCCGGTGGAACTGCCGGGCGTCGGCAATGCCAATTTCCTCCGCACGGCGCTGAACGCCATCCGCCGCACCAAGGGTGAGCCGGAGCTGGACGCCATGCAGTTCCTGAAGCTGGCCCGCCAGCGGATGAAGGAGCTGTCGATGCCGGAGGACATGCTGAAGCGCGGCGTGAATGTCGGCTTCTCCGGCGGCGAGAAGAAGCGCAACGAGGTGCTGCAGATGGCGCTGCTGAAGCCCGGCCTCGCCATCCTGGACGAGACGGATTCCGGCCTCGACATCGATGCGCTGAAGATCGCGGCCGATGGCGTCAACGCGCTGCGCGGCCCGGATTTCTCCGCCCTCGTCATCACCCACTACCAGCGCCTGCTCAACTACATCGTGCCCGACCGCGTGCACGTGCTGATGGGCGGCCGCATCGTGCAATCCGGCGGGCCGGAACTGGCGAAGCAGCTTGAGGAGAGCGGCTACGGCGCCGTGCAGGCGGCATGAACGCGATTTTCGAACCCGGCCCCGAAGGCTTCCTGCGCCGCTACGAAGGACTCCAGCCCCGCCTGCCCGGCACCCGCACCCCCTGGGTGCAGGCGCTGCGCCAGCGCGCGGCCGAGGCCTTCCGCGCCAATGGCTTCCCGACCCGCAAGATCGAGGCCTGGCACTATACCGACCTCGCCCTGCTGGCCCGCACCGGCTTCGGTGAGGCGCTGACGCCGGTCGATGAGGATGTGGTGCTGCCGGAGGCCGTGGCCCCCGCCCGCGCCGTGCTGATCGACGGCCGCTTCCGCGCCGACCTGACCAATGCCCCGGTGCGTAGCCTGGGCGCCGAGCTGGGGGCGGCCGAGGGCCTGCTGGGCAGCGTGGCGCGCATGGACGACGTGCCCATGGCGGCGCTGAACACCATGCTCTTCGAGGATGGCGTGCTGATCGACCTGCCCGCCGGCCAGGATGCCGGGGCGATCGAGCTGCTCTCGATCATCCAGGCGGAAGGCGACCGGCCGGTGGCGGTGCATCCGCGCCATGTCATCCGCCTCGGCGCCGGCGCGCAGCTGGTGCTGATCGAGCGCGCGGTGGGCCGTGGCGAGGGCCGCTACCTGCACAACCCGGTCATCGAGATCGAGCTGGCGGAAGGCGCGCACCTGACCCATGCCCGCCTGCAGCAGGAAGGCGCCGAGGGCATCTTCCTCTCCACGGTCTTCGCGAAGGCGGCGGCGGGCGCGACCTATGACAGCTTCCTGCTGCATGCGGGCGCCAAGCTGTCGCGGTCCGAGGCCTATGTCTCGCTCGATGGCCCCAAGGCCATGGCGCATCTGAACGGCGCGCAGTTGCTGGCCGATGGCCAGCACGGCGACTGCACCACCTTCCTGGACCACGCGGCGCCCGATTGCGCCAGCCGCCAGACAGTGAAGACGGTGCTGGCCGGCAAGTCGCGCGGCGTCTTCCAGGGCAAGATCCACGTCCACCAGATCGCCCAGCGCACCGACGGCTACCAGATGAACCAGGCACTGCTGCTGTCTCCGGAAGCGGAGATCGACAGCAAGCCGCAGCTGGAAATCTACGCCGACGACGTGAAGTGCTCGCACGGCGCCACGGTGGGCGAGCTGGACGAGGACCAGCTCTTCTACCTGCGCGCCCGCGGCATTCCCGCCGCCACCGCCCGCTCCATGCTGATCGAGGCCTTCCTGCAGGAAGCGGTCGAGACGGTGGAGGACGAGACGGCCCGCAACGCATTGGCCACCGCCGTTTCCGGCTGGTGGGAAAAGGTCGCGTAACATGGACGGCGCGGTGCTGGCCCCTGTCTTCGACGTGGAGCGCGTGCGGCGGGATTTCCCGATCCTGTCGCAGACCGTGCGCGGCAAGAAGCTGGTGTTCCTGGATTCCGGGGCATCGGCGCAGAAGCCGCGCGCGGTGATCGACACCATGGTGCGCACGATGGAAACGGCCTACGCCAATGTCCATCGCGGCGCCTATAACCTGTCGGAACGCGCCACCGCCGATTACGAGGCCGCCCGCGCCGCCGTGGCCCGTTTCCTCCACGCGGCGGATGAACGGGAGATCGTCTTCACCCCCTCCTCCACCGCCGCCATCAACCTTGTCGCCCATAGCTTCGGGCGCGGGGTGATGAAGCCCGGCAACGCCGTGCTGATCAGCGAGATGGAGCACCACGCCAATCTCATCCCCTGGCAGATGCTGCGGGATGCGCATGGCGTGGAACTGCGCGTGGCCCGCATCACCGATGCCGGCGAGCTGGACCTGGCCGATGTCGAGGCCAAGCTGGCGGATGGAAAAGTCAAACTCTTCGCCGTCACGCATATGTCGAACGTCCTGGGCACCGTGACGCCCGCCGCGCAACTGGCCCGCCTCGCCCATGCGCATGGGGCAAAACTGCTGCTGGACGGCTCCCAGGCCGCCGTGCACCGGCGCGTGGACGTGCAGGCCATCGGCTGCGACTTCTATGTCTTCACCGGCCACAAGCTCTATGGCCCCACCGGCATCGGCGTGCTCTGGGCGCGCATGGAGCTGCTGGAGGAAATGCCGCCCTTCCTCGGCGGCGGCGACATGATCGCGGAAGTGTCGCTGGAGCGCTTCATCGCCGCCGTGGTGCCCAACAAGTTCGAGGCCGGCACGCCGCCGATCATCGAGGCCATCGGCCTGCATGCCGCCATCGACTACGTGGAATCCATCGGCATGGAGGCCATCGAGGCGCATGAGCGCGCCCTGGTGGACCACGCCATGGCGAAGCTCACGCCCATCGAGGGCCTGACCCTGCTGGGCCGGGCGCAGGACCGTGGCGGCGTCTTCGCCTTCGCGCTGGACAATGCGCATTCCCACGATCTCGCAACCCTGCTCGACCGAACCGGCATCGCCGTGCGCTCCGGCCGCCATTGCGCCGAGCCGCTGCACGCACGATTTAACGTGGAAAGCACCTGCCGCGCTTCCTTCGGCCTCTATACCACGATGGAAGAGGTCGATTACCTCGCCGAGGCGCTGGTCAAGGCCAGGGAGTTTTTCGCGTAATGTTCGATGACCTGCGCGACCTGTATCAGGAAGTCATCCTGGACCACGGCCGCAAGCCCCGGAACTTCCGCCGGCTGGAGGATGCCGACCGCCACGCGCGCGGCGACAACCCCATGTGCGGCGACCGAATGGAACTCTGGGTGAAGCTGGATGGGGAAGGCCGCATCGCCGACACCGGCTTCCAGGGCCGTGGCTGCGCCATCTCCATGGCCTCCGCCAGCCTGATGACCGAGACGGTGCGCGGCAAGACCGCCGCCGAGGCCCACGAACTGGGCGAGAAGTTCCGCAGCCTGGCCATGACCGGCACCTGCCCCGAATGCGAGGCCAATCTGGCCGAGGAGATGGAGCGGCTGCAGGTGCTGGGCGGTGTCTCCGAATACCCGAGCCGCGTGAAATGCGCGACGCTGGCCTGGCACACGCTGAACAACGCGCTGGACAACAAGCAGGAGGCGGCAAGCAGTGAGTGACAACACGACAACCGCCCCCAGCACCGGCCATGGTGCCTGGACCCCGGATGGCGAGACCCGCCCGGCTGTGTCCGAGGATGCGGTGATCAGCGCCATCGGCACGGTCTATGACCCCGAGATCCCGGTGAATATCTATGAGCTGGGCCTGATCTACGCGGTCGAGATCGGCGATGACGGCAAGGTGGCGGTGGAGATGACGCTGACCGCCCCCTCCTGCCCCTCGGCCCAGGAGCTGCCGCAGCAGGTGGAGGAAGCCATTCGCCTGATCCGCGGCGTCACCGACTGCACGGTCGAGGTGGTCTGGGACCCGCCCTGGGACCCGTCCCGGATGAGCGAGGACGCCCGCCTCGCCCTGAACATGTACTGAGAGAGGGGTTTCGATGAGCACCTCCACCACCGCCCCGCGCCCCGCCCGCGCCCTGCCGCCGCTGATGCAGGTCTCCGATGCTGCGGCCGAGCGCCTGCGCGCCCTTTATGCCGGCGGGCAGGAAGGCAAGTTGCTGCGCGTGGCCGTCAATACCAAGGGCTGCTCCGGCATGTCCTATGACCTGACCTGGGCCGATGCGCCCGGGCCGGGCGACGAGGTGGTCACCAGCAACGGCGTGACGGTGCTGGTGGACCGCAAGGCCACGCTCTTCCTGATCGGCACAACCATGGACTACGAGGTGAAGGCCATGTCCGCCGGCTTCACCTTCGTGAACCCCAATGAAAAGGGGCGCTGCGGCTGCGGGGAAAGCTTCCACGTCTGAAGCAAGGCTGGGGGCGCTGCCCCCAGGCCCCCGCCGGGGTGGAAAGTCCACCCCGGACCCCGCTTCGAGTTTTCCACTTTGAGGCCGCAGCGCGGCGCCAGCTTTTGAAAAAAGGCCGCACGGGCTGAATCCGCAGTCGCCGGAGGTCCATGACCTCCGGCGCGCCAGGTCTCTCACCTAAAAAACTGAAGGCGGGGTCCGGGGTGACACTGTCACCCCGGCGGGTGTGTCCAGAGAGGGCGGAGCCCTTTTTGGCCCCACCCCGTCACAGGATCAGACCCCCGTCGACCAATCCGCCGGAATGAAGCGGTAGCCCTCGCCTTCCTTGGCGACATAGCCATTCGCCGGGAAGGGGAAGTGATAGCCCATGCAGCGGATGCGGTCGCTGGCCACGCGGTCCAGCACCTCCCGCCGTGTCTTTTCCGCCTGGTCGGCATCCATGTCGAAGACCAGGTGCCAGTTGGGATGGGCCAGGTTCAGCTCGGGCCGGTTGGTCAGGTCGCCCAGCACCAGCGCCTGTGCATCGCCGTTGGAGAGCAGGTAGCTGGTGTGTCCCGGCGTATGGCCGGGGGTGGAGAGCGCCACCACGCCCGGCATCACCTCGCCATCACGGTCCATCTTGCGAATACGGGCCTTGTAGGGCTCGAAGCGCTTGCGGACATTGGCGAAGGCGCCCTTCATCGCCTCGGGCGCCTTGTTGGCATTCTCCTCGCTCATCCAATAGTCCCACTCCGCCTCGGGGACGACCAGCTGGGCATTGGCGAAGACGGGCTTGTCGTCGGCGGTGGTCAGGCCGGTGATGTGGTCGCCGTGGAAATGGGTGAAGACGATCTGCGTCACCTTCGCCGGGTCCAGCCCCGCCGCCTGCATATTGGCGGCCAGCCGCCCGGCGGTATTGCCCAATTGCCCGCCGGTGCCGATGTCGAAGGCGATCAGCCCATCGGCCGTTTCCAGGAAGGGCACGGTATAAGGCAGGCGCAGCGCGTCGGTGGGCAGAAAGGCGGCCTTCAGGGCTTCCTCCACCACGGTGGCCTCGACATTGCGCACGAAGCCCTTGGTGGGGTCCGGCCGGGTGCCATAGCCGTCACTCACCATGGTGACGGTGCGGTTGCCTAGCTTGAAGCGGAAGAAGCCAGGGGTCGGGGCCGGGCCGGTGGCGCCGGCCGCCTGCGCTGCCACGCTAGGCGCCGCCTGGGTCTGCGCGGCGGCACTGCCCCAGGGGGCCCAGCCCAGCCGTGCCAGCAGCGGCATGGCGGCCAGCGTGCCAGCCGCCGCCATCAAGCCACGTCGGTCGATCACCATCGAATTCTCTCCCGGTCCAGAGACATACCTTGCCGAATTGGGCGCGGCGGGGCCGGGATCAAGCCTAGCGGCCGCGGGCGAAGACCACCACGGCTTCCAGTTGCGCCGACCACAGGAACTGGTCCACCGGCGTGGCCGAGGCCAGCCGCCAGCCGGCCGCCTGCAACAGCTTCGCGTCCCGCCCCAGCGCCGCCGGGTTGCAAGAGACATAGATGATCCGCTCCAGCTTGGTGGTGCGGGCCAGCAGCGGCATCTGGTCGGCGGCGCCGGCGAAGGGCGGGTCCAGCACCACGGCGGCGAAGGCGTCCAGCTCCTTCGGCATCAGCGGCTGGCGGGAAAGGTCGCGCTTCACCGCCTGCACCCGCCCGCCGGAATGGCGCGCGGCGGCATCCAGCGCCGCCACGGCCTCCGGCGCCCCTTCATAGGCCGTGACACGGGCGCGGGCGGAAAGCGGGAAGGAGAGCGTGCCCAGCCCGGCGTAAAGGTCGGCGATGCGGGCCTTGCCGGTCAGTTTCGGCAGGCCGGCCAGCACGGCGGCAACAATGGCGGCCTCCCCCTGCGGCGTCGCCTGCAGGAAGGCGCCGGGGGCCGGCGCCACCGCCACGCCACCCAGGGCGATGGAGACAGGGCCGATCTGCGCCACATTCTCGCTGACCATGCCCTTCAGCGGTGCGCAGGCGATGCGTGGCAGGCCATGGGCGCGGGCGAAATCGGCCAGCAGGGCGCGGTCGGCGGTGTTGGGGACGCCATCCAGCCGCAGCAGCAGGTCGGGGCCGCTGTCCAGCAGGTTCAGCACCGCCGAGCCTTCCCGCCGGAAGGCCGAGAGGCTGCGCAGCATGGTCTTCAGCGGCTGGAACAGCGCCACCAGCGCCGGGTCCAGCACCAGGCAGGTGTCGAGACCCACCACGGCGCCGCTGCCGCGGGCATGGAAGCCCAGCACCGGCACGCCATCGGCCCGGCGCAGCGCCAAGTCGGCGCGGCGGCGGGTCTGCGGCGGCGTCACGGCGGGCTCGGCCACAACGGCATCCGGGTAGCCGGCGCGGGAGAGCGCCTCGGCCAGCCGCGCCCGCTTCCATTCGGCATAGGGCGGGATGGCCATGTGCTGCATGGTGCAGCCGCCGCAACGGCCGAAATAAGGGCATGGCGGCTCGGCGCGCTCGGGCGCCGGGCGCAGCAGCGCGGTCAGTTCGGCGGCCTGGCCATCGCCCAGCTTGCCGGTGACGCGGGCGGCCACACGCTCCCCGGGCAGGGCATAGGGGATGAAGACGGGGCGGCCATCGGCGCCCTGGGCCAGGCCGTCGCCGGCGGCACCCAGGCGGGCGATGTCGTATTCGGTCGGCTCTGGCGGCAGGGGCATGGCGGCGGCATGCCCGCCCGGCCCCGGGATGGCAAGCGCCGAGATGGCAGGGATGCGCCCTGCCCGCTCCTCAGGCGCCGTATTGCAGCCGGGCCAGGCCGGGCTCCAGCGACTCCAGCCGCACGGTGGCGGCGCCAGCCTCCTCGCCCCCTGGCTGGGCACCGAGCCAAGCGCCATAGAGCCCCTCCAGCACCGGGCCGAGCCAGGCGCCGGCCGGGTCCTGCACGGTGGCGATGCAGGGGGCGGCGCTGTGGCGGAAGCGCAGCCGGCGGTCCTGCGGGTCCAACTCCAGCGCCACATGGCCCCAGGCGGCGGCGGCCAGTGCCTCGTTCATCAGGCGCTGTAGCCCTTCCAGCGTCTCGGCGGGGGGCAGCGGCATGGCGGCGGCGAAACGCTGGCCCACGGCGCGCAGCAGGGCATCCCGCGCCGCGCGGTCCATCTGCGCGTCCAGCACCTCCAGCAACGCGGCCAGGAAGCCGCGCCACTGCCGGCTGACATCGCGGCGCGCCAGATAGGCCAGGGCGGCGTGGTCCGTCTCAGTCATCGGTCTCTGCATCCTCCGCGTCGTTGCTTCTGCCGGTTGTTGTTCCTGCCCGGGCCCTCAGGTCCGGGTCCGCAGCCGGCGGGCGGCGCGGCGGCGCATCAGCCAGTAGCCCGGCATCCCCACCAGCAGGGCAGCCACCAGCACCATCAGCAGCAGCGTGTCCGGCCGCGCGCCCAGGTAGTATTGCGGCCAGAGCCAGGGCGGGATGAAGCCGACCGTGTAGTTCCGCCCCACCTTGTAGGAGGTCATCCGCCCGTTGGAGAGGATGGCGAGGTCGCCCTGGATGCGTGGCAGCAGGTCCGTGTCGCGGAAGGCGGCCACCATGGCCTCGACGCCCTGCGGGCTGCTGCCGGTCAGGGCCACCACGCTGCGCTTGGCCGAAAGCGGGCTCTGGAAGCCCAGCAGCATGCCGCTGCCGGCACCCGGCGCCGCCAGGGTGGCCTGCAACTGGTCGCGCTGCTGCCGCTCGTCATCGCCGATGAAGAGGTTGCGGAAGCCGCCCAACGCATCGCCCAGCGCCAGGGTGACGCGGTTGCCATCGATCTGCAGCGGGCTGCGGTCGCGCAGCATATCGGCCAGCACCGGCTGGCGCGTGATGGCGCCGATCAGCATCAGGTCGCGGTTCGCCACCTCCTGGATGCCGGAAGGGCGGGCGATGGCGATGCGGGTGGCGGCATGGCCGACATTGGCCGAAAGCCGCCCCAGCAGCGTCAGGAAGGCCGAAAGCTCGGAGCCTGTCGGCCGCTCCGGCAGCACCGCCGCCGTTTCGGCGAAATCAGCCAGCCGGGTATAGGGGAAGCCGCTGCCGGCGAAGAAGGCCAGGTTCGGCATCTCCGTGAAGCGGTAGCCGCGCGACAGGTCCAGCGTGCTGTCGGGGTCGATCGAGGCGCGCACATCGCCAGGGATGGAGACGCAGTCGCCCCGGTTCAGCGGCCGCATGTCGAAGCGCAGTTGCAGCTCGTTCTGGCCGAAGATCAGGTAGGGCGGCAGGCCCACCTGCCCTTCCGAGCGGTCCGCTAGGCTGGCGGCGCGCACCCGGCGCGCGATCCAGTTCCAGGGCCAGCCCGGCTCGGCCTCGCGCAGCGGGAAGGAACGCAGGTAGACGTTGTTCAGCCCGGCATCGAGGCGGGAGACCGCGACATCGGTGATGGGCCCTGGAGGCGCGCGGTAGAAGACATCCACCGGCAGGGCGCGGTCGCGCCAGGTGTAGAGGTCGGGCGCGGTGCGGAAGGGCAGCGCGATGGTGCCCGGCGCGAAGCCGTAGGATTGCAGCTCCGAGGGGTCCACCAGCTCGCCGAACTTCACCGGGCGGTCGGAGCGGACCCAGCGCGGCGCGTCATAGGGCTGGCGCGGCGGCATGTCCGGCGCCTGCACCATCGCGATCTCGCCCGAGAGCGCCTGCCGCCCCACCGCCAGCGCCTGCGCCGCCGCGGCGGCATCTGCGCCGTTGCGGCCGCCCACCACCAGCAGCAGCCCGTCCGGGTCGCCGGGGTTGGGCACCACGGCGAGCGTCGGGCCATCCATGCGGGGCAGCGTGAGGCCCGGCACCGCATCCGGCCCCGCCGCGATCACCACCGCGTTGCCGCGCGCCGGCACGCCGCTGCTGACCGGGAAGATGGCGCCGCGATAATCCGCCTGCACCGCGAACCAGGAGGAAGCGATGGCGGCGGCGCGCACCACGTCGTTGCCGGCGCCTTCCGGCAGCACCACCGGCAGGTTCAGCGGCTCCCGCAAAACACGGGGGTCGAAGAAGGGTTCGGGCAGCCGCGCCAGGTCACGCGGCAGCGGCAGCCGCTCCAGCGTCAGCTGCACGGTGGAAAGGTCCGAGACGGTGGACCAGAGCAGGCCGGAGAGCGGGTCGTTGCACTCGATGGCATAGCGGCCGGTGAAGCGGAAGTTCAGCCGGTTGGCATCGGCGAAGAAGACCGGGTTCATCGGGAACTCGATCGGGCCGAAGGCCGGGCGTGCCTTGTCCGGCGCCACGGTGCCGACGAACTGGTCGTTCAGCGTCACCGCCACCTGGCTCAGCTCGGGGATCAGCGCCGGCGAGGTCGCGCCCTGGATGGTCAGCTTGGCCGCCGTCACCACCTCATCCGCCCGGATGCCGAAGAGCAGGCCCTGGAGGTCCGAGGTACCGCGCAACTGCATCGGCCCCGCGAGGCCGAGCTGGCGCAGGCTGCGCGTCTCGATGCGGGAGGAGCCGACGGCCCCGGTGGGCGCGCCGAAGGCATAGGGGGAAGCGGGCGCCGCCGGCGCGGGGGCCACGGGCGCGGCGGCCG
>NZ_JACTUZ010000130.1 GCF_014490445.1 Pseudoroseomonas ludipueritiae | reverse complement strand
CCGGAGGTCAGCACGCCCCCCGCGAGCCCACGCTGCGCCGGCGGCACCACGGCCTGGGCGGCGGGGCCGGAGACCGCCATCAGCACCCCGCCGCCAAAGCCGGCCAAGCCGCGCCAGACGGCCAGCCAGGCCAGCCCGCCCTGCCAGCCGCAGGCAAGGAAGGAGAGCACCAGCAGCCCCATGCAAAGGTCCAGCGCCCCCGGCACGCCCAGCCGCTGCCCTAATCTGCGGCCCAGCAAAGCGCCCAGCAGATACCCGGCGAAGTTATAGGCTCCCAGCAGCCCGCCACCCGCGCCACCCACCCAGCCGGCCTCCACCATGGCGGGGAACATCGGCACATAGCCGAACCGTGCCAGCCCAATGCCGGAAAGCAGGCAGGCGCCCGCGGCGAGCGCGGCGGGGTGGAGCTTGGCTTTGGCCGTCATGCCGTCGGGTCCTGTTCGCGGCCATGCGGAAGGGACCGCCGCCGTGACGTCCAGGCTAGCGGCAAGGGCGTGGCGGCCAAGCCTGGGCCGGCGCATGGCTCCCCGGTGGTGCGCGGGCCTCTCCAGGCTGTGACCACGCGGGCCTCAACGCAGCAAGGGTTGCGCTCTTATCCCGCAGTCACAGGAGGATGCCGTATGTCCGCACCAGCCAGCACCCCGCGTCACAGGGTCGCCGTCGTCACCGGCGGCACCATGGGCATCGGCCGCGCCACCGCGCAGGCTTTCGCGCGCGCGGGCTGGGATGTCGCCGTATTGGCGCGGGGGGAGGAGCGGCTGCAATCCACCCGGGCGGAACTGGAGGACATGGGCGTGCGCGCCCTGGCCATCCCCACCGATGTCGCCGATGCCGCGGCGGTGGACGCGGCGGCGGCGCGGATCGAGCGGGAGCTGGGCCCGATCGAGGCCTGGGTGAACAATGCCATGGCGACGGTGCTTTCCCCCGCCACGGAGATCACGCCGGAGGAATACCGCCGTGTCACCGATGTCACCTACCACGGGCAGGTCTTCGGCAGCCTGGCGGCGCTGCGCTACATGAAGCCGCGCAACCGGGGGCGGATCGTGCAGGTCTCCTCCGGCCTCGGGCTGCGGGCGGCGCCGCTGCAATCGGCCTATTGCGGCGCCAAGGCGGCGGTGCAGGGCTTCTCGGACGCGTTGCGGTCGGAGCTGCTGCATGACGGCAGCGCGGTGACCATCAGCACCATCTATCTGCCGGCGGTGAACACGCCGCAGTTCCGCATCGCCCGCAACCATACCGGCCAGGCCCAGAATGCGCCGGACCCGGTCTTCGACCCGCGGCTTTGCGCCAATGCCATCCTGGCGGCGGTGGCGTCGGGGGAGCGGGAGGTCTGGGTCGGCCGCTCCACCTGGCAGATGGCGGCGGCGCAGGCGGTGGCGCCGGCCTTCGCGGACTACAAGGCCTCCCAGATGTGGGAAGCGCAGCTGGACCCGGCGCGGTCACCAAGGGACCCCGAGGGCAATCTCTTCAAGCCCAGCCTCGGCGACCCCGGCGTGGACGGTCCCTTCCTGGAGCGGGTGAACCCGGCGCGTGGGGAATTCGTCACCAGCCGCGCGCGGAAGGCGCTGACGCTGGGGCTGGCCGCTCTCGGTCTGGTCGGCCTGGCGGCGCTGGTGGCGCCAGCGGCGGTGGCGGCCTCGCCCCGGATGAAGGTGCCGCGCCGCCGCTGAGCCAGAACAGTTTCCGCTCGCCTCGGCTTACTCCAGCGGCTCTGGCTTTTTGGTGCGGCGAGTATCTTCACCCGATCAGGCAATGCCGCCTGATCGGGATCTGCTCTAGCCCCGGCTGGTGCCGGTGCCGCTGGTGGCGCCCTGGTCCGGCGCGCCGCCTTGCAGGCCCGGCTCGCCCGGGCGCCATTCCGGCTTCTGCGCCTTGGGGTCGGGCTCCTGCCCCGGGCGGGCGGCGGGATGGTTGCCGGGCTTCTGGCGGTCTGGGCTGTTCATGACGTCTTTCCGTTCAGGGGACATGGCTGTGCTCCGATCCATCGTTCACCCCGAAAGAACGCCACGTGGCACCGGGAGGCTTCAGCACCGGGCATGACCGTCTTCTTCACCGCCGATACCCATTTCGGCCATGCCGGCGCCCGCGCCCTCTACCGCCGCCCCTTCGCCAGCGTGGCGGAGATGGATGCCGCCATGCTGGCGCGCTGGAACAGCACCGTGCGGCCGGAGGATGAAGTCTGGCACCTGGGCGACTTCGCGCTGAACATGAAGCCGGAGGCCATGCGGGCGCTGCTGGCGCAACTGCACGGGCGCAAGCACCTGATCACCGGCAACAACGACGGCCCCGCCGCCCTGGCCCTGCCGGGCTGGGAGAGCGTGCAGCCCTACCGGGAGGTGGAAGTGGAAGGCACCGGGCTGGTGCTCTGCCACTATGCCTTCCGCACCTGGCGCAACATGGGGAAGGGCTGGTGGAACCTGCATGGCCATAGCCACGGCCGGCTGAAGCCGCTGCCCCGGCAGGCCGACCTCGGTGTCGATGCCTGGGACTTCCGGCCAGTGACGCTGGCGGAAGTGCTGGCGGCGCGGGGGCGGCGCAGGGCCGCGCCGGACGGCTAGCGCCCCTGGGCCGCCCTCAGCGCCCGGCGCAGCTTGGCCACGCCGGTACGCACATAGCCCTCGCGGCAGAGGCGGACGCCTTCCTCCGCCAGGGCACGGGCGGGGTCCCGCGCCGCGCCGGGCAGGGGCGCGAGGCGGGCGGCCAGTTCTCGGCAGTAGCTGATGTCCTGCGGTACGGTTCGCAAGGATTCCGCCGCGGCCGGACCGGGAAGGCCAGCCAGAAGAGGCAGCAACAGGAACCAGCGTGGCGGCATGTGGCGCATCCTGCCGCGCCGCGCCCTGCCAGGGCGTGTGCGGCGGATGAAGACACGGTCATGCGACCGGCAGGCCGAGGCAGACCGTCAGCCCGGGGTATTCCGGCCGCGTGCCCTGGCCATCCTCGAACCAGAGCATGCCGCCATGCAGTTGCACCACCGCCCGCACCAGGGAGATGCCCAGCCCCGAGCCCGGCGTGGCGCGGGCACTGTCGGCGCGGAAGAAACGCTCGCCCACCCGCTGGCGGTCCTCCGCCGAAAGGCCAGGGCCCTCGTCGGCGACGCGGATCAGCACCGCATCCTCCTGCATCTCGGCGGAAAGGGTGATGGTGCCGCCGGGAACCGTGAACTTCACCGCATTGTCCAGTAGGTTCGCGATGGCCTGCAGCAACAGGTCGCGGTCGCCGGTCAGTGGCAGGGCCTCGGGCCATTCGGTGCGCAGCACCTGGCCATTCTCCTCCGCCGTGGCGCCGTAGAGCTCGGCGGCATCGGCCAGCAGCGGCACCAGGTCCAGCGGCGCGAAGGCGGCGCGGCGGGCGCCGGCCTCTACCTCTGCGATGCGCAGCACGGCCTGGAAGACGCGGGTGACATTGTCCAGGTCGGCGATGCCACGTTCCAGCGCCGCCTTCAGCGTGGCCGGGTCGTCGGAGGTTTCCAGCGCCTCCTCCAGCCGGGAGCGGGCGCGGGCGATGGGGGTGCGCAGGTCATGCGCGATGGCGTCCGAGACGCCGCGCACGCCCTCCATCAGATGCGCGATACGGTCCAGCATGGTGTTCATGCTGCGGCCCAGTGCCTCGAATTCATCGTCACGCCCGGCCAGCGGCACGCGGGGCGAAAGGTCGCCGCCGGCGATGAGGGCGGCGGTGGCGGTGGCGGGGATCAGCCGCTCCTCCAGCCAGCGCCGCAGCAGCCAGGCCCCGGCGAAGGCGAAGAAGATGGCGACGCCCGCCGACCAGGCCAGCCCCTCGGTCAGCAGCGCGCGCAGGCGCAGCTTCTCGCCCACGTCGCGCCCGACCGCGAGATGCGAGCCATCGGGGAGGCGGACAACATAAAGCCGCGCCTCGCCGGGGATGCCATCGCGCAGCAGCGTCATGGCATACCACTGGATATCGGCGCGGTAGTCCTCCGGCAGTTGTTCCAGGTTGCCGGCCAGCCGCTGCCCGTGCGGACCGGTCAGGAGGTAGGCCGTCTGGTCCTCGGCATCCAGCGCCAGCCGCTCATTGATCGCCTCGGCCACCGCCTTGTCGCCGGCCTCGCGCCAGCGTTCGGCCAGGGCCAGGGCATCGGCGCGGATGGCGGCATCGGTCTGCCGCTCCAGCGTACCGGCGGTGCCCCACCAGAGCACGCCGGTGAAGGCCAGCCCCGCCAGCAGGAAGAGCGTGGCGAAAAGCAGCGCGATGCGGAAGGAGGTGGAGGAGAGCAGCCGCCACAGCGGACCCGGGTGCTGCTGCACCCGCCGCCGCACCGGCTGTGGCGGCGGGCGGCCGGTGGCGGAGCCCGGCCGCGGATGCGGCGGGGGCGCCACCTCAGGGCTCGGCGCGGATCATGTAGCCGGCGTTGCGCACCGTGTGGATCAGCGGCTTCTCGAAGCCCTTGTCCAGCTTCTGCCGCAGGCGGGAGACATGCACGTCGATAACATTGGTCTGCGGGTCGAAATGGTAGTCCCAGACCTTCTCCAGCAGCATGGTGCGGGTGACGACCTGCCCGGCATGGCGCATCAGGTGCTCCAGCAGCCGGAACTCGCGCGGCTGCACGTCGATCCGCTTGCCTCCGCGCGTGACGGTGCGGGACAGCAGGTCCAGTTCCAGATCCGCGATCTTGAGCCGGGTGGCGGGGGCATCGACGGCCGGGCGGCGGCCCAGGGCCTCGACCCGCGCCAGCAGCTCGGCGAAGGCGAAGGGCTTGACCAGGTAATCGTCGCCACCGGCCTTCAGGCCCTTCACCCGTTCATCGACGCCCGCCAGGGCGGACAGGAACAGGACAGGGGTGTGGTTGCCCTGGCCGCGCAGGGTCTCGACCAGCCGGACGCCGTCGATGCCGCCGGGCAGCATGCGGTCCAGCACCAGAAGGTCGAAATTCTCGCCGGCCGCCATGAACAGGCCCTCGCGCCCGTTCGGCACGTGCTCGACGGTGTGGCCGGCCTCCTGCAATCCCTTCTTCACGAAGCGGCCGACTTCGGCATCATCCTCCACCAACAGGATGCGCATGGGTGCTGAACTCCTCGGAACTCACGGCACGACGTGGTGCGGGGCGCGTTGGTTGCGCCAGCAAGATGGCGCGTCGGGCCAGGCTGCGCCAGCCCATAGCGGCCCCGCGCAAGGCAGGCCAGAGGATCGTGCAGAGCGGAAAAGGATGGGGGCGGCGCATCGGGGGGAGATGGCCGCCCCCGGCAGCAGGCCGCATGAGGGAGGAAATGCGTTACGCCACGGGGGTATGGCACCTGTGACGGCTGGACCATAGCCGCTCCAGATTACCGAAGGATTAACACAACCTCGCTTAAAAGAATGAAAATCCCTTGCGCTGCACGCCACGTTCGGCCCGCACCACCTTGCGCGCGCCATCGGCGGCGAATTGCCGGCGCTCCCGCACCCCCGGCATGGTGATGCCGCGGCTGCGGCACCAGGTGAAGAACTCGGGTGGCCGCAGGGTGATGCGGATGACGCGATAGCCCTGGCGCTCATGGTGCAGCACATCCCGCGCCGCGCCCTCGCGCCAGTCGTCGTAGGTGTCGCTCATGTCGGGCATGCGCTCGCGCAGCGTGTCGAAGCTGGCGGCCTCGTACCACGCAAAGCCCATTACTGGTTTCTCGCCCTTCATTGCCGGCCCTCTTGCCTCACCGCGCCGGCGGGGCCGGCGTCATGGGGCGAAGAGTGCCACGGGCAGCCAAGGCGTAGAACGGCAAAACGTCTCTTTTTTGTGCCTAAGTGTCTGAAATATGGTAAATCGGCCCTTAACGGGAGGAGCGTCGCCCACCCCGCTTCTTGTCCGGCTCATAGCCGCCGCCGCCGGGGCCCAGCGGCTTCGGGCGCCATTCCTTCTTGCCCTCGGCCTTGCCACGGCCGCGCGCGGCCGGGCGGCTTTCGGCGCCACGGCGCGGCAGGGCCTCCTGCATGGAACGGCCGGCGAGGTTGGGCTCCAGCCCCAGTTCCAGGTTCTCCAGCCGCTTGATCTCGTCGCGCAGGCGGGCGGCAGTCTCAAATTCCAGGTCGGCGGCGGCGGCGCGCATCTGGCGCTCCAGTTCCGCGATGGAGGCGCGCAGATCCTTGCCAACGAAATGGCTCGGCCCGTCCTCCTCCGCGCCCGTGGGGGCGACGGTGACGTAGTCCTGCTCATAGACCGATTGCAGCACGTCGCTGATCTGCCGCTGGATGGTCTGCGGCGTGATGCCATGCGCGGCGTTGTATTCCTCCTGCTTGGCACGGCGGCGATTGGTTTCCTCCAGCGCGTTGCGCATGCTGTTGGTCATGCGGTCGGCATAAAGGATCACCCGGCCCTCGGCATTGCGCGCGGCGCGGCCGATGGTCTGGATCAGCGAGGTGGTGGAGCGCAGGAAGCCTTCCTTGTCGGCGTCCAGGATCGCGACCAGCCGGCATTCCGGGATGTCGAGGCCCTCGCGCAGCAGGTTGATGCCGATCAGCACATCGAACACACCCTTGCGGAGGTCGCGAATGATCTCGATCCGCTCCAGCGTGTCCACGTCGGAATGCAGGTAACGGACCTTGATGCCCGCTTCCGTCATGTATTCGGTCAGGTCTTCCGCCATGCGCTTGGTCAGGGTCGTGACCAGCACGCGGCCGCCCTGGTCCATGACATCGCGGCATTGCGCCAGCAGGTCGTCCACCTGGCCCTCGACAGGACGGATCTCCACCGGCGGGTCGATCAGGCCGGTGGGGCGGATCACCTGCTCGGCGAAGGTGCCGCCGGTGCGCTCCATCTCCCAGGGGCCGGGGGTGGCGGAGACAAAGACCGTGTCGGGGCGGAAGCTTTCCCATTCCTCGAATTTCAGCGGCCGGTTGTCCATGCAGGAAGGCAGGCGGAAGCCGAATTCGTTCAGGATGGATTTGCGCGCGAAGTCGCCCCGGTACATGCCGCCGATCTGCGGCACCGTCACATGGCTCTCGTCCACGATCAGCAGGGCGTTCTCGGGCAGGTACTCAAAAAGCGTCGGCGGCGGGTTGCCGGGGCCGCGGCCGGAGAGATAGCGGGAATAATTCTCGATGCCTTTGCAGGAACCGGTAGTTTCCATCATCTCCAGGTCGAAGGTGGTGCGCTGCTCCAGCCGCTGCGCTTCCAGCAGCTTGCCCTCGGCGTTCAGTTCTTCCAGCCGCTGCTTCAGTTCAATGCGGATGTCGCGGATGGCCTGCAACAGCGTCGGGCGCGGGGTGACATAGTGGCTGTTGGCGTAGATGGCGACGGATTCCATCTCGCCCGCGATCTCGCCCGTCAGCGGGTCGAATTCCCGCAAGCCGTCGATCTCCTCGCCAAACAGGCTGATGCGCCAGGCACGGTCCTCGAGGTGAGAGGGCCAGATATCCACGCTCTCGCCCCGCACGCGGAAGGTGCCGCGCTGGAAGCCGGCATCGTTGCGGCGATACTGCTGCTCCACCAGCGCCTTGATCAGGTGGTCGCGCGAGATGCGGCCGCCGACCTGCAGCTTGACCACCATGTTCGAGTAAAGCTCGACCGAGCCGATACCGTAGATGCAGGAGACCGAGGCCACGATGACCACGTCATTCCGCTCCAGCAGCGCCTGGGTGGCGGAATGGCGCATGCGGTCGATCTGCTCGTTGATCTGCGCGTCTTTTTCAATATAGGTGTCGGAGCGCGGCACATAGGCTTCCGGCTGATAGTAGTCGTAGTAGGAGACGAAGTATTCCACCGCATTCTCGGGAAAGAAGGACTTCATCTCCCCGTAAAGCTGCGCTGCCAGAGTCTTGTTGGGCGCCAGGATCAGCGTCGGCCGCTGCACCTTCTCGATGACCTTGGCCATGGTGAAGGTCTTGCCGGAGCCGGTGACGCCCAGCAGCACCTGGTCCCGCTCGCCCTGCTGCAGCCCTTCCACCAATTGCCCGATGGCCGTGGGCTGGTCCCCCGCGGGCTCGTAGGGAGAGACCACCTTCAGCACGCGGTTGCCCGAGGGAGTGGGGCGCTTCGGTGGAATAAAGGGCGTGGCGGCGGGAATGGTCAGGCTCATGGTATAGGCGAGCTTCCGGTCAGGAGGGTATCGCCCATTTGGGGGCGGGCAGGCGGCTGTGCCAGGATAACGAACGATTCGTGAACGCGGAAGCATTGGTGGGCGGTGACGCAACCCTGCCGCTTTCCAATCATCCTTAATTTTGAGAAACCTCTGGTCAGCCAGACGGACAGATAGCGAGAACCATGTTCAAAGACAGCATCGCCCTGAGTTTTCCGGAGCGAACCGAAACCTCCCAGGACAAGACCCTGTCCACCGAGTTTCCCTTCGGCACGGCCGGCGTCACGAGCCATAACGAGTGGTCCCGCAAGACACCGGAGGGCTTCCGCCTCCATGCCACCGTGGCGGAGGATGCCGTCTCGGCACTGAGCTGGAAGATGCCGGACCCTAAGGCTTCGGCGAAGCTGGAATTCCAGGCGCGGCTGGCGGTGGCGGAATCCGGCCCGGTCCAGCTCAAGGTCGAGATTCGCCGCCAGAAGCGGGTGGCCGTCAGCCGCAGCTTCGACCTGAGCAGCATGACGCCCACGCCGATCACGGTGGATATCCCCCGCTACAAGAGCCCGCTGGAGATCACCGTCTCCGCCATCTCCCTCCAGAAGGAACCGAAGCCGCGGCAGGCGGTGGCGGATCTTTCGGAGCCTGTGCTCAAGACCTTCGGCAAGCCGGGCCGCTGAGCCCGCAGCGCGGCCGGCTGTTCCGCGGCCGGCCGCCCGGTGCCGCTCAGCCGGCCTGGCGCGGCCAGGCGGCGATGATGGCGCCGCCCAGGATCATCGCGGTGCCGATCGCCAGATCCGCGCTCAGCACTTCTCCCAGCCAGAGCGTGGAGAGCACCAGCCCCGCCGCCGGGCTGAGCAGCAGGCCGATGGAGGAGACCACCGCCGGCATCCGCATCTGCACCTGGGCTGAGCACCAGAGGGCCACCGGCCCGACCACCACGCCGAGAAAGGCCAGGGCGGAAAGAGCGCTGGCATTCCAGTGCCCCAGCGGCTGGGTCAAGGCCAGCGGCAGCGTCAGCAGCGTCGCGAGGCCGAAGCACCAGGGCAGCAGCTCCAGCATGGGGCGGCCGGGCGGAAAGCGGCGCAGCACCACGATGGCGGCGGCCCAGCAGAGCGCCGCGCCCAGCAGCAGCGCATGGCCCAGCAGCACGGCGGGGGAGGACCAGTCGATGCTCCAGGGGCTGCTCATGACCATGACACCACCCAGAGCCAGCAGGGCCGCCAGCCAGCGGCGCGGCGGAATGGCTTCCCGCAGCAGCAGCACCGAGAGCGGCACCACCCAGAGCGTGGTGGCGCAGGAGAGGATGGCGGTGCGCCCCGCCGGTATCCAGGCCACGGCGATATAGCCGAGGGTGAAGAAGCCGGTGATCTGCAACAGCCCCAGCGTCAGCACCGCCGGCCAATCCGCCCGGCCAGGCCAGCGCAGCCTGCCCAGGGCCAGCATCACCGCCGCGCTGACGAGGCAGGACAGGCCGATGCGCCCCACCAGCAGCCAGAGCACCGGCGCGCCTTCGTTCACCGCGAAGCGGGTGAGGGGCCATCCCGCCCCCATCAGCAGCACGGCCACCACCAGGTTCAGCCAATCGGCCTTCCGCGTGGCCATGCGCGCTGGCGCCATGGCTGCGGAAGGGGAAGGGGAAGCGGTGGCCGGCGTCGCGCTCATGGGGCGCGACGGTGGACCCTGTGCGCGATTCGGTCCAGCTTACGCTTGCCGTTACGGCCGGGCTTATTTCTCGACGAAAGCCTTCTCGATCACGTACTGGCCGGGGCGGCTGTTGGCGCCTTCCTCGAAGCCCATGCCTTCCAGCAGCTCCTTGGTTTCCGCCAGCATCTCCGGGCTGCCGCAGAGCATGATGCGGTCCTGCTCGGGCGTGAAGGCGGGCAGGCCGAGGTCGGAAAACAGCTTGCCGCTGCGGATCAGGTCGGTCACCCGGCCCTGGTTGCGGAAGGGCTCGCGCGTCACGGTCGGGTAATAGACCAGCTTGGGCGCCACCATCTCGCCCAGGAGCTCGTCCTGCGGCAGCTCCTTCTCGATGAAGTCCTGGTAGGCCAGTTCCTTCACCTCACGCACACCGTGCAGCAGCACGATCTTGTCGAAGCGGTCATAGACCTCCGGCTCGCGGATCAGCGACATGAAGGGCGCGAGGCCGGTGCCGGTGCCATAAAGCCACAGCGTCTTGCCCGGCAGCAGCGCATCCGGCACCAGCGTGCCGACAGACTTCTTGCCTACCAGGATCTCGTCGCCCGGGCGGATATGCTGCAGGCGGCTGGTCAGCGGCCCGTCCGGCACCTTGATCGAGAGGAACTCCAGATGTTCCTCATAGGGCGCGGAGGCGACGGAATAGGCGCGCACAAGCGGCTTGCCCTCCACCATCAGCCCGATCATCACGAACTGCCCGGCCTGGAAGCGCAGCGTCGGGTTGCGGGTGCAGCGGAAGCTGAACAGACGGTCCGTCCAGTGATGCACCTGTTCCACCGTTTCGGTGAAATAAGCGGGATGGGCGGCCTTCAGCGGCGGGCGGGTCTCGGCGTTCATGATGGGGAGATGGTCTTTTCCTGTGTGCCAGGCAAGTGAAAGGGCCAAGGGCAGGAAGGCGCCACGGCTTGCCAGGGAGCGCGGTTGCGGCGAGCCTTGGCCCTATCATGAGCATGCCCCCCGACGCCACCCCGCCCTTGGGTCCCGAAGTGGACTCCACCCCCCGGCCGCTGCCGGCCCGCGTGCCGCATCGCGGCGCCTCGGTGACGCTGGAGCCGCTGGGCATCCGCCATGCCGAGGAACTCTGGCAATCCATGCAGGGGCAGGGGCCGAATGGCGGCACGGAGGAAAGCTGGGCCTATCTGGGCTACGGCCCCTTCGCGGATTTCGCCACCTTCCGCCGCTTCCTGGGCGGCTTCGCCACCACGCACGACCCCATCGCCTGGGCGGTGCGGCCGCATGTCTCCGGCCTCGCTTCCGGCTGGCTGACGCTGATGGACATCCAGCCCGCCAATGCGGCCATCGAACTGGGGCATATCTGGTTCGCGCCCCGCATGCAGCGCAGCCGCGCCTCCACCGAGGCGATGTTCCTGCTGATGCGCCATGCCATGGATGACCTGGGCTATCGCCGGCTGGTCTGGAAGTGCAACGCGCTCAACGCGCCCTCCCGCCGCGCCGCCGCGCGCCTGGGCTTCATCTATGAGGGCGAGCACCGGGCGCATCTGGTGGTGAAGGGGCGGCGGCGGGACACTGCCTGGTTCTCCATCCTGGCGGAGGAATGGCCTGGCCGGCGTGACGCCATCCTGCGCTGGCTGGACGACAGCAATTTCGATCATCGGGGCACGGCGCGCCAGAGTCTGAATGTTCTGTAATATTACCCGGGATTAATTTGCCTGCTTCCTGGCGCGGGCCTTATCGGTCCCGCGCAAAGGAAGAACAGATATGCCCGACCGGCTCCCGCCGCATTACTCCGCCTTCGAGGGCACCCGGCTGCTGGCCAAAGGCGAACTGCCGGAAGTGGCGATGCGGGCCAAGGAAGCATTGGACCGCGGCGCCGAGGCCCCCCTCCTGATCTTCGACGACCGCACCAGCCGGCTGGTGGAACTGGACCTGCGCGGCCAACCCGATGAGGTGCTGCGCCGGCTGGAGCCGCCGCCCCGCCGTCCCGGCCGCCCCAAGCTGGGTGTGGTGGCGCGGGAGGTGACGCTGCTGCCGCGCCATTGGGAGTGGCTGAGCCAGCAGCCCGGCGGCGCCTCCGTGGCGCTGCGCAAGCTGGTGGAGGAAGCCAGCCGCACCCATGGCGACGCCGACCGGCGGCGCGCGGCGCAGGAGGCCTGCTACCGCTTCATGCATACCATGGCCGGCGACCGCCCTGGCTTCGAGGGCGCGGTGCGCGCCCTTTACGCCGGCGACCGCGCGCGCTTCGAGCGGCTGACGCGGGTTTGGCCCGAGGATATCGGCCATCATGCCCGGCAACTGGCGGAAGGGGCACTGAGCCCGGCCGGGGCGGAAGAGGCCATGGCGGCGGACGACTGATCCGGCGCCTCAGGCCCCGCCGATGAAGTGGACGATCTCCAGGGAATCGCCTTCTACCAGGATGGTGGCGCCATAGGCGGTGCCGGGCACCATCTCCAGGTTCCGCTCCACCGCCACCTTGCGGATGTCGAAGCCCAGCGAGCCCAGCAGCACCGCCACGGTGGCCGAAGCGGCAATGGAGCGGCTTTCGCCGTTCACCGTGATCGCGATCATCTCCGCCATGCCGCGGAAGATGGAACCGCCCCACTGCCGAGGCAAGCGCCCTGGCGTCAGGACGCCGGGCTGGCGGTGCTCAGCATCGGTGCCGGGTTGATGGCGCTGGGCAGCGGCACCGTGGCCGGCGCCACCGCCGCGGGGGCCGGGCTGGCGGCTGGAGTCGCGGCCGCGGCCTC
>NZ_JACTUZ010000013.1 GCF_014490445.1 Pseudoroseomonas ludipueritiae | reverse complement strand
AGGGGCAGGCGCGCCAGGGCGTCGCGGGCGATCAGCGGCGCGGCCTCGCCATGCAGCAGGGCGGCATCGGACGGGTCGTCGCGCAACAGGGTGTCGCGGCCGGTGGGCAGCAGCGCCTGCACCGTGCCGGGGGGCAGGCTGCGGCGGTGCGGCGCGGGCATGCCCTCATCGGCCAGGGCGCAATGGTCCAGGCCCAGCAAGGCGGGCCATTCCTGGGACACCGCTTCGGCGGCATCGGGGGCGGCGATCAGCGCCACCACGGCCCGCTGGGCACGGTGGACGAAGCTTTCCTCGGCCCGGGCGCTGGCGGCGAGGTCACGGTTGGCCGCGCGTTCGGCATCCAGCATGGCGGCCATGTGGTCGGCCAGCCCTTCGCCATGGATGCGGCGGGGGGGCGTGAGCAGCCGGTAAAGGTCCGGCCGCTCCGCCAGGAAGGAAGGGTTGGCGCGCAACCAGGCGGCAACCCGGTCGGCGCCGTCCTCCGTCACAGGATGCTCTGGCCCGTCTTCTTCCAGTCTGCCAGGAAGGCTTCCAGGCCACGGTCGGTCAGCGGGTGCTTGATCAGCTGGCGGATCACGGCGGGGGGCAGGGTCGCCACATCGGCGCCGATGCGGGCGGCCTGGGCCAGGTGCAGCGGGTGGCGGATGGAGGCCACCAGCACCTCGGTCTTGATGGCCGGGTAGTTGTTGTAGATCGTGACGATGTCCTCGATCAGCTGCATGCCGTCCTGCGCCAGGTCATCCAGCCGGCCGACGAAGGGCGAGATGTAGGTGGCGCCCGCCTTGGCCGCGAGCAGCGCCTGGGTGGCGGTGAAGCACAGGGTCACGTTGACCGGCGTGCCTTCGTCGGAGAGCGTGCGGCAGGTGCGCAGGCCGGCTTCCGTCAGCGGCACCTTGACCGCGACATTCTCGGCGATGTTGCGCAGGAAGCGGCCTTCGGCCAGCATGCCGTCATAGTCCGTGGCGGTGACCTCGGCGGAGACATGGCCGGGGGTCACGGTGCAGATCTCGGCGATGACCTCGGCCATCTTGCGGCCGGACTTGGCGATCAGCGAAGGATTGGTGGTGACGCCATCGACCATGCCGAGTTCGGCGAGCGCACGGATCTCGGACACCTCGGCGGTATCCACAAAGAACTTCATGAGGCTTGGTTCCTGGCGAAAGCGGTGCCGGGGCACCACTTATGTGTGACTGTGTTTGCGGAATTGCAGAATAACCGATGAGTGGCGGAAGACGAAAGGGCGCGGCATCCCCGGCCCTGCCGCTGGCTCCGGCGCGGGCGCGCCTGCGGGTGTTGCTGCCGCTGCCCCTGGCTGGCGCCTATGACTATGGCGTGCCGGCCGGCATGGTGCCGCCGCCGCCCGGCAGCTTCGTGCAGGTGCCGCTGAGCGGGCGGGAGATGATTGGCGTGGTCTGGGACGGTGAGGCCGACCCGGAACTGCCCGAACGCAGGCTGCGCGACATCACCCACCCGCTGGACGTGCCGCCGATGACGGCCTCCTTGCGGAAATTCGTGGACTGGGTGGCGGCCTATACCGTCAGCCCGCCTGGCGCGGTGCTGCGCATGGCCATGAGCAGCCCTTCGGCGCTGGAACCGCCGATGGCCAAGGCGGGCTGGCGTGCCTCGGCGGCGGGGCGAGCGGCGCTGGCGCGCGGCACCGGCCTGACCGGCGCCCGGCAGCGGGTGCTGGAGACCCTGGAAGGCGAACTGGACGGGGAGGCGCATCTGGCCGCCACCATCGCGCAGCGGGCGGGGGTTTCCTCCGGCGTGCTGCGTGGCATGGCGGATGCGGGGCTGCTGGAACCGGCGCTGATCGAGCGCGCGGTGGAATTCCCGCGCCCGGACCTGAAGCGCGGCGGCCCGGCGCTGGGCGAGGAACAGCAGGTGGCCGGGCAGGCGCTGCGCGAGGCCGTGGCGAAGAAGCAGTTCGGCGTCACGCTGCTCTCCGGCGTCACCGGCTCCGGCAAGACGGAAGTCTATCTGGAAGCGGTGGCCGAGTGCCTGGCGCAGGGACGGCAGGCGCTGGTGCTGCTGCCCGAGATCGCGCTCTCCGCCCAGTGGCTGGAGCGTTTCGAGGCCCGCTTCGGCTGCCCGCCGGCGTTGTGGCATTCCGAGCTTGGCTCCAAGCGCCGCCGCGACACCTGGCGGGCGCTGGCGGAGGGGCGGGTGCAGGCGCTGGTGGGCGCGCGCTCCGCGCTGTTCCTGCCATTCCCCGATCTTGGCCTGATCGTGGTGGATGAGGAGCACGAGACCGCCTTCAAGCAGGAGGACGGCGTGGTCTACCACGCCCGGGACATGGCGGTGGTCCGTGCCCGGCTGAACGAGGCCGCCTGCGTGCTGGTCTCCGCCACGCCGAGCCTGGAGACGCTGACCAATGCCGAGACCGGCCGCTATGCCGCGCTGGACCTGCCGGTGCGCCATGGCGGCGCCACCCTCCCCAGCGTGGTGGCCATCGACCAGCGGGTGACGCCGCCGGAGCGCGGGCGCTTCCTCTCCCCGCCGCTGGTGCAGGCGATCCGGGATGCCATCGGGCGGGGAGAGCAGGCGATGCTCTTCCTCAACCGCCGCGGCTATGCGCCGCTGACGCTCTGCCGCACCTGCGGCCACCGCATGCGCTGCCCCAATTGCACCGCCTGGCTGGTGGAGCACCGCGTCCAGCGCCGGCTGCAATGCCACCATTGCGGCCATGCCGAGCCTATCCCGCCCACCTGCCCCGAATGCGGCGCCGAAGGCAGCCTGACGCCGCTCGGCCCCGGGGTGGAGCGCGTACAGGAGGAAGCGGCCGAGCTCTTTCCCGATGCCCGCCGGCTGGTCATGGCCAGCGACACCCTGCCGGGCCCGGCGGCGGCGGCCGAGGCGGCGCGCGCCATCCAGGCGCGGGAAGTGGACCTGATCATTGGCACCCAGATCGTCGCCAAGGGATGGCATTTTCCGCATCTGACGCTGGTGGGCGTGGTGGATGCCGATCTTGGCCTGGCGGGCGGCGACCTGCGCGCCGCCGAGCGCACGGTGCAGTTGCTGCATCAGGTGGCTGGCCGCGCCGGGCGTGCGGAGGCGCCCGGCCAGGTGCTGCTGCAATCCTGGAACCCCGACCATCCGGTGATGCAGGCGCTGATCTCCGGCGACCTCGCCAGCTTCATGGCCGCCGAGGCTGATCAGCGCCGCCCGGGCCACTGGCCGCCCTTCGGGCGCCTCGCCGCGCTGATCGTCTCCGCCGAGGACGAGCGGGAGGCCGATACCATTGCCCGGGACCTGGGAATCGAGGCACCGGGCGGGGATGGGGTAGAAGTGCTCGGCCCCGCGCCGGCGCCGCTCTCCATGCTGCGGGGCCGGCACCGGCGGCGGCTGTTGATCAAGGTGCGGCGGGACGTGCCGGTGCAGCCCATTTTGCGGGAGTGGTTATCACGGGTGCGTGTACCGGCTTCCGTGAAGGTGCAGGTGGATGTGGACCCGGTGAGCTTTCTCTAGGCCGGTCCGCATACGTCCCTGCCTCGAAAGTGACCCTATTTTGAAACTGCGGTAACGAATCCCTTCCCAGCCGGTTGCCGCCTTGCAACGGGCTGTGTTAATCCCCGCCCGCCGCGACGGAAGATCCTCCGGGCGCGTCATGATTGCTGCCCGACGGGGTGAAAGCCCCCAAAGGTGGCCCGAAAGCAAGAAACGGGATTGTCCGTGGCCTCCGAAGCGCCGACCGCCTCGCCGAACACGTCACCCACCGTTGGCCATGCCAGCGGCCTCGCCCAGCGCTACGCGCTCGCGCTGCTGGAACTCGCCAAGGAAAAGAAGGAGATCGACCGTGTCGCAGCCGATCTCGACCGGCTCTTCGTGCTTTGGCGCGACGATGCCACCTTCCGCTCCTTTGTGGAGGACCCGCGGCTGGACGCCGCCGCTCAGCGCCGTGGCGCCTTCGCCATTCTGGAGAAGGCGGGCATCGCTGGTGAGGTCCGCAACCTGGTGGGTGTTCTGATCGCCAACCGCCGCCTGGGCCATCTGGCCGAGGTCGCCACCGCCTTCGGGGCGCTGCTGGCAGAGCAGCGTGGTCAGCAGACCGCCGAGGTCGCCACCGCACACCCGCTGACCGACGTCCAGCGCACGCAGCTCACTGCGCGCCTGACCGAGGCCGGCTATTCCAATGTGAAGCTGGTCGAGCGCACCGACCCCTCCCTGCTGGGCGGGCTGGTGGTGCGCATCGGTTCCCGGCTTTTCGACAGCTCGATCAAGTCCAAGCTGCAGCGCATGCAGTATGCCATGAAGGGGGCCGCCTGATGGATATCCGTCCCGCCGAGATCTCGGAGATCCTGAAGCAGCAGATCGCCGGCTTCGATGCCGAGGCGAATGTTGCCGAAGTCGGCACCGTCTTGACCGTGGGCGACGGCATTGCCCGCGTCTACGGCCTGCAGAACGTGATGGCCGGTGAGCTGGTGGAGTTCCCCTCCGCCGGCCTCAAGGGCATGGCGCTGAACCTCGAGACCGACAATGTCGGTGTCGTGATCTTCGGCGACGACAAGAACATCCGCGAGGGCGACACCGTCCAGCGCACGGGCGACATCGTCTCCGTGCCGACCGGCAAGGGCCTGCTCGGCCGCGTCGTGGACGGCCTGGGCAACCCGATCGACGGCAAGGGCCCGCTGGTCGACGTCAAGCCCGCGCTGGTCGAGGTGAAGGCGCCGGGCATCATCCCGCGCAAGTCCGTGCATGAGCCGATGCAGACCGGCATCAAGGCGATCGACAGCCTGATCCCGATCGGCCGTGGCCAGCGCGAGCTGATCATCGGCGACCGCCAGACCGGCAAGACCGCCGTCATCATCGACACCATCATCAACCAGAAGCCGATCAACGCTTCCGGCGACGAGAGCAAGAAGCTCTACACGATCTACGTGGCCGTCGGTCAGAAGCGCTCCACCGTCGCGCAGCTCGTGCGCACGCTGGAAGAGAACGGCGCGCTGGAATACTCCATCATCGTCGCCGCCACGGCCTCCGACCCGGCGCCGATGCAGTTCCTGGCGCCCTATACCGGCTGCGCCATGGGCGAGTTCTTCCGCGACAACGGCATGCACGCCGTCATCTTCTACGATGACCTGTCGAAGCAGGCCGTGGCCTACCGCCAGATGTCGCTGCTGCTGCGCCGTCCGCCGGGCCGTGAGGCTTACCCGGGCGACGTCTTCTACCTGCACTCCCGCCTGCTGGAGCGCGCGGCGAAGATGGGCGAGAGCGCCGGTCTTGGCTCGCTGACCGCCCTGCCGGTGATCGAGACGCAGGCGGGCGACGTGTCCGCCTATATCCCGACCAACGTGATCTCCATCACGGACGGCCAGATCTTCCTGGAAACCGAGCTGTTCTATAAGGGCATCCGCCCCGCCGTGAACGTCGGTCTCTCGGTCTCCCGCGTCGGCTCCGCCGCCCAGATCAAGGCGATGAAGCAGGTCGCCGGCAAGATCAAGCTGGAGCTGGCCCAGTACCGCGAGATGGCGGCCTTCGCCCAGTTCGCTTCCGACCTGGACGCCTCCACCCAGGCCCTGCTGGCCCGTGGCGCGCGCCTGACGGAGCTGCTGAAGCAGCCGCAGTTCCAGCCCGTGCCCGTCGAGGAGCAGGTGGTTTCCCTGTTCTCTGGCACGCGCGGCTACCTGGACAAGCTGCCGGTGAACAAGGTCGGCGAGTTCGAGCGCCAGATGCTGTCCCAGCTTCGTGCCACCAAGCCCGAGATCCTGGCCGGCATCCGCGACAAGAAGGAGCTGACCAAGGACAACGAGGCCGCGCTGGTGTCGTTCCTGGACAGCTTCAGCAAGTCCTTCTCCTGAGGGGAGGCTAGGGGAGCGAACCCATGGCCAACCTGAAGGACCTGCGGGCACGCATCAACAGCGTGAAGTCCACCCGCAAGATCACCCAGGCGATGAAGATGGTCGCGGCGGCGAAGCTCCGCCGCGCCCAGCAGCAGGCCGAGGCCGCGCGCCCCTATGCCGAGCGCATGGAGCGGATGCTGGGCTCGCTCGGTGCTGCCGTCGCCGGCAACCCGGATGCGCCGAAGCTGCTGGTGGGCACCGGCCGCGACGCCGTGCATCTGCTGGTGGTCGTCACCGCCGACCGCGGCCTGGCGGGCGCGTTCAACACGAACGTCGGCCGCTTCGCGCGCAACCACATCCGGGAGCTGGAAGCCCAGGGCAAGACGGTGAAGGTCATCACCGTCGGCCGCAAGGGCGCCGCCTACCTGAAGCGTGAGCTGGCCAGCCGGGTGATCGAGGAGATCACCTATATGGGCAAGAAGCGCGTGGGCTTCGAGGAAGCCGATGCGCTGGCCACCCGCATCACCGCCATGCTGGAAGCCGGCGAGTTCGACGTCTGCACGTTGATCTACAACCGCTTCCGCTCCGTCATCGCCCAGGTGCCGGCCGCGCAGCAGCTGATCCCGACCGTGCTGCCTGAGGCGGCGGCGGCGCCGGCGGCTGGCGAGGCCCAGGCCTGGTACGAATATGAGCCGGACGAGGCCACCATCCTGGCCCAGATCCTGCCCAAGAATCTCGCCATCCAGATCTATCGCGCTCTGCTGGAAAACTCCGCTGGCTTCTTCGGCAGCCAGATGAACGCGATGGATAACGCGACCCGCAACGCGGGCGAGATGATCAACAAGCTGACCCTGACTTACAACCGCACGCGTCAGGCCAACATCACCAGTGAGCTGATCGAGATCATCTCCGGTGCCGAGGCTCTCTGAGGGAAACACCGCCATGAAGAACAACGTTGGCAAGGTTACGCAGGTTCTCGGCGCCGTCGTGGACGTGCAGTTCCCCGAAGAGCTGCCCGGCATGCAGAACGCGCTGCAGGTGAAGATCGGCGACCGCACCCTGGTGCTGGAAGTCGCGCAGCACCTGGGCGAGCGGACCGTCCGCACCATCGCCATGGACACCACGGACGGCCTGGTCCGTGGCGCCGAGGTCGTGGACACCGGCAAGGGCATCGCCGTGCCGGTGGGTGAGGGCACGCTGGGCCGCATCCTGAACGTCATCGGCGAGCCGATCGACGAGCGCGGCCCGGTGCCGGCCGAGAAGACCTACACCATCCACCGCGCCGCCCCGGCCTTCGAGGACCAGGCGACCTCCGCCGAGATCCTGGTGACGGGCATCAAGGTCATCGACCTGCTGGCCCCCTACCTGAAGGGCGGCAAGATCGGCCTCTTCGGCGGCGCCGGCGTCGGCAAGACCGTGACCATCCAGGAGCTGATCAACAACATCGCCAAGGGCCATGGCGGCGTGTCGGTCTTCGCCGGCGTGGGTGAGCGCACCCGCGAGGGCAACGACCTCTACCACGAGATGGTCGATGCCGGCGTCATCAAGCTGAACGAGAACGACACCGCCGGTTCCAAGGTGGCGCTCGTCTATGGCCAGATGAACGAGCCGCCGGGTGCCCGCGCCCGCGTCGCGCTGTCCGGCCTGTCCATGGCGGAATACTTCCGCGATGAGCAGGGCCAGGACGTGCTCTTCTTCATCGACAACATCTTCCGCTTCACGCAGGCGGGCGCCGAGGTCTCGGCCCTGCTGGGCCGCATCCCCTCCGCGGTGGGCTACCAGCCGACGCTGGCCACCGACATGGGCGCGCTGCAGGAGCGTATTACCTCGACCAAGAAGGGCTCGATCACCTCGGTGCAGGCCATCTACGTGCCCGCCGACGACCTGACCGACCCGGCGCCGGCCACGTCCTTCGCCCACCTGGACGCCACGACCGTGCTCAACCGCTCGATCGCCGAGCTGGGCATCTTCCCGGCCGTGGACCCGCTGGACTCCACCTCCCGCGCGCTCGACCCGCGCATCATCGGTGAGGAGCACTACCAGACGGCGCGCGACGTGCAGCGCATCCTGCAGACCTACAAGTCGCTGCAGGACATCATCGCCATCCTGGGCATGGACGAGCTGTCGGAAGAGGACAAGCTGATCGTGGCGCGCGCGCGCAAGATCCAGCGCTTCCTGTCCCAGCCCTTCCACGTGGCCGAGGTCTTCACCGGCACGCCGGGCGTCTTCGTGAAGATCGAGGACACCGTGCGCTCCTTCGCCGGCATCGTGAAGGGTGACTACGACCACCTGCCGGAAGCCGCCTTCTACATGGTCGGCACCATCGAAGAGGCGGTGAAGAAGGCCGAGACCCTCAAGGCCGCGGCCTGAGGATCTGAGGGGAGAGACTGACCCATGGCGACCTTCGACCTTGAGCTGGTGAGCCCGGAGAAGCTGCTGCTCTCCCGCCCTGTCGAGATGGCGATCATCCCGGCGGCCGAGGGCGACATGGGCGTGCTGCCCGGCCATTCCCCGATGATCGTCGCCCTGAAGGGCGGCGTCATCGAGGTGCGGGAAGGTGGCAAGCAGCCCGAGCGGCTGTTCGTGGCCGGCGGCTTCGCCGAGATCACGCCCACCCGCATGACCGTGCTGGCCGATGAGGCGACGCCGGTGTCCGAGATCTCCCGCGCCCAGGCCGAGGCCCGGATGCGGGAGGCGCAGGCTGCCTATGAGGCCGCCGCCAATGGTGCGCCCGAGGCGCGCGAGTTGGCGATGGACCGCTACCTGGCCGCCCGCAAGATGGTGGATGTCGCCGGCGCTGCCTGAGGCGATCCGGCGGGGTTGTTACCCCGCCTCCCTTGCAAACCGGACGCCGCATGCAGAACATGACTGCATGCGGCGTTCGTCGTTTTCCGTTCCTGATTCAGAAGGTTACCGAGGACCATGAAGCACTGGCACATCGAGCAGGTGGCCTGGGACCGCTTCGATCCTTCCAAGATCGACCCCGGCATCATCCCGCTGGTGAAGGCGGCTGCCATGGTCGAGAAGAATGGCGTGGACTACGCGAAGTACCTCAATGGCGTCTTTGTCGATGACCCGGACTTCCGCCAGGCCGCCGACAACTGGGCGGTGGAGGAGGTGCAGCACGGCGACGCGCTGGGGAAGTGGGCCATGCTGGCCGATCCGACCTGGAACTTCGATGAGTCCTTCGAACGCTATCGCAACGGCTACAAGATCGACATCAATGCCGATGCCTCGATCCGCGGCAGCCGCACCGGCGAGCTGATCGCCCGCTGCATGGTCGAGATCGGCACCTCCTCCTATTACACCGCGCTCGGCGAGAATACCGAGGAGCCGGTGCTGAAGGAGGTCTGCAAGCTGATCGCGGCGGACGAGTACCGGCACTTCAAGCTCTTCTACGACCACATGAAGCGCTATCTGGCGCGGGAGAAGCTGTCCTTCCTGCAGCGCCTGCGCGTGGCGGCCGGCCGCGTCGGTGAATCCGAGGATGACGAGCTGGCCTTCGCCTTCCATTGCGGCAACGACCCGGTAGGCACGCCCTACGATCACAATCGTTGCATTGCTGGCTACATGTCTCGCGCTATGGGTTATTACCGCTATCACCACATCGAGCGCGGCATGGGCATGATGTTCAAGGCGATCGGCCTGCAACCCCGGGGAAGGCTCTCCAGCATCGCCACCAAGGGCGCCTGGCGGCTGCTCTGCTGGCGGCGCGACAAGTTCCAGCGGGAGACGGGCGTGGCGAACGAGAACGCCCAGCGCCCGCAGCAGGCCGCCGCCTGAAAGGCGCCCTGACACGCCGGGGGCTGATGCTGGCCTCCGGTGCCATGGCCCTGCCGACCGCTGCCCTCGCGCAGCAGGCGCAGTCCGGGCTCGGCGAGCTGGCACGGGCCAATGGCGTGACCTTCGGGGCCGCCATGCAATCCGGGCTGCTGCGGCAGGATGCCGGCTATGCGGCGGCCTTCGCGCGGGAAGCCGCCATCGTGGTCCCGGAATATGAAGGCAAGTGGGGCGTCCTGCAGCCGCAGGAGGGCCGCTTCAACAGCGCGGGGCTGGACGCCATGATGGCCTGGGGCCGGCGCGCGGGACGCCCGGTGCGCGGCCATGCGCTGATCTGGCACCAGGACCTGCCGGACTGGACCAAGCAGGCCCTTGCCGAGAGCCCGGAGCGCGCGCGGGCCGTCATGGCCGCCCATATCGGCACCATCCTGGAGCATACCCAGCAGCAGATCCGCGACTGGGACGTGGTGAACGAGGTGGTGGCCGACCCGCCCGGCAGCGACACGCCGCAGGCGAGCGGGGAGCTGCGGGACACGCCCTGGCTGCGGGCCCTCGGCCCAACCTATATCGAGACGGCGCTGAAACTGGCGCGCGAGGCCGACCCGACGCTGCGGCTGACGCTGAACGAATACGGCATCGAGGAAGACACCCCCGCCGCCGCCGAGAAGCGCCGCCGCCTGCTGGCGCTGGTGCGGGATCTGGTGAGCCGCAAGGTGCCGCTGGATGCCGTGGGCCTGCAAGCGCACCTACAGATCGCCAAGCCTTTCACGCCCTCGGTGCTGAGCGGCTTCATCAAGGAATTGCAGGCACTGGGCCTCGCCGTGCTGGTGACCGAGATGGATATCCGCGAGGGCGGGGAGGTGCCGCAGGAGATCGCCGCGCGCGACGCGCTGGTGGCGGAGCGGGCCTATGCCTTTGCCTCCACGGCGGTAGAGGCGGGGGTGCGGACAGTGCTGACCTGGGGCCTCTCCGACAGATATTCCTGGCTGGCGACCGACCCGGCTGTGGCCTTGCCGGACAAGCGCCCGCACCGTGGCCTGCCGCTGGATGCCGATTGGCAGCGCAAGCCGATGTGGGACGCGCTGGCCCGGGCCCTGACCGGGCGCTGATGCGTATGGCGCGGCGGCGGCGCCGGCCCTAGTGTGCCGCCACCATGCGCTATCTCTCCACGCGGGGCGAGGCCCCGGTTCGCGAATTCGAAGATGTCCTGCTGGCGGGCCTCGCCGAGGATGGCGGGCTGTTCCTGCCCGAGACCTGGCCGGAGCTTTCCGCCGCGGAATGGCGCGCCCTGCGCGGCCTGCCTTACGCGGAGCTCTCGGCCAAGCTGATGGCGCTCTTCACCGCGCCGGCGATTTCCGAGGCCGAGCTGCTGACCATGACCCGCGCCGCCTATGGCGGCTTCGGCCATGCCGCCACGGCCCCGCTGGTGCAGATCGAGCCCGGCATCTTCTCGCTGGAACTGTTCCATGGGCCGACGCTGGCCTTCAAGGACATGGCGATGCAGCTGCTGGGGCGGCTCTTCGACCATGTGCTGGCCAAGCGCGGGCAGCGTGTGACCATTGTCGGCGCCACCTCCGGCGATACCGGCAGCGCCGCCATCGAGGCCTGCCGCGACCGCGCGGCGGTGGATGTGGTGATCCTGCACCCCGAGGGCCGCACCAGCGCGGTGCAGCGGCGGCAGATGACCACCGTGCTTTCCCCCAATATCCGCAACATCGCCGTCCAGGGCTCCTTCGACGATTGCCAGGACCTGGTGAAGGCGATGTTCAACGACGCGCCTTTCCGCAACGAGATGAAGCTCTCGGCGGTGAATTCCATCAACTGGGCGCGGATCGCGGCGCAGATCCCCTATTACGCCTATGCCGCCCTGGCGCTGGGCGCGCCGGACTGCCCGGTGGCCTTCTCCGTCCCCACCGGCAATTTCGGCAATGTGCTGGCCGCCTGGGTGGCCCGCCGCATGGGCCTGCCGATCGAGCGGCTGATCGTCGGCGCCAACCGCAACGACATCCTGGCGCGCTTCATCACCGCCAATGACATGTCGGCCCGGCCGGTGGAGCCCAGCCTGTCTCCCAGCATGGATATCCAGGTCTCCTCGAATTTCGAGCGCCTGCTCTTCGAGTTGCTGGGCCGCGACGCCAAGGCCACCGCCGAGACCATGACGCGCTTCCGCGCCGAGGGCCGCATGCCGGTGCCCGATGCCGCCTGGAAGCAGGCGACGGAGCTGTTCCACGGCTTCACCCTCTCGGATGAGGGAACATTGGAAGAAATCCGCCGGCTCTATGCCGAGAGCGCCTATCTGGCGGACCCGCATACCGCCATCGGCACCGCCGCGGCCCGTGCGATGCGCCCCGCCGATGCCGGCATTCCGGTGGTGGTGGCGGCCACGGCGCATCCGGCCAAGTTCCCGGATGCGGTGGAGAAGGCCACCGGCTTCCGCCCCGCGCTGCCGCCGCGCCTGGCGGACCTGCATGAGCGGGAAGAGCGCTACGAGGTGCTGCCGGCCGATCTCGAGGCCATCGAGACCGTGGTGCGCGGCCATGCCCGCCGCAACGCCGCCTGAGGCTTACGCCTGGGCGTGAAGAATGAAGAAGGCCGGCCCGGAACGATCCGGGCCGGCCTTTTCTCATGGAGCCTCAGCCCACCGCCGGCTGCGCCGAACCCCGCTTGGGGCGGCACGCCGCGAGCAGCGCCACGCCGCCGAAGAGCATGAGCGACAATGCCGAGGGTTCCGGCACCGTGGTGACCACCGTGCCGCTGAAGTCGCAGCCGCCGCCGGTGCAGGCGCCCAGGGCCGCCGTAAAATTGCCCGAGAAAAGATTGCCGTCGGTGCTGGACTGGAAGCCGAAGCCAAGGCCGCTGGCATTCAGGAAGCCGCCGGGCGTGCCGCCGGGGCTGCCGGTCAGGGAGCCCAGCACGCTGGTGCCGGCCGGCAGGCCGCTGCCCGCCAGCAGGTCCGCCAGCGTCAGGGAGACGGTGCCGAGGCCGGGGGTGGAGAAGAAGAAGCTGGCATCCACCAGTCCGGTGTTGACGCTGGAGACGGCGCCGCTGGCGCTGAGGCTGTAGGACAGGTTCAGGCCATCGGCATAGGCTTGGTCCGTCACGGTCAGCGTGCCGCCCAGCGTCACGCCGCCCGCCGGGCTGGCGCCGGTCTGCTGGAAGTTCAGGATCACGTCGGCCGAGGCCGGTGCGCTCGCCAGTGCCAGAACGAGCCCGGCCAGGAGGCCGCCCGCGCGGAGCATCTTCATTCCGTTCAATCCTCACTTGCGGCTGGATTGCCGCAAGCGGGGCCGTAAGCAGAAAATATGCCGTGCAAATTTTCCTTGCATTCCAGGTAAGTATGAAATTCCAAGCCCGGAATGAAATGGCGGATGTCAAGTTCGCCGACGCCCTCGTGGCGGTCTGCCATGGCCTGCCGGCAGGGCTGCCCGTCTTGGGGTCGCAGACTCCGTCTCCTGGCCCTACATTGGGTTACAGCCACACGAATCCGCCCGCCGTGCCACCATCCGGCGGGCCACACGGGAATTTCCGAATGTCTGAAGCGGTGCGACTGACGCGCCTACCGAATGGCCTGACCATTGTCTCCGAGACGATGCCGCGGGTCGAGACCGTCTCCATCGGCGCTTATGTCCATGCCGGGACGCGGGACGAGACGGCGGCCGAGAATGGTGTCTCCCACTTCCTGGAGCACATGGCCTTCAAGGGCACCGCCAAGCGCGACGCCGCCGCCATCGCGCGGGAGATCGAGAATGTGGGTGGCCATCTCAACGCCTATACGGCGCGGGAGAACACCGCCTACTACGCCAAGGTGCTGAAGGAGGACATGCCGCTGGCCGCCGATATCCTCGGCGACATCCTGACGCATTCCACCTTCATCCCGGAGGAGCTGGAGCGCGAGCGCGGCGTGATCCTGCAGGAGATCGGCCAGGCCAACGACACGCCGGACGACATCGTCTTCGACCATTTCCAGGCCACCGCCTTCCCGGACCAGCCCATGGGCCGCCCCACGCTGGGCACGGAGGAGGTGATCGCCAAGATGCCGCGCGAGGCCCTGATGGGCTACATGCGCCACCACTACGGCCCCAGCCGCATGGTGGTGGCCGCCGCCGGCGCGCTGGAGCATGACGACCTCGTCGCGCAGGTGAAGAAGCACTTCGCCGACCTGCCGACCGTGGACCCCGCCCTGGGCGAGCCCGCCCGCTACACCGGCGGCGAGTTCCGCGAGGAGCGGGACCTCGACCAGGTGCATGTGGTGCTGGGCTTCGAGGGGCCGGCGGTGGCCACCAAGTGGCACTACCCCACCATGCTGCTCTCCACCCTGCTGGGCGGCGGCATGTCGTCGCGCCTGTTCCAGGAGATCCGGGAGAAGCGCGGGCTGGTCTACTCGATCTATTCCTTCGCCCAGCCCTTCCGCGACGGCGGCGTCTTCTCGATCTATGCCGGCACGGGCGAGGATCAGGCGGCCGAGCTGGTGCCGGTGACACTGGAGGAACTGCGCCGCGTGCAGCATGACGTCACGCTGGATGAGCTGAACCGCGCCAAGGCGCAGCTCCGCGCTTCCGTGCTGATGTCGCTGGAATCCACCGGCAGCCGCTGCGAGCAGCTCGCCCGCCAGCTCCAGGTGCATGGCCGCATCATCACGCCGGAGGAGACCAAGGCGAAGATCGCGGCCGTGACCATCGAGGATGTGCAGGCGGCGGCGGCGATGATCTTCCGCTCGCGCCCGACGCTCGCGGCCCTGGGGCCTGCGGGCAAGGTGCCGGGCCTGTCCAGCGTGATGGAGAAACTGGCGGCATGAACCGTCTCGAGGTGCTCGATGCCCTGGTTGCCGCCGCGCGCGCGGCAGGGGCGGATGCGGCGGATGCGCTGCTGGTGCAGGGTACGTCCCTTTCCGTCAGCCGCCGGCTGGGGATGGTCGAGCATCTCGAAAGGGCCGAGGGTTTCGACCTCGGCCTGCGGGTCTTCGTGGGAAAGCGGCAGGCGATCGTCTCCTCCACCGACCCGGACCGCGCCGGCTTCGCCGCGCTGGCGGAGCGCGCGGTGGCCATGGCCCGCGCGGTGCCGGAGGACCGTTTCTCCGGCCTGCCGGAAGCGGTGCGGGCGCCGGGGCGCGACCTCGACCTCGACGACCCGGCGGAACCCGGTGCCGAGGACCTGCTGGCCCGTGCCGCCGCCGCCGAGGAAGCGGCCCTGGCCACCCCCGGCGTCACCAACAGCAATGGCGCCGAGGCGGGCTTCCACCGCTCCCGCATCGCCATCCTGGCTTCCAACGGCTTCGCGGGCGAATATGCCCGTTCCAGCCATTCCGTCTCCGTTTCCGCCGTGGCGGGGGAGGGAACGGCGATGGAGCGCGACTACGACCACAGCGTCGCCGTGCATCTGGCCGATCTCGAAGACGCTGCCAGCCTCGGCCGCCGCGCCGGGGAGCGCGCGGTGCGGCGGCTGAACCCCACCCGCCCGGCCTCTCGCCGCCTGACGGTGATCTACGACCCGCGCGTGGCGGGCTCGCTGCTCGGGCATCTTTCGGCGGCGCTGAATGGCGCGGCCGTGGCGCGCGGCACCTCCTTCCTGCGCGACCGCATGGGGGAGCGGGTGCTGGCCGCCAGCCTGACGGTGCGGGACGACCCGTTGCGCCGCCGTGGCCTCCGCTCCCGCCCCTTCGATGGCGAGGGGACGCCGGGCGAGGGCCTGGCGCTGGTGGAGGATGGCGTGCTGCGGAACTGGGTGCTGGACTGGCGCTCGGCCCGCCAATTGGGGCTGCGCTCCACCGGCCATGCCAGCCGGGGCGTTTCCAGCCCGCCTTCGCCCTCCACCACCAATCTGTGGCTGGAGCCGGGCCAGGTTTCCCCCGCCGCGCTGATGGGCGACATCGAGGAAGGCTTCTATGTCACCGAGATGCTGGGCAGCAGCGTCAATGCCGTTACTGGCGACTATAGCCGTGGCGCCTCGGGCTTCATGATCCGCCGTGGGGAACTGGCGGAGCCGGCGGCGGGCGTGACCATCGCCGGCAACCTGAAGGAGATGTTCCTCCATATGGCGGCGGCGGATGACCTGCGGTTCCGCCGGGGCGTCGATGCGCCGACCCTGCGCGTGGATGGGATGACGCTAGCCGGCGCCTGAGGGTGCCGAAGATAACGCTCACGGATGCGTGAATTCAGCCTTGATGAATGGTTAACGCCCGGGAATGATGTTGCTGCCGTGCTCAAGGCGCGGCGCATCGTCGCCAGAAGGGAAGACGCCAGGCATGTGGCTGACGCGATTAAGTCAGGGGCTGGCCAGCCTTGGCCTGCGGCCGAAGCCGAAGCGGCCGCTTTACCGGCCTGTTCCTGACGGCACCCCGCGCCGCGGCTTCGCCGAGGATCGTGCCGCGATCGAGCTTCATGATCCCGATCTGATGCAATCCAGCCCGCGCCGGAAGGGCGGGGCCATCTGGTCCGGTGGTTCCTCCCGCCGCCTGGAGGAGGGGGAGGGCCTGCCCTTCGCCAGTACCGGCCCGCATGGGCACCGGGGCCGGATGCGGGAGAAGCTGCTGGAGCGCGGCCCTGGCGCGCTGGCGGATTACGAGCTGCTGGAGATGCTGCTCTTCTTTGCCTTCAAGAAGGGCGATACCAAGCCGCTCGCGAAGGCGCTGATCAACCGCTACGGCTCCTTCGCCAATGTGCTGACGGCGCCGCAGAAGGACCTGCTGGAAACGCCGGGCCTGGGCGAGCACAGCGTGACGGCCATCAAGCTGGTGCAGGATGCCGCGCTGCGGCTGGCGCGGGCCGAGGTGATGGAGAAGCCTGTCCTGAACAACTGGGACCGGCTGATGGACTACCTGAACGCGGCGCTGGCGCGGGAGAAGATCGAGCAGTTCCGCATCCTTTTCCTGGATTCCAAGAACCGGCTGATCGCCGACGAGGCGCAGGCGCGTGGCACCGTCAACCACACGCCGGTCTACCCGCGCGAGGTGATCAAGCGCGCGCTGGAGCTGCATGCCACGGCGCTGATCCTGGTGCACAATCATCCCAGCGGCGACCCGACGCCCTCTCGCGCCGATATCGAGATGACGGGCGAGATCATGGCGGCCGGCGCCGTGCTGTCCGTGGTGGTGCATGACCACCTGATCATCGGCAATGGCCGGCATCTTTCCTTCCGGCGGGAAGGGTTGTTGCAGGGGCGCTAGCCGCGCCGGGGCAAAAAAAGAGTGAGGCGGGGGTGCCGTGGCGGAGAACGGCTTTCCCCGGCCTTCCTGCTTCCCCTAGGCTTCCTTCGCAGAAACGACCGGCCGGCAAGGCCGCGCGCGAGGGAATTGTTCACCATGGATATCACGCCGGAGCCGCAGGCCCTCCTTCAGACCGAGAGCCCGGCGCGTCGCCTCGCCCTGCTCAAGGCGCTGGAGCGGAAGCTGCTCTGGCTCTCGGCCTGGACCATCCACCACGCCAACCACATCCGCCCCAACCGGGACGGGCTGAAGGTGGGCGGACACCAGGCTTCCTCGGCCTCCTGCGTCTCCATCATGGCGGCGCTGTATTTCGGCATCCTGCGGCCGCAGGACCGGGTGGCGGTGAAGCCGCATGCCGGGCCGGTCTTCCATGCCGTGAATTACCTGCTGGGGCGGCAGCAGCGGGAGAAGCTGGCGACGCTGCGGCAGTTCGGCGGCATCCAGCCCTATCCCAGCCGGGTGAAGGACGGGGCGGAGGTGGATTTCTCCACCGGCTCCGTCGGCCTGGGCGTGGCCATGACCAGCTTCGCCTCGCTGGTGCAGGACTATGTCCACCTGCACAAGCTGGGGCAGGAAGGGATGCCGCGCGGCCGCCACGTCGCCATCGTCGGCGATGCCGAGCTGGACGAGGGCAATATCTACGAGGCCCTGCTGGAGGGCTGGAAGCACGATGTGCGCGATGTCTGGTGGGTGGTGGACTATAACCGCCAGAGCCTGGACAGCGTGGTGCCCGACCGCCTCTTCGGCCGCATCGAGGGGCTGTTCCAGGACATGGGCTGGAACGTCGTCACCCTGAAATACGGCCGCAAGCTGCAGGCCGCCTTCGCCCGCCCTGGCGGGGAGGCGCTGCGCCGCTGGATCGACGACTGCCCCAACAGCCTCTACTCGGCGCTGACCTTCCAGGGCGGTGCCGCCTGGCGCCGGGCGCTGCTGGCGGAGCTGGGGCGGGACGAGGGCTTCCGCGCCATCATCGACCCGCTGGACGACGAGGAACTCGGCGCCCTGATGACCAACCTGGCCGGACATGACGTGGAAACGCTGGAAGAAGCCTTCCGCGCCCAGGATGCCGCCGGGGACCAGCCCACCTGCTTCATCGCCTATACCGTGAAGGGCATGGGCCTGCCCTTCGCCGGGCACAAGGACAACCATGCCGGGCTGATGACCAGGGAGCAGATGGAGGCCTTCCGGGAAGGCATGCGCATCCGCCCTGGCCATGAATGGGACCGCTTCGAGGGCCTGGACCTGCCGGAAGCGGAACTGGAAGCCTTCCTGGGCGCGGTGCCCTTCGCCAGCCCGCTGACGCCGGAAGGCCGCAGCCTGTCCGCCCCCATCGTGCCCGTGCCGGCCAGCCTGCCGGTGCCACGCGTGCCGGAAGGCCGCACCCTCTCCACCCAATCCGCCTTCGGAGAATTGCTAGCCGGCATCGGGCGTGGCGGGGAGACGGAGTCGCTGGCGCGGCGCATCGTCACCACCAGCCCGGATGTGACGGTCTCCACCAATCTTGGCCCCTGGGTGAACCGGCGGGGGATCTTCGACCGCCACCTGAAGAACGATGTCTTCCGCGATGCCAAGCTGGCCAGCGCCCAGCGCTGGGGCATGTCGCCGGATGGGCAGCATATCGAGCTGGGCATCGCCGAGCAGAACCTCTTCCTGCTGCTGGGCGCGCTGGGCCTCGCGGACCGGATGCATGGCGGGCGGCTGCTGCCGGTGGGCACGGTCTATGACCCCTTCGTCAACCGCGGCCTCGATGCGCTGATCTATGCCTGCTACCAGGATGCGCGCTTCCTGCTGGTCTCCACCCCCTCCGGCCTGACGCTGGCGCCCGAGGGCGGGCAGCACCAGAGCTTCAACACGCCCCTGATCGGCATGGCGCAGGACCGGCTGGCCAGCTACGAGCCTGCCCATGCCGATGAGCTGGCCATCCTGCTGCGCTGGGCCTTCGAGCATATGCAGAAGCCGGATGGCTCGGCGGTCTGGCTGCGGCTGTCCACGCGTGGCTTGCAGCAGCCGGAGCGGAAGCTGAACCCGGCGGCGGTGATCGCCGGCGGCTATTGGGCTGTGCCGCCGGCGCCGGGTGCGCGCATCGCCATCGCCTATCAGGGTCCGGTGGCACCGGAAGCCACCGCTGCCTTCGAGGAACTGCGCGCCGAGGAACCCGGCGCGGGCCTGCTGGCCGTCACCAGCCCGGACCGCCTGCATGCCGGCTGGCTGGCGGCGCGGCGGGAGGCGCGGCAAGGGCCTGGCGCGGCGCCATCGCATATCGAGCAACTGCTGGCGCCGCTGGCGCCGGGGGCGGCCATTGTCTCGGTGCTGGATGGCCATCCGGCGGCGCATGGCTGGATGGGCGCGGTGCGCGGCCAGCGGGTGGTGCCGCTGGGCGTGGACCGCTTCGGCCAGTCTGGTGACATCCCCGACCTGTACCGGGAATACGGCCTGGACGAGAGCGCCATCCTCGACGCCTGCGCCCAGGCCCTGCTGGGCGGCTGAGGCGGCGGCGCGGTCAGCTCATCCGGGCTGGCCGCACCACCACTTCCAGGTATTCCGAGGGGAGCACCAGGCCCGGGCCGTCATCGAGTTGGCAGCGGGCGATCAGCTCGCCGATGCCTTCCTCCAGCGCCGCCTGCTTCTCCGCATCCAGGGCCAGGAAGGCCTTGTGGACCGGGCCGTAATAGGCGCGGAAGACCTCGATCCAGTGCTCCGCCGAGCGGTAGCGGAAGTTGAAGCGCCGCGTGGCGCTGGTGATGGTGGCGCGGGGAAAAAGCTCGTTCAGCCGCGCCTCCGTGCCCCAAAGCGCCGGGGAGCGGACGCCGGCCGGGGGTGGCAGGAAGCGGCCCAGCAACTGGAACAACTGCCCAACGAAGCTGCCCGGCGTCCAATTGGCCAGGCCGATCCGCCCGCCCGGGCGGCAGACCCGGGCCATTTCCGCCGCCGCCTTTTCCTGGTCCGGGGTGAACATGACGCCGAAGGTGGAAAGCACCACGTCGAAGCTGGCATCGGGGAAGGGCAGGGCCTCGGCATCGGCGGTCTGCACCTGCATGGGCAGATGGTCCGCCTCGGCGCGGAGGCGGGCACGCTCCAGCAGGGCCGGGACATAGTCGGTGCAGGTTACCTCGGCGAAGCGGCGGGCGGCGGCGAGGCTGGCATTGCCATTGCCCCCCGCGACATCGAGCACCTTCTCCCCGCCGCGCAGGTCCACGGCCTCGCAGAGCTGCTCGCCAACGATCTGCAAGGTGGTGCCGATCACGGCATAGTCGCCGGAGGCCCAGTTAGCCTGTTGCTTCTGTTTGATGGCGGAAAGGTCAGGGGGCGAGGAAGGCGTGGAAAGATTCATGGCACGGCTCCCGCTTTTAATTGACTATTCGTAATGGTTGCGCGCGGGACCGGCCGAAGGGAATTCAAACCCTCGTTCACATGGGCGGGGATGCGGGTGGCGGGCTGCCGCCACCGTGGATGCGCCGTTCAGCCCCGGCGGAAGAAGGTGGAGAGCCGTTCCATCGCCTGTTCCGCCAGCCCCGGGGAGATGGCGAAGCAGAGCCGCAGCTTGCCATCCGGGTCCTCGCCGAAGGCGGTGCCGGGGGCGAGGCCGACCTTGGCTTCCCGCAGGATACGGACGGCCAGGGCGCGGCTGTCGGTTTCCCCATCCACCGAGAACATCAGGTAGAAGGAGCCTTCCGGCGGCTGGAGGCGGATGCCCGGGATGGCGCCCAGCCCCTCGCAGAAGATCCGCCGACTTTCCCGGCAGCGGGCCACCATGGTGCGGATGAAGTCGTCGCCCTGATCCAGCGCCGCAACGCAGGCGTACTGGATGAAGGTTGGGATGGAGGTGGTGTTGTACTGGCAGAGGCTGGCGAAGGTCTCGCTCAGCCCTTCCGGCATCACGATCCAGCCCGCGCGCCAGCCCGTCATGGCCCAGTTCTTGGAGAAGGTGTTGGTGACCAGCAGCTTCTCGTCCGGCTCGCAAAGCTCCAGGAAGGAGGGGGCGATGGCGTTGCCGTAGGTGAAGTGGTTGTAGACCTCGTCCGACAGCAGCCAGAGGTCGCGGGCGCGGATCAGGTCGCGCAGCGCGATCATCTCCGCCCTGGGCATGACCCAGCCGGTGGGGTTGGAAGGCGAGCAGATCGCCACCATCCGGGTGCGGGGGGTGATGGCGGCCTCGATATCCGCCAGCTCCAGGCTGAAGCCGCCATCGGCGCCGCGGCGCAGCGGCACCGTGACCGGCACACCGCCGCAGACTGTCACGGTGGCGGCAAGGTTGGGCCAGTGCGGGCCGGGGATGATGACCTCGTCGCCCGGGCTGAGCGTGGCCTGCATGGCCTGCATGATGGCGTTCATGCCGCCGGCGGTGATGGCGAAGCGCTCCGGCGCCACATCCACGCCCCAGTGGCGCTGGTGGTAGTCCGCCAGCGCCTTGCGCAGCCGGGGCAGGCCCTGGGAATAGGTGTAGCGGGTCTGGCCGGCACGCATGGCGGCCTCGGCGGCCTCCACCACGAAGGGCGGCGTCGGCAGGTCTCCCTCGCCGATCCAGAGCTTGATGACCTCGGGGTCCTCCCGCGCCATGTCGGCGATCTCGGCGATCTGGTTCACCGACATGCTCCGCATGCGCGGCGGCAGGGCCTCGTATGGCGGGGTGAGGGCAGGGGTTTCGGCGGCGTCGCTCATGCGGACCTCGGGCAGGACAGCACGATGCATGACGGCGCCGCCGCGCCACCGCAAGGGGTGAAGCCCTTTCAATGCGGGCCTCACTGCGCTAAACGCGCCCGCTCGTATGGCCGGCGTCGAGCGCGCGGGCGTGGTGGAATTGGCAGACACGCTGGATTTAGGTTCCAGTGGCGCAAGCCGTGGGGGTTCAAGTCCCTCCGCCCGCACCATCCAACGCCGCCGGCGGCTTTCGTTAGATTGGTTTCAGGAGCAGGTGTGGCGACGATGCAGGTGACCGAGCAGGCAGCCGAGGGGCTGAAGCGGGGCTTTTCCGTGGTGGTTCCGGCGGCGGATATCGCCGCGGCGCGCGACAAGCGCCTGGCCGCGCTGTCCAAGGACCTCCGCCTTCCGGGCTTCCGCCCCGGCAAGGTGCCGGCTTCCGTGGTGAAGCAGCGCTTCGGCGCGGCGGTGATGGGTGAGGTGCTGGACGAGCAGGTGCAGTCCGCCGCCCGTTCCGTGATCGAGGAGCGCGGCCTGCGCCCCGCGATGCAGCCCAAGATCGACAACCTGAAGTTCGAGGAAGGTTCCGACCTTTCCTTCACCATCGAGCTGGAGCAGCTTCCCGAGATCCCGCTGCCCGATTTCTCCGGCATCGAGCTGGAGAAGCCGGTGACCAAGGTGGGTGACGAGGAAGTCACCAAGGCCATCGAGGGCATCGCCTCCCGCAACCGCCAGATGGAAGACGTCACGGAAGAGCGTGCCGCCGGCCAGGGCGATGTGGTGGTGACCGATTTCGAGGGCCGCCTGGTCGATGAAGCCGCCGAGGGCGGCCTGGCCGAGCCCTTCCAGGGCGGCACGGGCACCGACATGCCGGTCGAGATCGGCGGCGCGGGCTTCATCCCCGGCTTCGCCGAGGGCCTCGAGGGCATCAAGGTCGGCGAGACGCGCGACGTGCGCGTGACCTTCCCGGCCGATTACGGCGCCGCCGAGCTGGCCGGCAAGGAAGCCGTGTTCAAGCTGACCGCCAAGAAGCTGCAGAAGCCGGTTGCCGCCGCGGTGGACGACGACTTCGCCAAGAAGCTGGGCCTTGAGAGCCTGGACGAGCTGAAGAAGCGCATCAGCGAGTCCCTGCAGGGCGAGTACGACCAGATCTCCCGCCTCAACGTGAAGCGGAAGCTGCTGGACGCGCTCTCGGCCCAGGCCTCCTTCGAGGTTCCGGCCGGCATGGTCGATGCCGAGTTCGCCCAGATCTGGCAGCGCGTCGAATCCGACCAGAAGGCCGGCCGCCTGGACGACGAGGACAAGGGCAAGGACGAGGAGACCCTCAAGTCCGAGTACCGCGCCATCGCCGAGCGCCGCATCCGCCTGGGCCTGCTGCTGAGCGAGATCGGCCGCAGCAACAACATCCAGGTGACCAACGAAGAGCTGTCCAATGCCATGCGCCAGGAGGCCCAGCGCTATCCGGGCCAGGAGCGGCAGGTGATCGAGTTCTTCCAGAAGAACCCGCAGGCCATCGAGAACCTGCGCGCCCCGCTCTTCGAGGAGAAGGTGGTGGACTTCATGCTGGAACTGGCCAAGGTCACCGAGAAGGAAGTGCCCGCGGGCGAGCTTTCGGCCGAGCCGGAATCGGCGGCGGCCTGAGGCGAAAGGCCCCGGCGGTGCCGGGGCGGACATGGGCGGGCGGGCCGGGAGCGGGAAACCGTTCCCGGCCCGTCGTCACTTCTGGGGCTCCCCCTCTTTCCCAGTCGGGCTGGCTGTCCCATGTTAACCCTCGACGGTTAGAGTAACGGCGGCGGGGACCGGCGCGGCTGCCAGGGGCAAGGGGCACCTGGGCGGCCCGGTGCCGGTGCCGCCGGGAGAGGATAGACGCATGCGTGACCGCGATCCGGTCGAGGTCTACAACAACACGCTGGTCCCCATGGTCATCGAGCAGACCGCGCGGGGCGAGCGTTCCTTCGATATCTATTCGCGCCTGCTGAAGGAGCGGATCATCTTCCTGACGGGCCCGATCTTCGATCAGGTATCGGCGCTGGTCTGTGCCCAGCTGCTGTTCCTGGAGAGCGAGAACCCCAACAAGGACATCGCCTTCTATATCAACAGCCCGGGTGGCGTGGTGACCGCCGGCCTCGCGATGTACGATACGATGCAGTACATCCGGGCCCCGGTTTCCACCGTCTGCCTCGGCATGGCGGCCTCCGCCGGCTCCCTGCTGCTGACGGCGGGCGAGAAAGGCAAGCGCTTCGCCCTGCCGAACAGCCAGGTGATGATCCACCAGCCTTCCGGCGGCGCCCAGGGCCAGGCGACCGACATCGCCATCCAGGCGCGCGAGATCCTCAAGACGCGCGAGCGCCTGAACAAGATCTACGTGCACCATACCGGCCAGCCGCTGGAGGAAATCGAGCGGAACATGGAGCGCGACACCTACCTCTCCGCCGAGGAGGCCAAGGCTTTCGGCCTCATCGACCAGGTGGTGGAGCAGCGCCCGCCCGCCGTGGCCCCGGCGGCCGAGGCGCCCAAGGCTTGACCAGGCGGCCACCGGCCCGGCACGGGCCCGGCCGGTGGCCGTTCCACTTCCCCCTGGATGACAGGGGGGCTACAGTCCCGTGTAGGTCCGCCGATCCCTTTCCGGCGGGTCAGGAGCGTTCATGAGCAAGTCCGGCGACTCGAAGAACACCCTGTACTGCTCGTTCTGCGGCAAGTCGCAGCACGAGGTGCGCAAGCTCATCGCCGGCCCAACGGTCTTCATCTGCGACGAGTGCGTCGAGCTCTGCATGGATATCATCCGTGAGGAGCATAAGACCCACCTGGTGAAGTCCCGTGACGGGGTGCCGACGCCACGTGAGATTGCCAAGGTCCTCGATGATTACGTGATCGGGCAGGAGCACGCCAAGAAGGTGCTCGCTGTCGCGGTTCATAATCATTACAAGCGTTTGGCGCATGGTGCCAAGGCTGGCGAGGTTGAGATCGCCAAGTCCAACATCATGCTGGTCGGCCCCACCGGCTCGGGCAAGACGCTGCTGGCGCAGACGCTGGCGCGGATTCTCGATGTGCCCTTCACCATGGCCGACGCCACCACGCTGACCGAGGCCGGCTATGTGGGCGAGGATGTGGAGAACATCATCCTCAAGCTGCTGCAGGCCGCCGATTACAACGTGGAGCGGGCGCAGCGCGGCATCGTCTATATCGACGAGGTCGACAAGATCAGCCGCAAGTCCGACAACCCCTCCATCACCCGTGATGTGAGCGGCGAGGGCGTGCAGCAGGCGCTGCTGAAGATCATGGAAGGCACCGTCGCCTCCGTGCCGCCGCAGGGCGGGCGCAAGCATCCGCAGCAGGAATTCCTGCAGGTCGATACCTCGAACATCCTGTTCATCGTGGGCGGGGCCTTTGCCGGCCTTGAGAAGATCATCGCCGCGAAGGGCAAGGGCTCGGGCATCGGCTATGGCGCCGAGGTCCGTGGGCCGGACGAGCGCCGCGCCGGTGCCATCCTGCGCGAGGTGGAGCCCGAGGATCTGCTGAAGTTCGGCCTGATCCCCGAGTTCATCGGCCGTCTGCCTGTCATCGCCACGCTCGAGGATCTCGACGAGAAGGCGCTGATCGAGATCCTGACCAAGCCGAAGAATGCCCTGCTGAAGCAGTACCAGCGGCTGTTCGAGATGGAGGCCACCAAGCTCTCCTTCACGGATGACGCGCTGAAGTCGGTGGCGAATCGCGCGATCCAGCGCAAGACGGGCGCGCGCGGCCTGCGCTCGATCATGGAGAGCATCCTCCTCGGCACGATGTACGATCTGCCGGGCCTGGAGGATGTGAATGAGGTTGTGGTGAATAAGGAGGTGGCCGAAGGCCGTGCCGCCCCATTGTTCATCTATGGTGAACGGGCGGCGGAGCAGTCTTCCGCTTGAGCCGGGGATCCGGCGTCCGGCGCAGGGCAGGCCAGCAATGGCTTGCCCGGCGCGGGCATCGGCCCCATCTCCCGGAAGAACCCGTGGTGACGGGGCCGTGCCGAAACCGGGCGACCCCGTGCCGACTGTCCTGAGTGAGGTCCCCAATGGCGGATAAGAATCCGGAACTGCTGAGCGGCGAGCTTTTGCCTGTGCTGCCGCTGCGCGACATCGTCGTCTTCCCCCACATGATCGTTCCGCTCTTCGTCGGGCGCGAGAAGAGCGTGCGGGCGCTGGAAGCGGTGATGCGTGATGACAAGCAGATCCTGCTGGTTGCCCAGAAGAACGCGGCGCAGGACGACCCTGGCGCGGATGACCTGTATGAAGTCGGCACCGTCTCCACGGTGCTGCAGCTGCTGAAGCTGCCCGATGGCACGGTCAAGGTGCTGGTCGAGGGCGGGCGCCGTGCCCGCGTGACCGGCTTCAAGGAAACCGACCAGTATTTCGAGGCCTTCGCCACTCCGATCGAGGAGAAGGCGGGCGAGGCGCCGGAACTGGAGGCGCTGTCCCGCACCGTGGTCAGCCAGTTCGAGCAGTATATCAAGCTCAACAAGAAGATCGCGCCAGAGGTGCTGGTCTCGATCAATCAGATCGAGGACGCGGCCAAGCTGGCGGATACGGTGGCGAGCCACCTGAACCTGAAGATCAGCGAGAAGCAGGAGCTGCTGGACACGGCCAGTGTCTCGGCGCGGCTTGAGCGTGTCTTCGCCCACATGGAAAGCGAGATCGGCGTTCTCCAGGTGGAGAAGCGCATCCGGAACCGCGTGAAGCGGCAGATGGAGAAGACCCAGCGCGAGTACTACCTGAATGAGCAGATGAAGGCCATTCAGAAGGAGCTGGGCGAAGGCGAGGACGGCAAGGACGAGGCCGCCGAGCTGGAGGAGCGCATCAAGGCCACCAAGCTCTCCCCCGAGGCGCGCGACAAGGCCATGGCCGAGCTGAAGAAGCTGCGGACCATGTCGCCGATGAGCGCCGAGGCGACGGTGGTGCGCAACTACCTCGATTGGATCCTGTCGATCCCCTGGAAGAAGAAGTCCAAGGTCAAGAACGACCTGGACAAGGCCGAGGAGATCCTGGACGCCGACCACTACGGCCTGGACAAGGTCAAGGAGCGCATCCTTGAGTACCTGGCCGTGCAGTCGCGCAGCCCGAAGATCCGCGGCCCGATCCTGTGCCTCGTCGGCCCTCCGGGCGTCGGCAAGACCTCGCTGGGCAAGAGCATCGCCAAGGCCACCAACCGCAATTTCGTGCGGATGAGCCTGGGCGGCGTGCGGGACGAGGCCGAGGTGCGTGGCCACCGGCGGACCTATATCGGCTCCATGCCGGGCAAGGTCATCCAGGGCATGAAGAAGGCCAAGACCTCCAACCCGCTGTTCCTGCTGGACGAGATCGACAAGCTGGGCGCCGACTGGCGCGGTGACCCGTCCTCCGCTCTGCTGGAGGTGCTGGACCCCGAGCAGAACGCGACCTTCGCCGACCACTATCTGGAGGTGGATTACGACCTCTCGGACGTGATGTTCGTGACGACCGCCAACAGCCTGCGCATGCCGCAGCCGCTGCTGGACCGCATGGAGATCATCCGCATCCCCGGCTACACCGAGGATGAGAAGGTGCAGATCGCCCGCCGCCACCTGCTGCCCAAGGTCACCGAGGCCAATGGGCTGAAGGAAGGTGAGTGGAGCGTCTCCGACGACGCGCTGCTGGACCTGGTGCGCTACTACACGCGCGAGGCTGGTGTCCGTAACCTGGAGCGCGAGGTCGGTGGCCTGGCCCGTAAGGCCGTCAAGGAGATCGTCTCCAAGAAGGCCAAGAAGGTCGCGATCAGCCGCAAGAACCTCGACAAGTATGCCGGGGTGCGGAAGTTCTCCTTCGGCGAGACCGAGGCCGAGGACATGGTGGGTGTTGTCACCGGCCTGGCCTGGACCGAGGTGGGCGGCGAGATCCTGACCATTGAATCGGTCATGGTGCCGGGCAAGGGCAAGGTGCAGACCACCGGCAAGCTGGGCGACGTGATGCAGGAAAGCGTCTCGGCCGCACTCAGCTATGTGCGGAGCCGCGCCATTTCCTTCGGCATCAAGCCGACGCTCTTCGACCGGCGCGACATCCACGTGCATGTGCCGGAAGGGGCGACGCCCAAGGACGGCCCTTCCGCCGGCATCGCGATGGCGACCTCCATCGTCTCCGTGCTGACCGGCATCCCGGTTCGCAAGGACGTGGCCATGACGGGTGAGGTCACCCTGCGCGGGCGCGTGCTGCCGATCGGCGGGTTGAAGGAGAAGCTGCTGGCGGCGCTGCGCGCCGGCATCACCACCGCCTTCATCCCGAAGGATAACGAGAAGGATCTGGCCGAGATCCCGGACAACGTGAAGAAGGCCATCAAGATCATTCCCGTGGCCCATGTGGACGAGGTGATTGGCCAGGCCCTGGTGCGCAAGCCGGAGCCGATCGACTGGGTGGAGGCGGAGGAAGTGCCTGCCGGCGCCTCCCAGGCCGCGGCCAGCCCGGCCGCCCTGCCGCACTGATCTTCCCTGCCGGGGCGGGTTCATCCCGCCCCGGTGTGGCTTCCGCGCCAAAGCCCCGCAAAACTCAGGGGCCGCCATAGCCTGGCGTTGACGTGGCAAAATCCCGCTGCCTAGTGTCGGCCCAACGCGAGCCATGCGGTTCGCCGCGATACGGTAAGGATTTGCCCAGTGAACAAGCAGGATCTGGTGGCGGTGGTCGCCGAAACCGGTGAACTCTCCAAGGCCCGTGCGGGTGAGGTGCTGGACGCCGTCTTCGACGCCATCAGCGGCGCCCTGAAGAACAAGGAAGAGGTTCGCCTGGTGGGCTTTGGCACCTTCGCCGTGTCCCATCGCAAGGCCGGCAAGGGGCGTAATCCGCGTACGGGCGAAGAGATTGAGATTGCGGCCACCACCACGGTGCGCTTCAAGCCCGGCAAGGGCCTGAAGGACGAGGTGGCCTGAGGAGAGTTTTGGGCGCTTAGCTCAGCGGTAGAGCGCCTCGTTTACACCGAGGATGCCGGGGGTTCGAATCCCTCAGCGCCCATACCGAATGCGTCTGCGGAACGTTCGCAAAAAAGCGATTTAGGTCCGTTGACAGAGTGGGGCAGGGGCCGTATTTCCCCCTCCACGCCGCAAGCGGGTGTAGCTCAGTTGGTTAGAGCGCCGGCCTGTCACGCCGGAGGTCGCGGGTTCGAGCCCCGTCACTCGCGCCACTGCGGTGTAATTCGAAAGCGCTGCCCTGGGTCTCCAGGGCGGCGCTTTTCGCCTTTCGCCTGTCCGCTTTTCAATGTTTTCCAATGCGCCTCAGGCTATGGCGAATGAAGCGGGGCGGGAGTAATGTCCGCCCCGACGTTGCGCTGCGGGATGCCTGTCAGCGCATTTTGGCTATGTGCTCCCCTGCGCATGGCCTGATGGGCCCCCTGGCCCGAGGGACGGATGCATCATGACCCAGCCCCTGCTGGCGAACTATTTCCCGATCCTGGTCTTCCTGGCGATCGCGGCTGGCATTTCCATCGCGATGGTGGGCGGCAGCATTCTGGCCGCGCGGCAGAAGCCCTATGCGGAGAAACTCTCGACCTACGAATGCGGCTTCGAGCCCTTCGAGGACACGCGTCACCGCTTCGACGTGCGGTTCTACCTGGTCGCGATCCTGTTCATCATCTTCGACCTGGAAGTGGCCTTCCTGTTCCCCTGGGCGGTGACGCTGGGGCAGATCGGCTGGACCGGCTTCCTGTCCATGATGGGCTTCCTCGGCGTTCTGACGGTGGGCTTCATCTATGAGTGGCGCAAGGGCGCCCTGGACTGGGAGTAAGCCGCGATGAACAGCATCAATGATCAGGTGGCGTGGAACCAGCAGGCCCTGCCGCCCGGCCCCGCGCAGGACGCCGTGATCAACAGCGTGACCGGCGAGATCGAGGACAAGGGCTTCGTTGTCGCCAACCTCGACAAGATCGTGAACTGGGCGCGCACGGGCAGCCTGTGGCCCATGACCTTCGGCTTGGCCTGTTGCGCGGTGCCGATGATCCACGCCTATATGGCGCGCTACGACCTTGACCGCTTCGGCGTCATTCCCCGCGGCTCGCCACGGCAGTCGGACGTGATGATCGTGGCCGGCACGCTGACCAACAAGATGGCCCCCGCGCTGCGCAAGGTCTACGACCAGATGGCCGAGCCGCGCTACGTCATCTCCATGGGCAGCTGCGCCAATGGCGGCGGCTATTACCATTACAGCTACAGCGTGGTGCGCGGCTGCGACCGCATCGTGCCGGTGGATGTCTATGTCCCCGGCTGCCCGCCCACGGCCGAGGCTCTGGTCTACGGCATCATGCAGTTGCAGAAGAAGATCCGCCGGACGGGGAGCATCCTCCGTGGCTGAAGACATCTCCACCGAAGTGGCCCAGCCCGCGCCGCTCTCGCCACTGGAACAGCTTGTCGCCGATATCCAGGCCTCGGTCCCGCGGGGCGTCATCTCCCGTGGCCGCGTGCAGCGTGGGGAGGAGGCCGAGATCTTCGCCGCGCGCGAGGCGCTGCCGGCCCTGATGACCATGCTGCGGGACGACCCGCGCTTCGCCTTCGAGCAATGCGTGGACCTCTGCGGCGTGGACCGTCCGGCGCAGGCTGAGCGGTTCGAGGTGGTCTACAACCTCCTCTCGCTTTCCCTGAACCAGCGGGTGCGGGTGATCGTCACCACGACCGCCGAGGCGCCGGTGCCCAGCGTCTCCTCCATCTGGCCCTGCGCCACCTGGTACGAGCGCGAGGCCTGGGACATGTACGGCATCGTCTTCGAGAACCAGAGCGACCTGCGGCGCATCCTGACCGACTATGGCTTCGAGGGGCATCCGCTGCGCAAGGACTTCCCGCTGACCGGCTTCGTCGAGGTCCGTTACGACCCCGAGCGGCAGGCGGTGGTCTATGAACCTGTCCGGCTGCAGCAGGATTTCCGCAATTTCGACTTCCTCTCGCCCTGGGAAGGCATGACCACGCTGCCCGGCGACGAGAAGGTGCATCTGAACCGGATCGCCAGCGAATGAGCGCGAGCACCAACGAGATGCCGGCTTCGACCGAGACGCGTACGGTCGAGATCGACAACCACACGATCAACTTCGGCCCGCAGCACCCGGCCGCGCATGGCGTGCTGCGCCTGATCCTGGAGCTGAAGGGTGAGGTGGTGGAGCGCGCCGATCCGCATATCGGCCTGCTGCACCGTGGCACCGAGAAGCTGATCGAGCACAAGACCTACCTGCAGGCCCTGCCTTACTTCGACCGCCTCGACTACGTGGCGCCGATGTCGCAGGAGCATGCCTTCGCCCTGGCCACCGAGCGGCTGCTGGGCATCGAGGCGCCGATCCGCGCGCAGTATATCCGCGTGATGTTCGCGGAAATCAGCCGCATCCTGAACCATATCCTGAACATCACGACCTATGCGCTGGACGTGGGCGCGACCACGCCGTCGCTCTGGGGCTTCGAGCAGCGCGAGATCCTGCTCGAGATCTACGAGGCGGCGAGCGGCTCGCACTACCACGCCAACTACATCCGCCCCGGTGGCGTGGCGAAGGACATCCCGGCCGGCCTGCTCGAGAAGATCTCCCGCTGGGCGGACCAGTTCCCGAAGTTCGTCGATGACATCGAGCGCCTGCTGACGGGCAACCGCATCTTCAAGCAGCGCACTGTCGATATCGGCATCATGACGACGGAACAGGCGATGGAATGGGGCTTCTCCGGCCCCTGCCTACGCGCCTCCGGCGCCGCCTGGGACCTGCGCCGCAGCCAGCCCTATGACATCTACGACCAGCTCGACTTCGAGATCCCGGTCGGCAGCCATGGCGACTGCTACGAGCGCTACCTTGTCCGTGTCGCGGAGATGCGGGAAAGCCACAAGATGATCCGCCAGTGCATCCAGCAGATGCCCGGCGGGCCCATCAAGATCCAGGACAACAAGATCACGCCGCCGAAGCGCGGCGAGATGAAGCGGTCCATGGAAGCGCTGATCCACCACTTCAAGCTCTACACCGAGGGCTACCACGTGCCGGAAGGCAGCACCTATACGGTGGTGGAAGCGCCCAAGGGCGAGTTTGGCTGCTACCTGGTGGCCGACGGCACCAACAAGCCCTACCGCTGCAAGATCCGTGCGCCCGGCTTCGCGCATCTGCAGGCCATGGATGTGCTGACCAGGGGGCACATGCTGGCCGACGCCGTGTCCGTCATCGGCAGCCTCGATATCGTGTTCGGAGAGATCGACCGGTGAGCGATCCGCATCATCAGGAAGTCACCCACTTCGCCTTCGATGCGGAGAGTGAGGCGCAGATCGAGAAGATCGTCGCGCGCTACCCCGCGGGCAAGCAGGCCAGCGCGGTGATTCCGCTGCTCTATGTCGCGCAGAAGCAGATGGGCCGCCTGACCGGCAGCGCCTGGGTGCCACGCGTGGCCATGGATGCGGTGGCGGTCAAGCTCGGCATGGCGCCGATCCGCGTCTACGAGGTTGCCACCTTCTATTTCATGTTCAACACCAAGCCGATGGGCCGCTTCCATCTGCAGGTCTGCGGCACGACGCCCTGCTGGCTGCGTGGCTCGGACGAGGTGCTGCGCGCCTGCAAGGACGCCGGCCACCTCAAGGGCTATGGCGACACCAGCGAGGACGGGCTCTTCACGCTCTCCGAGGTGGAATGCCTCGGCGCCTGCGTGAACGCGCCGATCCTGCAGGTGGATGATGACTACTACGAGGACCTCGATTACGCCCGCACTGTCGAGCTGATCGAGTCCCTGAAGCGTGGCGAGCGTCCGAGGCCCGGCAGCACCATCGGCCGCCAGACCAGCGCGCCGGAAGGCGGGCCGAACACGCTGCTGGACATCCCGATGAAGGAACCGGCCATCGTGGTGGGCCGGAAGGGGGAGGCGTAACCATGGCGCTGAGCGACAAGGACCGCATCTTCACCAACCTCTACGGGTTGCATCCCTGGAACCTGAAGGACGCGATGCGTCGCGGGAACTGGGACGGCACGGCGGCGATCATCGCCAAGGGCCGGGACTGGATCATCGAGGAGCTGAAGCAGTCCGGCCTGCGTGGCCGTGGCGGCGCCGGCTTCCCGACCGGCATGAAGTGGAGCTTCATGCCCAAGTCCAATCCGGACGGGCGCCCCTCCTACCTCGTCGTGAACTGCGACGAATCCGAGCCGGGCACCTGCAAGGACCGCGACATCATCCGCCACGATCCGCATACGCTGATCGAGGGCTGCCTGATCGCGGGCGTCGGCATGGGCGCCCATGCCGGCTACATCTATGTGCGCGGCGAATACTTCAACGAGCACGTGGTGCTGCAGGCCGCGATCGACGAAGCCTATGAGGCCGGTCTGCTGGGCAAGAACGCCGCCGGCTCCGGCTGGGATTTCGATCTCTACGTCCATCGTGGCGCGGGTGCTTACATCTGCGGCGAGGAAACGGCGCTGATCGAGAGCCTGGAAGGCAAGAAGGGCATGCCGCGCCTGAAGCCGCCCTTCCCGGCGGCGGTGGGCCTTTATGGCTGCCCGACCACGGTCAACAACGTCGAGACCATTGCCGTGGTGCCGGAGATCCTGCGCCGGGGCGCTTCCTGGTTCGCCTCCTTCGGCCGTCCGAAGAACAGCGGCACCAAGGTCTTCTGCATCCAGGGCCATGTGAACAAGCCCTGCAACGTGGAAGCCGAGATGAGCATCCCGATGCGGGAGCTGATCGAGCGTTATGCCGGTGGCGTGCGCGGTGGCTGGGACAACCTGCTGGCCGTGATCCCCGGCGGCTCCTCGACGCCGCTGCTGCCGAAGCACATCTGCGACGACGTGCTGATGGATTTCGACGCGCTGCGCGAGCACAAGTCGGGCCTCGGCACCGCCGGCGTCATCGTCATGGACAAGTCCACGGACCTGATCAAGGCGATCGCGCGGCTGGCGCAGTTCTACAAGCATGAGAGCTGCGGCCAGTGCACGCCGTGCCGCGAGGGCATGGGCTGGCAGAAGCGCCTGATGGACCGCATGGTCGAAGGGCGCGCCGAGGTCTCCGAGATCGATGTGCTGGAAAGCGTCACGCGGCAGATCGAGGGCCACACCATCTGCGCCCTGGCCGATGGTGGCGTCTGGCCGGTGCAGGGGCTGATCCGGCACTTCCGGCCGATGATGGAAGAGCGTATCGCGGCCTACCACGCGAAGAAGAACGGCGGCGCCATGCCGCTGGCGGCGGAGTAACGCCATGGCGAAGGTTACAGTCGACGGGATCGAGGTGGAGGTGCCGAATGGCGCCTCCGTGCTGCAGGCCTGCGAGGCCGCCGGCAAGGAAATCCCCCGCTTCTGCTACCACGAGCGGCTGTCGGTGGCCGGCAACTGCCGCATGTGCCTCGTCGAGGTGGAGAAGGCGCCGAAGCCGGTGGCTTCCTGCGCCTATCCGGTGGCGGATGGCATGAAGGTCTTCACGGACAGCGCGCTGGTGCGGAATGCCCGCCGCAACGTCATGGAATTCCTGCTGATCAACCACCCGCTGGATTGCCCGATCTGCGATCAGGGCGGCGAGTGCGACCTGCAGGACCAGGCCGTGGCCTTTGGTCGTGACGGCAGCCGCTACCGCGAAGGCAAGCGGGCGGTGAAGGACAAGTACCTGGGCCCGCTGGTCAAGACCATCATGACCCGCTGCATCCAGTGCACCCGCTGCGTGCGTTTCGCGACCGAGGTCGCGGGCGTGCCGGAGCTGGGCGCCACCGGCCGCGGCGAGGACATGCAGATCGGCACCTATGTCGAGAAGGCGCTGACCACGGAGCTTTCGGGCAACCTGATCGACGTCTGCCCGGTGGGCGCGCTGACCAGCCGCCCCTATGCCTTCGTGGCCCGGCCCTGGGAGCTGCGGAAGACCGACAGCATCGACGTGCTGGACGCGGTGGGCGTGAACATCCGCGTCGATACCCGTGGCCCGGAAGTGCTGCGCATCCTGCCGCGCACCAATGAGGAAGTGAACGAGGAGTGGATGGCCGACCGTGGCCGCTTCTCCTTCGACGGCCTCAAGCGCAAGCGGCTGGACCGCCCCTGGATCCGCCAGGATGGCAAGCTGCGCCCGGCGAGCTGGCAGGAAGCGCTGGAGCATATCGCGGCCAAGCTGAAGGGCATGCCCGGCGACCGCATCGGCGCCGTGGCCGGCGATCTGGTGGATGCCGAAAGCGCCTTCGCGCTGAAGTCCCTGATGGCCGCGCTGGGTTCGCAGAACCTGGACTGCCGCCAGGACGGCGCCAAGATCGATGGCACGCGGCGCGAGCACTACCTGTTCAATTCCGGCATCGCCGGGATCGACGAGGCGGATGCACTGCTGATCATCGGCAGCAACCCGCGCAAGGAAGCGCCGGTGCTGAATGCCCGCATCCGCAAGAAGTGGGCCTCCGGCACGCTGGCGGTGGCGCATATCGGCCCGCGTGACATCGAGCTGACCTACAATGCCGAGCATCTGGGCGAGGAGGCTTCCGTCCTCAACGCCCTGCTGGACGGCAGCCATGCCTTCGCCAAGGTGCTGGGCGAGGCCAAGCGGCCGATGATCATCCTCGGCCGTGGCGCCGTGGCGCGCGAGGATGGCGCGGCGGTGCTGGCGGCGGCCTGGGCCCTGGCCAACCAGGTCGGCGCGCTGACGCCGGATTGGAACGGCTTCAACATGCTGCACCTGTTCGGTGGGCAGGTTGGCGCGCTCGATGCCGGCTTCCTGCCGGGCGAGGGCGGCCAGGACCTGGCCGGCATGCTGAGCGGCGGCGTGGATGCGCTGTGGCTGCTGGGCGCGGACGGGTTCGAGCCCGCCTTCATCGCCCCCGGCACCTTCGTGGTCTACCAGGGCCATCACGGCGACCGCGCGGCCTCCCGCGCCGATGTCATCCTGCCCGGCGCGGCTTACACCGAGAAGGACGGCACCTACGTCAATACCGAGGGGCGCGTGCAGCGCGGCCGCCTGGCCGTCTTCCCGCCCGGCGAGGCGAAGGAGGACTGGCGCATCATCCGCGCGGCGGGTGCTGCGCTGGGTGTGGACCTGCCCTTCAACACGCTGGAAGACGTGCGTGCCGGCATGGTGGCCGCCAACCCGGTCTTCGGGCTGCTGGATGGCCGCATCGCCGGTGGCGCCACAAATACCCGTGGCCCGTTGGCCGGTGGCACCCTCAGCGATGTGGCCTTCAAGCCGGCGATCACCGATTACTGGCAGGCGGACAGCATCAGCCGCGCCTCCGAGGTGATGGCCGAGTGCAGCCGCATCTACAACGCGCCCCCTGTGGCGCAGGCGGCGGAGTAAGGACCGATGGAAGCCTTCCTCAATTCCTCCATCGGCATCCTGGCCATCACGGTCGCCCAGACCCTGGCGGTGCTGGTGCCGCTGCTGATCGCCGTCGCCTACATGACCTATGCCGAGCGCAAGATCATGGCGGCGATGCAGATGCGCGTCGGCCCGAACGTGGTGGGGCCCTTCGGCCTGCTGCAGCCCTTCGCGGATGCCGCGAAGATGCTGCTGAAGGAAACCATCATCCCCTCCGGCGCCAACCGGGCGCTGTTCATCTTTGCGCCGATGCTCACCTTCATCCTGGCGATGATCGCCTGGGCGGTGATCCCGGTAAACGAGGGCTGGGCCATCGCCGACATCAATGTCGGCATCCTCTATCTCTTCGCCATCAGCTCGCTGGGTGTCTACGGCATCATCATCGCGGGCTGGGCCTCGAACTCGAAGTATGCCTTCCTGGGCGCGCTGCGCTCGGCGGCGCAGATGGTGTCCTACGAAGTCTCGATGGGCTTCGTGATCGTGACGGTGCTGCTCTGCGTCGGTTCGCTGAACCTGACGGAGATCGTGCTGGCGCAGAAGACGGTGTGGTTCTTCATCCCGCTCTTCCCGATGTTCATCATCTTCTTCATCTCGACGCTGGCCGAGACCAACCGCCCGCCCTTCGACCTGGCGGAAGGCGAGTCCGAGCTGGTGGCCGGCTTCATGGTGGAATATTCCTCCATGACCTACGCCCTGTTCTTCCTGGGCGAATACGCCAACATGTTCCTGATGTCGGCGATGACGACCACCCTCTTCCTGGGTGGCTGGCTGCCGCCGGTGGACATCGCGCCCTTCAACTGGGTGCCGGGGCCGCTCTGGTTCATCCTGAAGGTGTGCCTCTGCATGTTCACCTTCGTCTGGGTGCGCGCGACCTTCCCGCGCTACCGCTATGACCAGCTGATGCGCCTGGGCTGGAAGGTTTTCCTGCCGATCAGCCTGGTGTGGCTGGTGCTCACGGCCTTCGTGCTGAAGCTCGCCGGGTGGCTGCCGGCATGATCGTGGAAATTTTGAACACGGGACGCGCGGGCTGCCCCCGCGCGGCGAGGTGAGAGATGGCGACGCTGGACCGCGCGGCCTATAGCCTGCTGCTGACCGAACTGGTCTCCGGCATGGCGCTGACGCTGAAGTATTTCTTCTCGCGCAAGGCCACGATCAAGTATCCCTACGAGAAGCTGCCGCTGTCCCCGCGCTTCAAGGGTGAGCACGCGCTGCGCCGCTACCCCAACGGGGAAGAGCGCTGCATCGCCTGCAAGCTGTGCGAGGCCGTCTGCCCCGCGCTGGCCATCACCATCGAGGCCGAGCCGCGCGAGGACGGCAGCCGCCGCACCACGCGCTACGACATCGACATGACGAAGTGCATCTATTGCGGCATGTGCGAGGAAGCCTGCCCGGTGGATGCCATCGTCGAGGGGCCGAACCTCGAATTCTCGACCGAGACGCGCGAAGAGCTGCTCTACAACAAGGAGAAGCTGCTCGCGAACGGCGACCGGTGGGAACCCGAGCTGGCGAAGCGTCTGGAACTGGACGCCCCCTACCGCTGATCACGAGGCGGGAAGGGGTGGCCGCGCCCTTCCGCCGCAAGAGCCCTCGCGGCCCCGCCCCCCTGCTCGGGCGGCTCTCTGTTTTTTCTGGAACGGTGCCATGACGCTGCAACAGCGCGGGGGTGGGGTGCGATGATCGCAACGCTTGCCTTCTATGTCTTCGCGTTCATCCTGATCGCCAGCGCGGTCATGGTTGTGACCAGCCGCAACCCCGTCCACAGCGTGCTGTACCTGATCCTGGCCTTCATGAACGCCGCCGCGCTGTTCCTGATCGCCGGGGCAGAGTTCCTCGCCATGATCCTGGCCATCGTCTACGTTGGCGCGGTCGCGGTGCTCTTCCTCTTCGTGGTCATGATGCTGGACATCGACTTCGCGCAGCTGCGCGCGGGCTTCCAGCGCTACCTGCCATTCGGGGCGATCATCGGCGGCATCCTGTTCCTGGAGCTGCTCTTCGTCTTCGGTTCCTGGCAGTTCGCCGAGGATGCGGGCTCGCTGCGGCTGAACGCCATGCCCGCGGCCGCGGATGGCGTGACCAATACCGAAGCCATCGGCCGCATCCTCTATACGGACTACATCTTCCTCTTCCAGGGCTCGGGCCTGATCCTGCTGGTGGCCATGATCGGTGCCATCGTGCTGACGCTGCGCGAGAAGGCGCCGAACAGCCGGCGGCAGAACATCGCCGTGCAGGTGGCGCGTGCCGAGGCCGTGCCGCTGGAGAATGTCCCGGCCCGCACGGGCCTGGGCGTGCTGGGCATCAAGCGCCGGCCGCTGCCGGAAGCAGCGAAGCCCAAGGCGGTGGCGCATGACGACCACGGCCACCATGGCGGGGGGCACCACTGAGATGAGCATCGGTCTCGGGCACTACCTGACGGTCAGTGCCATCCTTTTCGTCCTCGGCATCCTGGGCATCTTCCTCAACCGGAAGAACGTCATCGTCATCCTGATGTCGGTCGAGCTGATCCTGCTGGCGGTGAACCTGAACTTCGTGGCCTTCTCCGCCGCGCTGCAGGACATGACGGGGCAGATCTTCACCATGTTCGTGCTGACGGTCGCGGCCGCCGAGGCGGCGATCGGCCTGGCCATCCTGGTGATCTACTTCCGCAACCGCGGCAGCATCGCGGTGGACGACGTGTCCACGCTGAAGGGCTAGGCGCATGTATCTCGGTGCCATCTTCTTTCCGCTGATCGGCTCGCTGATCACCGGCCTCTTCGGCCGGCTGATCGGTGACAAGCCGGCGCAGTGGATCGGCGTCTTCTTCATGGCGCTCTCCGCCATCTGCGGCGCCGTCAACTTCTTCAACGTGGCGCTCGGCCATGCGCCGGCCATGGTCGATCTGGGCACCTGGATCGACGTGGGCGGGCTGCAGGTCTCCTGGGCGCTGCGCTACGACACGATCGCCGCGGCGATGGTGGCCATGGTCACGCTGATCTCGACCATGATCCACATCTATTCCGTGGGCTACATGTCCCACGACGCGACGCCGACGCGCTTCTTCTCCTACCTCTCGCTCTTCACCTTCATGATGCTCATGCTGGTGACGGCCGATAACCTGGCGCAGCTCTTCTTCGGCTGGGAAGGCATCGGCCTCGCGAGCTACCTGCTCATCGGCTACTGGTATGAGCGGGAAAGCGCCAACCGCGCGGCGATGAAGGCCTTCATCGTGAACCGCGTGGGCGACCTGTTCTTCATGATGGGCATGGCGCTGACCTTCTGGACCTTCGGCACCATCGAGTTCGACGGCATCTTCCAGGGTGTCGCGGCGGCGCAGGACAAGACCATCGGTGGCATTCCGGCCATCGAGCTGATCGCCTTCCTGCTCTTCGGCGGCGCCATGGGCAAGTCGGCGCAGATCGGCCTGCACACCTGGCTGCCGGACGCCATGGAGGGCCCGACGCCGGTTTCCGCGCTGATCCATGCGGCAACGCTGGTGACGGCGGGCGTCTTCCTGATGGCGCGCATGTCGCCCGTCATCGAATACGCGCCGAACGCGCTGGGCTTCATCACCTTCATCGGCGCCACCACGGCCTTCTTCGCGGCGACGATCGGCTGCGTGCAGAACGATATCAAGCGCGTCATCGCTTATTCGACCTGCTCGCAGCTCGGCTACATGTTCTTCGCCGTGGGGGTCGGCGCCTATCAGGGCGCCATCTTCCACCTCATCACCCATGCCTTCTTCAAGGCGCTGCTCTTCCTATCGGCCGGCTCCGTGATCCACGCGATGTCGGACGAGCAGGACATCCGCAAGATGGGTGGCATCTGGCGCAAGATCCCGCTGACCTACGCGATGTTCTGGATCGGCAGCCTGGCGCTGGCGGGCATCCCCTTCTTCGCCGGCTATTATTCCAAGGACTTCGTGCTGGAGGCGGCCTATGCCGGCCACGGCTGGACCGCGAGCTATGCCTTCGTCATGGGCATGATCGCGGCGCTGCTGACGGCCTTCTATTCCTGGCGCCTGATCATCATGACCTTCCACGGCACCCCGCGCGCCGACCATCACGTGATGGAGCATGTGCACGAGAGCCCGGCGGTCATGACCCTGCCGCTGATCGTGCTCTCCCTCGGCGCGCTCTTCGCCGGCGCGCTGCTGGTCGAGTATTTCGTGGGCCACGACTGGATGGCCTTCTGGAACGGCTCCATCGTCAACCAGCCCAACAACCACATCATGCACGACGCGCATGAGGTGCCGAGCTGGGTGCCGCTGGCGCCGACCGTGGCGGGCGTGGTCGGCATCGCGGTGGGCTACATCTTCTATATGTTCGTCCCCGCCATCCCGGGCCGGCTGGCCGCCAGCTTCCCGGGCCTGTACCGCTTCCTGCTGAACAAGTGGTATTTCGACGAGCTGTACGACGCCATCTTCGTGCAGCCCGCCCGCAAGCTCGCCTTCTGGCTGTGGAAGGTGGGCGATGCCAAGGTGATCGACGGCATGCCCAATGGCGCCGCCGCCCTGACCGCGAGTGCCGCGGGCCGGGTGACGCGCTTCCAGACCGGACGCGTGGCGAACTACGCCTTCACCATGATCATCGGGCTCGTCCTCTTCGTCAGCATCTTCCTGTTCGGGATCGGCCGATGAACGCCGCAGGCTTTCCCCTGCTCTCGCTGCTCACCTTCCTGCCGCTGGTGGGCGCGGGCATCCTCCTCTTCATCCGGGGGGAGGAGGCGGTTGTCGCCTCCAACGCCCGCTGGACCGCGCTCTGGACCAGCCTGATCGTCTTCGGGCTGTCGCTGATCCTGTGGTTCAGCTTCGACAAGACCACCGCGGACTACCAGTTCGTCGAGCAGATGACCTGGATGCCGGAATTCGGCCTGGGCTATCACCTCGGCGTGGATGGCATCTCGGTGCTGTTCGTGCTGCTCTCGACCCTGCTGACGCCGATCTGCATCCTGGCTTCCTGGGAGTCGGTGCAGACCCGGGTGCGCGAATACATGATCGCGTTCCTGGTGCTCGAGACGATGATGATCGGCATGTTCGCCTCGCTCGACATGCTGATGTTCTACATCTTCTTCGAGGGCGTGCTGGTGCCGATGTTCCTCATCATCGGTGTCTGGGGCGGCGCGCGGCGCGTCTATGCCGCCTACAAGCTCTTTCTCTACACGCTGCTCGGCTCGCTGCTGATGCTGCTGGCGATCCTGACGCTCTGGTACATGGCGGGCACCACCTCCATCCCCGAGCTGATGAAGCTGCAGATCCCGCGCAACATGCAGATCTGGATGTTCCTGGCCTTCTTCGCCTCCTTCGCCGTGAAGGTGCCGATGTGGCCGGTGCATACCTGGCTGCCGGACGCGCACGTCGAGGCGCCGACGGCGGGCTCGGTCATCCTGGCCGGCGTGCTGCTGAAGATGGGCGGCTACGGCTTCCTGCGCTTCTCCGTGCCGCTGCTGCCGGAAGCGACGGAATGGTTCGCGCCGCTGATCTTCGCGCTCTCCATCATCGCCGTCATCTACACCTCGCTGGTGGCGATGGCGCAGGAAGACATGAAGAAGCTGATCGCCTATTCGTCCGTGGCCCACATGGGCATCGTGACGCTGGGCATCTTCGTGCTGAACCACCAGGGCCTGTCGGGCGCCATCTTTCAGATGCTGTCGCACGGCATCGTCTCGGGGGCGCTCTTCCTCTGCGTCGGCGTGGTCTATGACCGCGTCCATTCGCGCGAGATCGCCCGCTACGGCGGCGTGGCCAAGGTCATGCCGGTCTATGCGGTGCTCTTCATGGGCTTCACCATGGCTTCCGTCGCCCTGCCGGGCACGGCGGGCTTCCCGGGTGAGTTCCTGGTGCTCGTCGGCGCCTGGCAGGTGAACCCCTGGGTCGCCTTCTTCGCCGGCTTCTCCATGATCCTGGGCGCCTGCTACATGCTGTGGCTCTACCGCCGCGTGCTGTTCAGCCGCATTAGCAAGGACGAGATCAAGCACCTGCTGGACCTCTCCCCGCGTGAGTGGCTGACCTTCGCCCCGCTGGTGGTGCTGACGCTGTGGATGGGCCTCTACCCGTCCTCCTTTACCTCCTTCTTCGATGCCAGCGTCACGGCGCTGCTGGCGCGGCACGAAGCCGCGCTGGCCCTGCCGCGCCTGGCGGGGATGTGACCATGGATAGCTGGACCCTCATCCTTCCCGAGCTGGTGCTGGCCGTGGCCGGCCTGCTGGTGCTCGCCGCCGGCGTGATCCCGAAGCGGGACACCAGCTACGCCGTGAACATGGCCGTGCTGGGCTCCTTCCTGCTGGCGGCCGTGCTGGTGATGATGCAGCCGGAAGGCACCGCCTATGCCGGCCAGTATGTCGCGGACAGCTTCACCAAGTTCACCAAGCTGCTGGTGATCGCCGGCGCGGCGCTCGGCCTGCTGTTGGCGCTGGACTGGAACGTCAAGCAGAACCTGGCGAAGTTCGAATACCCGGTGCTGCTGCTGCTGAGCACGGTGGGCATGATGATCATGCTCTCCGCCAACGACCTGATGGCGCTCTATATCGGGCTGGAGCTGCTCTCGCTCTCGCTCTACGTCGTGGCGGCCTTCGACCGCGACAATGCGCGCTCCACGGAAGCGGGCCTCAAGTACTTCGTGCTGGGCGCCCTGGCCTCGGGCTTGCTGCTCTATGGCTCCAGCCTGATCTACGGCTTCACCGGCTCCACCAACTTCGACCGCATCGCGGACGCGGTGGCGGCCACCGAGGGCGTGCCCTTCGGCCTGGTGGTGGGCCTGGTCTTCGTGCTGGCGGCGCTGGCCTTCAAGGTCTCCGCCGTGCCCTTCCACATGTGGACGCCGGATGTCTACGAAGGCGCGCCGACCCCGGTGACGGCCTTCTTCGCCTCCGCGCCCAAGGTGGCGGCCATCGGCCTGCTCACCCGCGTCGCCGCCGGCCCCTTCGGGGACCTCGCGGACCAGTGGCAGCAGGTGATCATCCTCTGCTCCCTGGGCTCGATGATCCTGGGCTCGCTGGCCGCCATCGGCCAGAAGAACATCAAGCGCCTGATGGCCTATTCCTCCATCGGCCATGTCGGCTACGCGCTGATGGGCCTGGCGGTGGGCAGCGGGCTCGGCGTGCGCGCCTTGCTGCTCTACATGGCCATCTACCTCTTCACCAATGTCGGCGCCTTCGCCGTGCTGGCGGCCATGCGCCGCCAGGGCCGGTCGCTGGAAGGCGTGGATGACCTGGCGGGCGTCGGCCGCACCGACCCGGCCATGGCCCTGGCCATGACCATCTTCATGTTCTCCATGGCCGGCATCCCGCCCATGGCGGGCTTCTTCGGCAAGTACTTCGTCATCGGCGCCGCCATCCAGGGTGGCTACATGACGCTGGCCGTGGTGGGCGTGCTGACCTCGGCCATCTCGGCCTACTACTACCTGCGCGTCATCAAGGTGATGTGGTTCGACAATGGTGTGGGCGCGCTGGACGCGCGGCCGGCCAGCCTATCCGTCGTCATGGCGGGCACGGGCCTCTTCACGGTCTTCTTCTTCGCCTTCCCGGCGCCCTTCCTGGCCGCCGCCCAGGCTGCGGTCGCGGCGCTGGTTGGGTGACGACGGCTGCTGGATGGCGGCTCGCCATCCATGAGGAACTGGCCAGCACGCAGGATGTCGTGCTGGCCGCCGCCGAAGCCGGCGAGCCCGAGCGGCTCGCCGTGCTGGCCCGCCGGCAGAGCGCCGGGCGTGGCACCCAGGGCCGGGCATGGTCCTCGCCTTCGGGCAATCTCTTTCTCTCCCTGCTGCTGCGCCCTGGAGGGCCGGCGCGCGCCCTGCCGCAATGGAGCCTGCTGGCCGGTGTCGCCCTGGCCGATGCGGCGGCCGCCGTGCTGCCGCCGGGCGCCGAACTGCGCCTGAAATGGCCCAATGACCTGCTGCTGGGCGGCGCCAAATGCGCCGGCATCCTTTGCCAGGGTGGCGTCGATACGGCGGGGAACATCGGCTGGGTGGTCTTCGGCATCGGCGTCAACCTGGCCGTGGCGCCCGCGCTGCCCGACCGCCTCACCGCCACCCTGGCGCAGCCCGGTGCCCTGCCGCCGGAGCCGGTGGCCTTTGCCCAAAGCCTGATGGCCACGATCGATCTCTGGCGTGGCCGGGGGCTGGAGGCGGTGCGGGACGCCTGGCTGGCCCGTGGCCCGATGCTGGACACGCCGCTGTTGCTGCGCCAGGGCGACACGGCGCGCGAGGGGTGCTTCGCCGGGCTGGACCAGGATGGCCGCCTGCTGCTGGCAACCCCATCCGGGGTGGTGCCGGTATCGGCAGGGGAATTACTGGGCTGAATGCACGGCGGAACCGCCGCAATTGCAACGCGCCGCCGGGTCCGCGGGTTAACCACAACCCCCAAGGGAGGGGAAAGCATGCTGCTCGCCGTTGATGCAGGCAACACCAACGTCGTCTTCGCCATTCATGACGGCACGGAATGGCGCGGCCGCTGGCGCATCGCCACGCGCGCCGACCGGACCAGCGACGAATACGCGGTCTGGCTGCTGGCGCTGCTGGGCCATGTCGGCATCCGCCCCATCGAGATCGAGCGCTGCGTCATCGGCACCGTGGTGCCGGCCGCCCTCTACAACCTGCGCCGCCTCTGCCGCGAATGGTTCTCCTGCGAGCCGCTGGTGGCGCGCGCGCCACTGGACTGGGGCTTCCCCATCCGGGTGGACAACCCTGAGGAGGTGGGTGCCGACCGCCTGCTGAACGCCCTGGCGGCGCATCACCACTACAAGGGCCCGCTGGTTGTGATCGATTTCGGCACCGCCACCACCTTCGACGTGGTGGACAAGGACGGCGCCTATCTGGGCGGCCTCATCGCTCCCGGCATCAGCCTGTCCATCGAGGCGCTGCACCGCGCCGCGGCCCGGCTTCCGCGCATCGGCATAGGCCGTCCCCAATCCGTGATCGGCCGCTCCACGGTTCCGGCGATGCAATCGGGCATCTTCTGGGGCTATGTGGGTCTGGTGGAAGGCATCGTCACCCGGATCCGCGCCGAATTTGGCGCCCCGCTCAAGGCTATCGGCACAGGCGGCCTCGCCCCTCTGCTGGCCGAGGGCACAACGGTGATGGATTTTACCGACCCTGATATCACGCTGGAGGGGCTCCGCCTGTTGGCGGATCGCAACCCCATCCCCATTTTTCATCGCACGAGTTTGCCCGATATCCGGGCCGAGACTGATTGAGATGCGCCGTGGAAGCCGCGCCCGCACGGAGGCGTACCCGCAGCCATCCCGCCCAGACCGTAAGAATCGAATAACACTGACTGTGAGACTCAATGAACCTGACAACTGGTGACCTAGCCTTCATCCCGCTTGGCGGGGCGGGGGAGATAGGCATGAACCTCAATGCCTACCGCTGCGACGGACAGTATCTGGCCATCGACTGCGGCATCGGCTTCGGCGGCAATGACAACCCGGAAGCCGAGGTGATGACCCCCGACCCCGCCTGGCTCGCGCAGCGGCGCGACAAGCTGGTGGGCCTCATCATCACCCATGCCCATGAGGACCATATCGGTGCCGTCGCGCATCTCTGGCCGCAGCTGCGCTGCCCCGTCTATGCCGGGCCCTTCGCGGCCTCGGTGCTGCGGCGGAAGCTGGCCGAGGCCAATCTGCTGCATCAGGTGCCGCTGCACACCATTCCGCTCGGTGGCCGCTTCCAGCTCGGGCCTTTCGACCTGAGCTTCATCCGCGTCACCCATTCGGTGCCGGAATCCCAGTCCATCGCCATCCGCACGCCCTATGGCACCGTGCTGCACACCGGTGACTGGAAGTTCGACCCCGAGCCGCTGATCGGCGAGCCCGCCGACCTCGATGCCTTCGCGAAGCTGGGGCAGGAAGGCGTGCTCGCCATGGTCTGCGACAGCACCAATGCCATGGTGGAGGGCCATTCGGGCTCCGAGGCCGAGGTGCGGCGCAACCTGGTGCCGCTGCTGCGGCCGCTGAAGGGGCGGGTGGCCATCACCTGCTTCGCCACCAATGTGGCGCGCGTGGAATCCATCGCGCTGGCAGCCAAGCAGGTGGGGCGCAGGGTGGCGCTCTTCGGCCGCAGCCTGCGCAATGCCGAGGCCTCGGCGCGCGAATGCGGCTATCTGCAGAACGTGCCGCCCTTCATCTCCGAGGATGAGGCGGATGACCTGCCGGACAACGAGCTGCTGATCATCTGCACCGGCAGCCAGGGCGAGCAACGCTCGGCCATGGCCAAGATCGCCGCCGATACGCATCCGCGCATCTCGCTGGGCGAGGGCGACACGGTCATCTTCTCCTCCCGCATGATCCCCGGCAACGAGAAGGCCGTGCTGCGCATGCAGGACGAGCTGGCGCGCGGCGGCTGCCATGTGATGACGGCGGAGGACCATGTGGTCCATGTCACCGGCCATGCCTGCCGGGATGAGATCCGCAAGCTTTACTCGCTGGTGAAGCCGCGCTTCGCCGTGCCGGTGCATGGCGAGTGGCGCCACCTGCAGGAGCACGCCGCCCTGGCGCGCGAGATGGGCAGCACCCCTGTGCTGGTCGAGGATGGCGACATGCTGCGCCTCGCCCCGCTCTCCGGCAATGAGATGCCGGATGTGGTGGAAGGCGTGCCGACCGGCCGCCTGGTGGTGGATGGCGAGCGCCTGCTGCCGCTGGAAGGCCCGGTGCTGGGCGCGCGGCGCAAGATGCTCTTCAACGGCATCGTCGTCGCCTCCCTGGCCGTGGACGGCAATGGCCGCGTGTTGGGCACCCCCAAGGTGTCCGCCCCCGGCCTCTTCGACCAGACGGACCAAGAGCCGGAGCAGATCGCGGCGGACCTCGCCCGCAGCGTGACGGAGCTGCCGGCCAACCTGCGGGCCGAGGACGATACGCTGCGGGAGGCGGCACGGGCCGCGCTGCGCAAGGCGCTGGGCCGCCGGCTGCGCAAGCGCCCCAGCGTCGAGGTGCATCTGCTGCGGGTGTAAGCGCGCCCGGGCAAGATCCTGGCCAGGTGGAAACGCCTGGCCGGGTGAGGCTGCCTTAGCGCAGCCCTGGCGGGACGCTGCCGGCCAGCAGCCCCACCAGCGCCGCCTGCCGCGGCAGGCCGGTCTTGGCCAGCACGGCCGCGATATGCTTGCGCACCGTCTCAACCGAGACACTCAGGCTGCGCGCCAGCTCTTCCGCCGTGCGGCCGGCCGCGATGCCATGGGCCACACGGGCCTCGGCCGGGGTGAGATCGAAGAGGCCCTGGATCACCTCGGCGGCCACCACCGTGCCATGCCGCACCGGCGTCAGCACCAGCAGCGCCATGGCAGTGCTGAAGACATCCCGCGCCGCGCCCCGGATTGGTACCAGATGCGCCACCATGGGCGGCCGCTCCTCCGTGGCTGGCAGGGGGATGGAGCGGGGGGCGCTTTCCGCCTCGTTACGCATGGCCAGCAGCGCGGCGGCCAAGGTCAGGTCGGCCAGCCGGTCGCTGATGGCCAGCCGCTCCTGCCGGTCCTGCAGCACGCTGGGAATCAGTTCCGCCAGAAGCGTATTCATGGCCAGGCCGCGCCCAGAGACGGAGAGCACGGCAGCCGGCAGCCCGATCATCTCCAGCGCCGAGGCGGCGGCATCGATGCGCTCCAGCCGCAGGCGCGCCGATAAAAGGGCGGCGCGCGCCAGGTGCGGCCGCAAGGTGTCCAGCTTGGCGATCACCTCATCCGGAACGGGCCCGGCTTCGCGATTACGCTCGATGGTGACCATCAGCCGATCGCCGGAAGGCGGGTTGATCAGCGTGGCGGCACACCAGCCCAGGCCATGCCGATGCAGGAATTCGCGGTGGTGCTGGCTGGCCGCCAGTTCCTCCGGCGTAAAGAGATGCTGGTCGCCCAGGAAGCCAGGGTGGTCCAGCGCCACCCGGCGCGTGATGCGGTTGTTCTGCGCCATGGCGCCGGTTTCGATGGAGTCCTGCACCACATCGGCCAGGGAAGGGGAGTGCAGAAAGCGGGCCGGGCCCTGCCCGATGCTGTACATGACCGTGCCGCGCGCGCTGGCCAGGGCGCTCAGCGCCTCGAACACCGGCTGCCATCCGGCCGGGTCCATCGCAGCCTCGTAGATCAGGTCCGTCAGCCGCTCCATGCCCTGCTCCTACATGGTTGGCAGCACCGGAGCGGGGTCCAGCGCGGTGGAGAGCCAGTTCAGCCCGAGATGCAGATGCGGCCCCGTCACCCTCCCGGTGGCGCCCACGGCGCCAATGCGCTGGCCCTGCCGCACTTCCTCGCCTTCCTGCACATCCATGGCGGAAAGGTGCGCATACAGGGTGGTGATGCCGTGGCCGTGGTCCAGGATCACCGTGTTGCCGGTGAAATAGAGCGGCATGGCCAGCAGCACGCGGCCGCCGCCCATGGCGGAAACCGGCGTGCCGGTGGGGGCGGCGATATCCAGGCCCAGATGCGGCGCGCGGGGCTCGCCGTTCAGGATGCGCTGGCTGCCATAGACACCGCTGATGCGGGCGCGGGCGGGCCAGATGAAGGGCTGGGCAAAGAAGGGCAGGTCGCTGTTCACCGCCCGAACGGCCGCCAGCCGCTTGCGCTCGGCCTGGATGCGGGCGAGCTGCTGCGCATTGGGGGAGACCATGGCGGGCGGCAGGCCATTCAGCCGGGCGATGTCCCATTCCCGCTTCGCGATGGCCAGCTCGCGTGTTTCGGTGGCGCCGCCGGGGGCGGTGGCGGCCAGCCGCGCCTGCGGCCCGGCCTCCCGCCCGAAGCCAATGGCGAAGCGGCCATCCGGCGCCACCTGCACCGGCTTGCCATCCAGCGTCACCCGGCTGCCTGGCGTCACGCGCCCCAGTGCCAGCCCGCCCTGGGTCAGGCCATCGGGCCCGATGTCCAGCGCCGGCATGGCACTGGCCGCCGGCCGGGGCGCGGCCACCGGCTGGGCGCAGGAGGGCAGGGTGGCCAGCAGCGCCGGCAGCAACAGGAACTGGCGGCGGGCGGTCACAGCAGGGATCCTTGTTCCGGCTTGGGGGTGGGCTTCGCGCGCTTCGGTGGCGGCGGCGGCGCGGTGCCATCGGCGGTGGCGTTCAGCGTGCCATCGTGCAGGGCGATGGAAAGGCGCGCCCCCGGCGCCACGGCGGCGGCGGCGGTGACGGGGTGGCCATCCTCGGTGCGCACCAGGGCGAAGCCGCGTGCCAGCACCCCCTGGTAGGAGGCGCCTTCCAGCCGCGCGCCGAGGCCGGAAAGGTGCAGCCGCGCTTCCCGCATCCGGGCCGCCATGCCGGCGGCGGGGTCGGGGATGCGCGCCAGCCTGGTATGGCCCCGCTGTGTCAGCCGGTGCAGCGCGGCCGTGGCGCGGGTTTCCAGTTGTGTCAGCGCGTGCCGGTGCCCGGCCAGGGTCTCGCGCGGATGCGGCAGGCGCGGCGCGATGGCGTCCAGCGCCGCGCGCTTGCGGTGCAGCAGCGCCACCGGGGCCAGGGCCAGCCGTTCCGCCCGGTCGTCCAGCCGCTGGCGGGCGGCGCCGACCAGTCCGGGCAGATCCGGCATCCGGGCCTCTACGCGGGACAGGCGTAGCCGGGCATGATTCAGTGTCGCTTGCCCACAGGAGAGCAAACGAGCAGAAGTCTGGTCCAGCATCGCCATCAGCTCCGCCTGCGCCGGCACCGCCAGCTCGGCGGCGGCGGTGGGAGTGGGCGCGCGGCGGTCGGCGGCGAAGTCGATCAGCGTGGTATCCGTCTCATGCCCCACCGCCGAGATCAGCGGGATGGGGCAATTGGCGGCGGCACGGACCACGATTTCCTCGTTGAAGGCCATCAGGTCTTCCAGGCTGCCGCCGCCGCGCGCCACGATCACCACATCCGGGCGCGGGATATGCGGGGGCAGCTTGCAGAAGCCCTCGATGGCGGCGGCGATCTGCTCCGCCGCGCCCTGGCCCTGCACCGGCACCGGCCAGAGCAGGATATGGCTGGGGAAGCGCCGGGCGATGGTGGTGCGGATATCCTGGATCACCGCGCCCTTCTCGGAGGAAACCACGCCGATGACGCGCGGCAGCCGGGGCAGGGCGCGCTTGCGCCGCTCGTCGAACAGCCCTTCGGCCGAGAGCTTCTTGCGCAGGGCTTCCACCCGCGCCAGCAGCGCGCCTTCGCCGGCATATTCCAGCCGGTCGATGATGAGCTGGTAGTCCGACCGCTCGCCATAGGCGGAGACCTTGCCGGTGGCGATGACCTCCACCCCGTTCTCGGGCTTCAGGGTCAGGCGCGGCACGGCGAAGCGCCAGATGATGGCGCGGATCTTCGCACCCTCGTCCTTCAGCGCCATGTAGATATGGCCGGAAGGATAGGCCTTCAGCTCGGTGATCTCGCCGCGCACGCGCACGCGGCCGAACTCGCCTTCCAGCGTGCGCTTGATGGCGCCGCTGATCTCGGAGACGGTGAATTCGGGTGTATTGCTGCGCGGCGGCGCTTCGGCGGCGGTGTCCATCGCATCGCAATATGATGCGCCAGCGCGCGGCTGGCGAGTTCCACCTGCGTCACAGATCAACGACCGGCCGATCCGCCATCAGGGCTGACGTTGGCGGCTGGCCATGCTAGCCGCTGCCCGGAATGCCGAGAGGGGTTTTGCTGCGATGAAGGTGCTTCTGGTGGGCGGCGGCGGCCGCGAACATGCCCTGGCCTGGGCGCTCTCGGCCTCGCCGCTGCTGACCAAGCTCTGGTGCGCCCCCGGCAATGCGGGAATCGCCGAGCTTGCCGAATGCGTGGCCATCGGTGCCGAGGACGTGCCCGCCCTGGTGGCCTTCGCGCAGCGGAACGCGGTGGACCTGGTGGTGGTGGGGCCGGAGGCGCCGCTGACGCTGGGCCTGGCCGATGCCTGTGCCGAGGCCGGGTTGCGCTGCTTCGGCCCCTCCGCCGCCGCCGCGAAGCTGGAGGGCAGCAAGACCTTCACGCGGGAAGTGACCACCGCCGCCGGCGTGCCCGGCGCCGAATGGGCACAGTTCGAGGATGCCGAGGCTGCCCGCGCCTATCTGCGCCAGAAAGGGGCGCCGATCGTGGTGAAGGCCGACGGCCTGGCCGCCGGCAAGGGTGTGGTGGTGGCGCAGACGACCGAGGAGGCCGAGGCCGCCATCGCCGACATCATGGAAAGCCGCGTCCATGGCGAGGCCGGCGCGCGCATCCTGCTGGAGGAATGCCTGCTGGGGCAGGAGGTCTCCTTCTTCGCGCTCTGCGACGGCACCACGGCGCTGCCCATGGCCGCCGCCCAGGACCACAAGCGCGTCGGCGACGGCGATACCGGCCCCAATACCGGCGGCATGGGTGCCTATTCCCCGCCGCCCGCCTTCACCCCCGCCCTGGAGGCGGAGGTCATGGACCGCATCGTGCGGCCTTCGCTGGAGGAGATGGCGAAGCGCGGCACGCCTTTCCGCGGCGTGCTCTTCGTCGGCCTGATGCTGACCGAGGCGGGGCCGAAGCTCATCGAGTTCAATGTCCGCTTCGGCGACCCCGAATGCCAGGTGCTGATGCTGCGCCTGCAATCCGACCTGCTGGCCGCCCTGGTCGCCGCCTGTGATGGGGAACTGAACCGCTTCTCCCTGCGCTGGTCCAATGAGGCCGCGATGGTGGTGGTGATGGCTGCCCGGGGCTATCCCGGCAGCTATGTGAAGAACACCGTGATCGAGGGGCTGGAGGATGCCGCCCGCATCCCCGGCGCCCAGGTCTTCCATGCCGGCACGGCGCGGCGGGAGGACGGCGCGCTGGTCGCCACCGGTGGTCGGGTGCTGGGCGTGGCCGGGACCGGCGCCTCCTTGCAACAGGCGCGCGATGCCGCCTATGCCGCCGTGGATGCCATCCGCTGGCCGGAGGGCTTCTGCCGCCGCGACATCGGCTGGCGGGCATTGTGACCCGCCAGGCGGAGACGGTGCCGCATCAATCATGAGGATGCCGCGAGCCTAATGGCCTGACCGGCATCGGGGCGCCGCTGCTTCCTGGCGGCGCCACAGCATCGAGGAAGGGGAGGGCGATGTCCGAGGAGGGCTATCTTCTGCTCGCCACCGGTCCGGACCATTATGTGGAGATGGCGCGCAACCTCGCCGCCTCCATCCGGGTCATGGATGGCACCCGGCGCATCTGCCTGGTGCATGACGAGAATTTCACGCCGCATCCTGAGGACAGAAAGCTCTTCGACGACTTCTCGGTCCTGGAAGACGATCCCCTTTATCCCGGCTTCATGAACAAGATCCGCCTGTTCGGGACCTCGCCTTACCAGCGGGCGATGTTCGTGGACGTGGATTGCCTGCTGATGAAGCGCGACATCGACACCTACTGGGAGATGACGCGCCCTTACCCCTTCGCCATCACCGGCGGCCGCCGTACCTCGGGCGAATGGAAGGGCGCCGATATCGCCAAGCTGCTGCGGCAGGAGGGCGCGCCCTATCTGGTGCAGATGAATTCCGGCGTCTTTGTCTTCGACAAGAGCCCGGCCGCCGCGCGCTTCTTCGAGGGATTGAACGACTATTACCTGCGGCGGCGGGAGCATCTCGGCATCGGCCTGCACCGCGGCAAGCCGGCGCAGACGGATGAGATCTATATCGGCCTCTGGATGGGCCTGAACGGCCTGGACAGCTGCGGCGGCCGGATCGACGAAGGCTCCTGGATGGTGTCCACCTGGCGGGCCTTCGGCATGCGCTTCAACCCGCGCCGCGGCTCCTCCGTGCTCCGCAAGCCCAAGCGCAGCATTGCCGGCATCCCGAACCCGCTCGGTGGCTGGGACCGCATCAGCCCCAGCTTCGTGCATTTCATCGGCCTGAAGCCCAACCGGCACTACAGCCGGCTGTCCCGCTACTTCCGCGAGGCCTGCGGCGCCTGACCGCCCGCTTCAGAACAGCGCCAGTTGCACCGCCTCGCCCGGCTTCGGCGGCACGGCGAAAAGGTCGCAGCGCAACCCTTCCGGCCCGGTATGGCCCTGCTGCCGGCGGTCCAGCCCCAACCGGCGCGTCGCGACCTGGAAGCGGCGGCCCAGCATCTCGGCATAAGGGCCGCTGCCGGTCTGGCGCTGGCCGAAGCGGCTATCATAGGTCTCGCCGCCCCGGGTCTGGCGCACCAGGGCCATGACCTTGGCGGCGCGATCCGGCATGTGCTGGTGCAGCCAGGCCTCGAAGATCTCGCCCAGTTCCAGCGGCAGGCGCAGCAGCACATAGCCGGCGCGGTCGGCGCCCTGGCTGGCGGCGCGTTCCAGGATGCGCTCCAGCTCCATGTCGTTCACCGCCGGGATCATCGGCGCCGCCAGCACCGCCACCGGGATGCCCGCTTCCGTCAGCCGCGCGATGGCATCAAGCCGCCGCTCGGGGGTGGAGGCGCGCGGTTCCAGGCTGCGCGCCAGCTTGGCATCCAGCGTGGTGACGGAGAGGCAAACCCGCGCCAGCCCGCGCGCCGCCATGCGGGAGAGGATGTCGATATCCCGCAGCACGCCGGCCGATTTCGTCACCACCGCGACGGGGTGGTTGAACTGCTCCAGCACCTCCAGCACCGCGCGGGTCAGCTTCAGCGTGCGCTCCACCGGCTGGTAGGGGTCGGTATTGGAGCCCAGCGCCACCGGCGCGGCCGTGTAGCCCGGCTTGCGCAGCGCCGCTTCCAGCAGCTCCGCGATCTGCGGCTTGAAGAGCAGCTTGGTCTCGAAATCCAGGCCGGGGGAGAAGCCGAGATAGGCATGCGTCGGCCGCGCGAAGCAATAGACGCAGCCATGCTCGCAGCCCCGATAGGGATTGATGGAGCGGTCGAAGCCGATGTCGGGCGACTTGTTCCAGGCCAGCGCCGTGCGGCTGCTGTCGCGGATCAGGGTGGTGGCCAGCGGCGGCAGCTCGGCCGCCTCGTCCTCCAGGGTGTCCCAGCCATCGTCGAAGGCCACGGTGTTGTGGCGGTCGAAGCGGATGGCGGGATTGGTGATGGCGCCCCGCCCCTTGCGCGCACCGGGCAGCAGGGCGGAGGCGTCGTGGAAGCTGCCCTCCGGCATGCCGCGTTCCCCGTTCGTTCGGGCCGATCCTGGCGCCGGCGGGGGGCGAGAGTCAAGAACATCGATAGAACGGTTGGTTAACGGCCTGTCCGCAGATTCGAGATCACATCAGGAACATCGGGAGGCACGGCTCAGGCGCCAGCCTTCAGGTGCTCCTGCAGGCGCGGCATCAGCTCCACCAGGTTGCAGGGCTTGTGGCGGATATCGAGCTGGAAGCGCAGGATATCGTCCCACCCGTCCCGCACCGCGCCGGAGGAGCCGGGCAGGGCGAACAGGTAGGTGCCGCCCGCCACGCCGCCGATGGCGCGGGACTGGATCGTGCTGGTGCCGATCTTCTGGTAGCTGAGCATGCGGAACAGCTCCCCGAAGCCGGTGATCTCCTTTTCCAGCACGCGGGAGAAGGCCTCGGGCGTCACGTCGCGGCCGGTGATGCCGGTGCCGCCGGTGGTGATGCCGACATCCACCTCCGGGTCCGCCACCCAGCGGCGCAGCACGGCCTCGATGGCATCGGCCTCGTCCCGCACGATGCGGCGGGAATGCACCACATGCCCGGCGGCCGCCACGCGGTCCGCCAGCAACTGGCCGGACTTGTCGGTGGACAGGTCGCGGGTGTCGGAGACCGTCAGGATGGCGATATTGACCGGCAGGAAGGTCAGGCTTTCGTCGATCGGCATGGGGCGGCTCGGCTCCCGGAGCATTCTGTTGCGGAGGGCATCTTCACCCGCCCGGGCGGCGCCGCCTGGCCAGGAGCTGCCCTAGGGACAGGCGTCCCAGTTCACCTGGTTCCGGCCCGCGCGCTTGGCGCCATAGAGGCAGGCATCGGCGGCGGAAATCAAGGCCTCGGGCTCCGCGTGCCTGGTGCTGCCGGCGATGCCGGCGCTGAAGGTGACGCGGAAGGGGCCCTGCGCGCCATCGAAGGGCGTGGCGGAGAAACGCTCGCGGATGCGGCTCATCTGCGCGGCGGCGGCGGCGGGTGGCGTGCCGAGCAGCAGCACCGCGAATTCCTCGCCGCCATAGCGGCCCACCACATCGGTGCGGCGCAGGTGCTTCTGCAGGCTGCGCGCCAGGCCGCGGATCACCCGGTCCCCCACCAGATGGCCATGGGTGTCATTGACCGACTTGAAGTGGTCGAGGTCGATGATGGCCAGGCTCAGCTCGCCGCCCTCGCGCTTCGCGCGCTCCAGCTCCAGCGCCAGCCGCTCCTTGAAGCGGGCGTGGTTCAGCAGGCCGGTCAGGCTGTCGCTTTCCATCACGGCGCGCAGCGAGCGCGCGCGTTCCGCCCGCAGCCGCACCAGCGTCACCAGCCGGTCGAGATCCACGGGCTTGGGGATGAAATCGTCGCCGCCCAGCCGCCGGGCCAGGATCTGCCGGCTGGTATCCTGCTCGGCGGACAGAAAGACGATGGGCACGGAGAGATGCCGCCGGGTCTGGCGGATCACACGCGCCAGCTCGATGCCATCCACGCCCGGCATCTGCACATCCATCAGGATCAGGTCCGGCTGGGCGGCGGAAAGGGCGTCGATGGCGCGGGAAGGGTCGCTGACCAGCGTCACCGCCATGCCGGCGCGACGCAGCGCCAGGGCATAGGCTTCCGCCAGCAGCGGGTCGTCATCCACCACCAGGATGGAATAGCGCATGTCCCGGCCCTGGCCGGCGAAATGGTCCAGCCAGTCGGCCAGCTCGTTCACCTCCAGCGGCTTGGCCACCACGGCGGCCACGCCGGCACGGGCGGCGGCCAGGCGGACAGGGAAGCTGCCCTGCTCGGCCAGCAGCACCACCGGGCAGCGGCCGGACAGCGCGGCGCAGATCTCCAGCGCATCGGGCAGGCTGTCATCCACCACGGCGGCGGTCAGGCGGCGCTGCGGCTGCGCGGCCAGCCCTTCCAGCCCGTCCACCTGCTCCAGCGGGTAGCCCAGGTTGCCCACCACGGCGGAAAGCGCCGCCATCTCCGGCGGCAGGGCGAAGAGGAAGACGGCCTCGGCGCCCTCCTGCTCCCGCGTCGTAGCGGCCTCGGCCTGCGGCGCGCCGCGCTGGGCCGGGCCGGCCATCCAGGCCTGGTGCACGGCCTGCACCAGTTGCGTGGTCTGGCCCATCTGCTCGGAACGGTCGGCCCCGCCGTCGCTCAGGCCCAGCAGCATCACCTCCAGCGGCGCGGCGGCGGCGGAGATGGCGGGGAAGTCGAAGGTGCCGCCGGCACCGGCCAGCCGGTGCGCGGCGGAGGCCAGGCTGCGAGCGCCCTGCCGCGCTTCCTCGTCCCAGGCCGGAAGGGCGGCGAGGCTGGACCAGCCGGCCACCACCTCCTCCACCCGCTCGCCCAGCCTTTGCACGCCCTCGGCGCGCAGGCGGCGCAGCGCGTCGCGGATCTCGTCCTCGGCGGCGTCAGCCATTGCGGCGCTCCCAGATCCCGCGCACCGAGGCCGCCAGGGTCATCGGGTCGAAGGGCTTGGAGATCACGTCCAGGCTGCCCAGCTCCCGGTAGCGGCTGACTTCCTGCGGTTGCACCTTGGCGGTCATGAAGACAGCCGGCACATCGGCAATCTCGGGCAGCTCCCGCAGCCGGGCCAGGGTGGTGGGGCCGTCCATGCCGGGCATCATCACGTCCAGCAGCAGCAGTTGCGGCGCGAAGGCCACGGCCTTCTCCAGCGCTTCCTCGCCGGAGGCGCAGGCCTCCACGGTGAACTTGCCCACCATCTTCAGCGCGAAGGTGGCGACCTTCCGCACATCGGCATCGTCCTCCACATAGAGGATGCGGCTCAGCGGCATGTCGCTCACGGCAGGTTCTCCCGGGATGCCGCTTCCGGTGCTGGCGTGGGCGGCAGGCTCTCGATCAGGTGGCGGATGGTGTTGTGCAGTTCCTGGTTGGCCGTGCGGCTCTTGACCAGGGAGGCAGCGACATGGCGCGCCGTGCCGGGGTCGTAGTCGCTGGCGGAGAAGATCAGCACCGGCGGCGGCTTCGGCAGGTTGCGCATCTCGGCCAGCAGGTCCAGGCCGCTGCCATCCGGCAGGCCGACATCGACGATCACCAGCGCGAAATTCTGGTCGCGCGACAGGATGGTTCTCGCATCGGTCAGGCTGCGGGCGGCGATCATCTCCGCCTCGTCGCCCATCACAGCCGAGACGACGCGCAGGATGTCCTGGTCATCCTCCACATGCAGGATGCGGGCGGGGCGGTCGGAGGAATGCAGCGCCTGGCGCAGCGCCTCCCGCAGCCGGAACTGGTCGATCGGCTTGTCCAGCCAATCCACCACGCCCACCGCGTCGCCATTGAGCTGCACCTTGCCGCGCTCGGCGATGGCGGAGATCACGATCACCGGCAGGGCACGGCCGTCCGGCCGCTGGCGCAGCCGGCGGAAGAGGGAAAGCCCGTCCTCGTCCGGCAGCATCAGGTCCAGGGTCATGGCGTCGAAATGGGCGCGGTCCAGGCTTTCGAAAGCCTCGGCGGCATTGCGCGCCACCTCGCTGTCCCAGCCATGCTGGCCCAGGATGCGGCTGAGCAGCAGCGCCACATCGGCATCGTCCTCCACCACCAGGGCGCGGCGGCGGCCCTGGCTTGTGGCGGGGGCCTCGGCCGCCTGCAGGCGCGTCAGGCGCTCCGCCAGGCGAGGCAGGGTGAACCAGAAGGTGGTGCCGCCATCGGCCGCATCCTCGAAGCCGATGGCCCCGGCGTGATGCTCCACGATGGCCTTGCTGATGGAAAGGCCGAGGCCCGTGCCGCCCTTCTGCCGCACATCGGAGGAATCCGCCTGGGCGAAGCGCTGGAAGATGCGGTCGCGGAACTCGGGCGGGATGCCCTTGCCATGGTCGCGCACGCAGAAGGTGACGCTGCCGGCATCCGAGGCGAGCGAGACTTCCACCGTGCCGCCCTGCGGCGAGAACTTGGCGGCATTGGAGAGCAGATTGGCCAGCACCTGCTGGATGCGCGTGGCATCGGCATAGACGGCGGCATCCCCCGCCTCCTCCACCTGCAACGCGAAGCCGACGCCGAACTGCGCGCCATAGGCGCGGTTGGCTTCCACCGCCTGTTCCAGCAGGCGGCGGGCATCCTGCCGCTCCCGCCGGAATTCCAGGCGGCCGCTCTCGATCTTCTCCATGTCCAGGATGTCGTTGACCAGCAGCACCAGGCGCTCGCTGTTGTTGTGCGCGATCTCCAGCAGCTCACGCACCTCATCCGACAACTCGCCGGCCACGCCGCCCACCACCAGCCCCAGCGAGGCGCGGATGGAGGTCAGCGGCGTCCGCAACTCATGGCTGACGGTGGAGACGAATTCGCTCTTCAACTGTTCCAGCCGCCGCCGCTCCGTCACGTCGCGCAGCACGCAGACGGAGGCGTTGCCCTCCGCATCCGCATAGCTGCCGACCGAGATATCGGCGGGGAAGGTGGTGCCATCCGGGCGCAGCGCCGTCACCTCGCCGGAGCGCGTGCCATAGGCCGGCACGAAATCCTGGATGGGGCGGCCGACCATATCCTCGGCGGGCAGACCGAACTGCTGGCTGGCGGCGGCATTGGCCACAGCGACCTCGCTGCGCGAATCGACCAGCAAGATGGGGTCGCGGGCATGGTCCAGGATGGATCGCAGCCGCCCCTGGCTGGCTGTCAGGGCGGCATGGGCCGCCTCGATCTCGCGCTGGGAGCGTTCCAGCGCCTCGTAACGCTCCGCGCTGCCACGCAGGTGGCGGTAGAGCGCCAGCAGCCCAAGGCCGCCCGAGAGCAGGGCGAAGGCCAGCAGCGCGCCGAAGAGCCAGACCAGCCACCCGACCGTGGCGCCGGCCTGCTCCTTGCGGGCGGCCAGCAGCGCGCGCTCATGCTCGATCATCTCGTCGCACATCTGCTTCAGCTGGCGCCGCATCTGCCCGGCCTCGCGCACCAGCGCCGTCAGGTCCTGCGGCAGGCCCTGCCGCCGTTCCTCCACCGAGTTCCGCAGCACCAGGGCGAGGCGGTCCAGAGCATCCTCGAACTTCGCCGCGCGCCGGGTCTGCACGGGGCTGTCCGCGACCAGCCGGCGCAGGGTGGTGGTCAGCTCACGGGTGAGCTCCAGCACCGTGTCGAGATTGGAGTTCTGCCCGCCGGTGGTCAGCGCCTGGTTACGCTCGCCGACCGCCTCCATCACACCGACCTGGGTCTCCAGCAGCGTGTCGATCACCGCATGGGTATGGCTGACCATGTTGCGCTGGGTGATGCCATTATCGAGCACCCACCAGGAGGTGGCACCACCCCCTGCCAGGATCAGCATCAGCGCGGCTGCGCCGGCCAGGATCGCTGCACGGATATTGGAGTAACGGCTTCCCATGGTTCGCGGCACCTCGTGCGGCAACTTCCCTGGCGCGGAACTGCGGAGGGTGACGGTCGGGCGGCGGACTATGCACGATCAATTTTACGGCGCAACCAAGGAGAATGTTTCGCCAAGCGTTCAAAGAATAACGTTCAGCGAAAAACATCGGCCGTGAGCCAGGGGGCCACCGGCTATGCCGGTGGCCCCCTGGGCCGTTCAGCGGGCGACGGTGCGGCGCAGCCCCGGCGGATCGGCGCGGCCGGTGCCAGATGCCATCATGCGCGTGCCGAAGCCCTCGGCATGAGGATGGAAGCGGGGGAAATCGCCCCGTGCCAGCGCATCCAGACTGGGGGCGGGAAGGCCCAGCCGGCTGGCATAGATCCAGGAATAGGCGAGCACACGCTGCACATAGGCCCGCGTCTCGCCCACCGGGATAGCCTCGATGAACAGGAAGGGGTCATCCCGGTGCGATGCCGCCGGCGCCCAGCGCGCCAGGTTGCCGGGGCCGTTGTTATAGGCCGCCAGCACGCGGATCAGGTCGCCATCCACCACATCCTGGGTCACCAGCATGTGAAGGTAACGCTGCGCCACGTTCAGCGAGAAGGCGGGGTCGTTCAGCCGTCCGATGCCGCCGCCGCGCAGGCTGGAGTCGCCAACCACCCAGGCCGCCGTCGCCGGCATGATCTGCATCAGGCCGCGCGCGCCGGCGGGGGAGACGGCGCGGGCATCGAAGCGCGATTCCTGCAGGGCCAGCGCATAGATCAGCGAGGGGTCCACGCTGAAGCCGCCCGAGGGCTTCAATGGCGGCATGGGGAAGCGGTCATAGTCGCGCGGGCGGCCATCGGTGGTCTGGGCCAGCGCCGCCACCTGGGCGGCGAGGTCGGTCAGACCGGCATCCCGCGCCACGGCCAGCATGGCGCCGGACAGGCTCGGATTGTTCTGCGCGATGGGCCAGAGGCGGCGCAGCTCGGCCTCCGCCTTGTCCCGCTGGCCGATCTGCAGCAGCGCCAGGGCGCGCCAGCCGGCGGCGGTCTCGGCCAGGGCCACGCCCTCGGCCTCGCCGGTCACTTCCTTCTCCCAGGCGAAGCCGGGGGCCAGGCCCAGCACGCGTCGGGCGATCAGGCCATAGAAGGTGCGCGGCTCCTGCGCCGCCTGGAGCATCCAGGGGACATAAAGCTGCGGCCGGCGGGTCCGGACCGCCGCGCGCGCCGTCCAGAAGGCGGCGGCGGCGCGCAGGGCGGGCGGGCCGATCTCGGCGCGCGCCGCGGCCTCGAAGAGCACCAGGGCACGGTCAGGGCGGCCCATGCCCCAGGCGGAAAGCCCGGCCACGAAGGCGGGATGGGCGATATTGGGGTTCTGCTTGGCCACCTCGGCGGCGAGGCGATAGGCGTCCTCGTCCCGCGCCTGGTGGAAGAGCGTCAGCGCCACCTCGCCCTGCAGCAACGCGGCGTAGGTGCCGCTGGCGCCACGGGTGATGGCCGCCAGGGCGCCATCGACATCGCCGTCCGAGGCACGCGAACGCACGGTGCGGTCCAGCCGGGCATCGCGCTGCACGCTGCGGCTGCTGGGGTCGCTTTCCTCCGGCACCGTCTCCGCATCGGCGGCCAGGGAATGATCCGGGGGGGCTGGCGGCTGCGGCGCGCCCTGCGGCAGGCGGCGGCGCAGCAGCGCGTGGATCTGGGTTACCGCGGGATGGTCGGAATGGTCGGCCAGCCAGCTGGAAAGCTCGGCCAGGGAAGGCTCAGGGCCACCCGGGCGCAGCCAGCGGTCGGCCAGGACATGGCCCATCAGCCGGCGGTCATCCAGACGCTCGGCCTCACGAGTGGCAGTGGCAAAATCTCCCCGCGCCTGAAGCTCGAAAACCCGCGCGAGGCGCGCGGCATCCGAGGGGGCCAGAACCTGCGGCAGGCCCGCCACTCCGTTGCGGAGGGTGGGTCTGGGCAGGCTCATCGCCCGTTCGACGGGGGCGGTCTCTCCGGCCCCTTGCGCCACAGCCGGCGCCTGAACGCCGAAGGTGGACGTCGCCGCGACACCGAGGCCCAGAAGGGCGGTACGGGCGCGACGCAGGGCCATGGGGTAGATCGCTTGCATGGCGCTGAAGGCGATAACGGCCTTCTACCATGCGGGGCAACTCCGATTACCGGGAAGAATCCCATGAAATGAGACAAACGGCAGGATTAACAGCGGTTTCGGGGCCGAAGTTGCGTCACTTTTTGTTTAGTCTTGTCGCTCCGAACCCACTGCGTCCGATTCGATGCTGCGGCGCAGCAGTAACAGATCGGCCCAGGATTCGCGCTTGGCCGCCGGATTGCGGAGCAGATAGGCCGGGTGCCAGGTGGGCAGGGCGGGCAGGGGGCCGGCATCGGTCGGCAGGTCGTGCCAGCGGCCGCGCAACCGGGTGATGCCATCCTTGGCCCGCAGCAGCGACTTGGCCGCCACGCCGCCCAGCAGCACCAGCCGCTTCGGCCGCGCCAGCGCGATATGGCGCAGCACGAAAGGCAGGAAGAGCGTGATCTCGGCATCCGTGGGGGTGCGGTTACCGGGTGGGCGCCAGGGCAATATATTACTGATGTAAAAGCTGCTTTGCAGATTTGCTGCATGGCGGTCGAGGCCAATGCTTGCCAGCATGCGGTCCAGCAACTGGCCGGACACGCCGACGAAGGGCCGACCCTGGCGGTCCTCATCGGCGCCAGGGGCCTCGCCCAGCAGCATGATGGGGGCGCCGGGCTGGCCATCGGCGAAGACCAGGTTGGTGGCGGTCTCGCGCAGCGGCGTATCCACCTGCGCCATGGCCTCCCGCAGCGCCTCCAGGCTGTGGGCGCTGGCGGCGAGGCCGGCGGCGGTGGCGGCGGCGGGCAGGGGCAGCACGGCGGCGGCACGGCG
>NZ_JACTUZ010000129.1 GCF_014490445.1 Pseudoroseomonas ludipueritiae | reverse complement strand
GCCGGCGGTGCTGCGGGATTGCGGCGGGCCGGCCACCACGCCTTCCGGCGCCACCGGGCTGGCGGCGCTGCTGGCCGCGCCGCCGCTGCCGCCGGAAAGCCGCGTGCTGCTGATCGTCAGCGAGGCGGCGGTGGCATCATGAGCCTCGAAGCCGAGCCATCCTTCTGGGCGGAACTGCGGGACTGGCGGCGGGATTTCCACCGCCACCCCGAATTCGGCTTCGAGGAGCACCGCACCGCCGGGCTGGTGGCAGCGCGGCTGCGCGGCTTCGGGCTGGATGTGGCGGAAGGCATTGGCGGCACCGGGGTGGTGGGAACGCTGCGGCGGGGCCATGGCACCCGCGCCATCGCGCTGCGGGCCGACATGGACGCGCTGCGCATCGCCGAGCAGGGGGAGCATCCCTGGCGTTCCGCCCATGCCGGGCTGATGCATGCCTGCGGGCATGACGGGCATACCACCATGCTGCTGGGCGCCGCCGCGCTGCTGGCGGCGGATGGCGGCTTCGACGGCACCGTCCATTTCGTTTTTCAGCCCGCCGAGGAATGGGGCAAAGGCGCGCTGGCCATGCTGGCCGATGGCCTGGCCAGACGCTTTCCCTTCGATGAGATCTACGGGCTTCACAACATGCCCGGCCTGCCGCTGGGCCATGTGGCGGCGCGGGTTGGGCCCGCCATGGCGGCGGAGGATAATTTCGAGATCCTGCTGCGCGGCATCGGCGGCCATGCGGCGCGGCCGCAGGCGGGGCGGGAGGCGCTGGTGGGCGCCTGCGCGCTGGTGGTGAACCTGCAGACCATCGTCTCCCGCCGCATCAGCCCGGCGGAGGCGGCGGTGGTCTCCGTGACCGAGCTGCTGACGGATGGCACGCGCAACGCGCTGCCCGGCCTGGCGCGCATCATGGGCGATGCCCGCTCCTTCCGCCCGGAGGTCAGCGCCGAGATCGAGGCGGAACTGCGCCGCATCGCCGCCGGCACCGCCATGGCGCATGGGCTGGAGGCGGAGGTGACCTATACGCGCGAATTCGTGCCGCTGGTGAATGACGAGGCGCCCACCCTGGCGGCCTTGGAAGCGGCGCGGGCGGCGCTGGGCGCGGAATGGGTTCGCGGGGATGCTGAGCCCATCTCGGCTTCCGAGGATTTCGCGCGCTTCCTGGAAGCCGCGCCGGGCTGCTTCGCCTCCCTCGGCAATGGCGAGGCTTCGGCGCCGCTGCACAACCCGCGTTACGATTTCAACGACGATGCCATTCCGCATGGCGTGCGCTTCTTCGCCACCCTGGCGCGCCAGCGGCTGCCGCTGGCCTAGGGGCGGCAACCGGCCTCCGGAACCGGAGGCCGGCTGGCTGCGAGCCGTTCAGCCCTTGCGCATCACCGCCACGTCGCGGATCGCGCCGGTCGCGACCGTCGCCGCGTCGTTGTAGACGGTGACGAAGCGGAAGCCGCGCTGCACCATGGTCAGGGCATATTCCGGCGTGGCGTTGTGGATGCCGGCGACGATGCCGCGCTTGCCTGCCTGTTCCAGCACGCGGTCATAGGCGGCCAGCACTTCCGGCTCCTTGCGGTCCAGCATCGGCTGCAGGCCCATGGAAAGCCCCAGGTCGCCCGGGCCGATATAGACGCCGTCGATGCCCGGCACGTCCAGGATGGATTCGAGATTCTCCAGCGCCTGCCTGGTCTCGATCATGGCGATCACGGCCACGTCCTCATTGGCCGTGGCGAAGTAGCTGCCGGCCTGGCCGTAGATGGCGGCGCGGATCGGGCCGAAGGAACGCTGGCCCAGCGGCGGATAGCGGCAGGCATCGACCAGGGCGCGGGCCTCGGCGGCGCTGTTCACCATGGGGCAGATCACGCCCATGGCGCCGGCATCGAGCACCTTGCCGATGATCCCCGGCTCGTTCCAGGGCACGCGCACCACCGGCACCACCGGATGCGCCGCGATGGCCTGCATGCAGGCCACGGCCGAGGCGTAATCCTGGATGCCATGCTGCATGTCCACGGTCAGGGCATCGAAGCCGGCCTTGGCCATCAGCTCGGCCCCGAAGGCGGAGGGAATGGAAATCCAGCCATTCACCACCGCGCGGCCGGCGCGCCAGGCATCCTTCATCGGGTTGGGCATTCTTCTACGTTCCTCCGCTGCGACACGCAGCGCGGAAGGCTAGGCCCGTCCGTCGCGCAGCGTCAACGCGGCCACCCCTGGCGGGCGGTGCCGCGCGGGCCTAGCCTGCCGTGCATGCCGAACCCATCCGCCCCGCGCTGGACCCTTGCCTCGGAAACCGCGCCTCTCCGCGAAGTGCTGGTCTGCCCGCCGGAGCATTACCGCTGGCTGCCCACCAACACGATCGCCCGCCGCACCCTGGCCGAAAGCCGCCAGGCGCCGGCGCAGCACCATCTGGTGGCGCAGCATGCCGAGCTGGTGGCGGCGATGGAGCAGGCCGGCGTGCGGGTGCACCGCCTGCGGCCGGAGCCGCACCTGCCCTATATGGTCTATACGCGGGACAGCGTGGTGGTGACGCATCGGGGCCCCGTACTCTGCCAGCTGGAGCGGCCGCAGCGGCGCGGCGAGTATGCCGGGCTGATCGACTTCCATGCCGCGCATAACAGCGCCTTCTGGCGGAAGTCCTCCGCCGGCACGCTGGAGGGCGGCGACATCCACATCATCCGCCCCGGCCTCGCCGCCATCGGCCATTCCGGCGGCCGCACCGATGAGGCGGGGGCCGAGCAACTGGCCGGCTGGCTGCGCGCCGAGGGCTGGGAAGTGCGCGTCGAGCCCTTCGACGAACATTTCCTGCATCTCGACGTGCTCTTCTGCATGGCGGCGCCAGGGCTGGCGGTGGCCTGCGTGGATGTGCTGGACCCTGGCTTCATCGCCTGGCTCAAGGACCATGGCATCCGCTGCATCCCCGTGTCCTACCGCGATGTCATGAATCTCGGCTGCAACATCCTGGCGCTGGGCGAAGGCCGCGTGGTATCGGCGCGCGGCAGCACGGCGCTGAACGCCGCCCTGCGGGCCGAGGGCCTGGTGGTGCTCGACCCCGAACTGTCGCTGTTCACGCTCGGTGGCGGCGGCCCGCATTGTCTCACCTGCCCACTCTCGCGGGAGGAAGAAGCCCCATGAATATCGAGACCAGCCCCGTCGAGACCGTGATCGCCGCCCTGCGCGACTTCCTGGGCGAGCGGCTTTCCACCAATGCCTCCATCCGCGAGCAGCATGCCAAGGGCGAGGACGCCAACCCGCCCGTGCTGCCAGATGCCGTGGCCTTCGTGGAAAGCACGGAGGAAGTCTCCCGCGTCATGAGGCTGTGCAACACGCATGGCGTGCCCGTGGTGCCCTTCGGCGCCGGTACCAGCCTGGAAGGGCATGTGGTGCCCGTGCGTAAGGGCATCAGCCTCGACCTCTCCCGCATGAACGCCATCCTGGAGGTGAATGCGGAAGACATGGACGTGCTGGTGGAGCCCGGCGTTTCCCGCCACCAGCTCAACGACTACCTGCGCGACCAGGGCCTGTTCTTCCCGGTCGATCCCGGCGCGCATTGCTCGCTGGGCGGCATGGTGGCCACGCGTGCCAGCGGCACCAATGCCGTGCGCTACGGCACCATGAAGGAAGCGACGCTGGGCCTGGAAGTGGTGCTGGCGGACGGCCGCGTCATCCAGACCGGCGGCCGCACCCGCAAGGCCGCCAACGGCTATGACCTGACGCGGCTGTTTGTGGGCAGCGAGGGCACGCTCGGCGTGGTCACCAAGATCCGCCTGCGCCTGCACGGCATCCCGGAAGCGACCAGTGCCGCCGTCTGCCAGTTCGACAGCCTCGCCGCCGCCGTCGAGACCACCATCATGGTGATGCAGGCCGGCATCCCCGTGGCCCGGATCGAGCTGGCGGATGCCGACCAGATGCGTGCCTCGATCGCCTATTCCAAGCTGGACTTCCAGCCGCTGCCCACGCTCTTCCTGGAATTCCACGGCTCCCCCGCCGGGGTGAAGGAACAGGCGGAGGCGGTGGAGGCCATCGCCGCCGACATGGGTGGCAAGGGCTTCGCCTGGGCGCATGACGCCGAGGCGCGCAACAAGCTCTGGAAGGCGCGGCACGATGCCTGGTGGGCGGCCAATGCGCTCTACCCCGGCTGCCGCGGCATCACCACCGATGTCTGCGTGCCGATCTCGAAGCTGGCCGAAGCCATTGTCGGCGCCAAGGAAGACGCGGTGGCGATGGGGCAGAACACCTGCATCGTCGGCCATGTCGGCGACGGCAACTTCCATTGCGTCATCCTCTTCCCCGAGGGCGACACCCAGGGGCTGGAGCGCGCCTGGGAACTGGACCGCAAGATCGTGGCGCGCGGCCTGGCGCTGGGCGGCACCTGCTCCGGCGAGCATGGCGTGGGCCTGGGCAAGCGCGAGTTCCTGGCGCAGGAACACGGGCGGGAGGTGCTGGATGTCATGCTGTCGCTGAAGGCGACGCTGGACCCGAAGGGCATCCTGAACCCGGGGAAGATGTTCCCCGAGCACTGAGCGCGGCCAAGGGGGCGCTGCCCCCTTGGAACCCCCGCCGGGGTGGAAAGTCCACCCCGGACCCCGCTGCCGGTTTCTGGAGCGGGGCTGAAGGGCATGGCGCGGCGCCTGCCGCCCACGTTTAAGTCCAAAGGGCCACGCGGGCTGAAGTCGCCGGAGGTCATGGACCTCCGGCGGAGCCACCGTGCCACAAGCGGAAAGCAGATGGCGGGGCCTGGGGTGACACTGTCACCCCAGCGGGGAAGGTCCGGAAGGGGCAGCGCCCCTTCTGGCCCCGCTCCGCCCTGCCGCGACTCGGACGGCGCAGCGAGAACGAATCCCGATTCCCCTTGTGGTTGATTCCGCGCCGACCCACGAGATCTTGCGGCTGCGGAACGCCTGTTTCCCTCTGCCAGATATTAGCCGCGACTCGGAACAAATGGTTGATTCAGGCTGTCTTCCGCTCTGGCGATTCACGCTGTGTTCCGGCTGGCGGGCGCAGGGCGCCGAGCCAGGCGCCAACGGCCAGGATGCCCGCCGCGCCCAGGGCCATGGTGGTGGCGGGGCCTAAGCCGTTGATCCCGCTGCCATAGACCGCCGGCCCCAGGGACTGGCCGAGGAAAAAGCAGAAGGCATGCAGCGCCACCGCCGAGCCGCGTGCCTGCGGCGCCACTTCCGTCACCCGCACCTGGATGCTGTTGTGGAGCATGAAGTAGCCCAGGCCGAGCAGGAAGGCGCCCAGCAGTGGCCAGGCGGCGCCCAGCGGGGCGGCGGCGATGCCGCAAAGGCCCAGGGCGGCCGAGGCGCCGGCCACCTGCATCATCCGCCCCTGCCCCAGGTGGCGCAGCAGCAGCGGCGCCAGCAGCGTGTAGCCGAAGCCGCCCAACCCGAAGGAGCCCACCGCCAGGCCGGCCTGGGCCGTGCCGGACAGATTGCCTTGCGCCAGCAGCGCGGACAGGAAGGGAAAGGCGCCGAAGACCGCCATGCCTTCCAGGAAGACCCCGATAAAGAGCGGGCGGGCCGCCGGGGTGCGCAGGATGCCGCCGTAGCGGCGCAGGGAGGCGCCGAGCTGGGGGCGTGGGCCTATGGGCGCGCGCGGCCTGCCGCGGGCCTCCGCCAGCAGCACCAGGAAGGCGAGGACGACCACGCCGGCGCAGATGCCCATGACGCCGCGCCAGCCGATATGCTCCGCCACCAGGCCGGACAGGATGCCGCCGCAAAGCTGGCCGAGGATGGAGCAGCCGAGCACGCGGCTGATGGCCACCTGCCGCTGCGCCAGGGGCACGCTGTCCCCGAAGAGCGCGAGGGTCAGGGGAAAGATGCCGCCGGCCGCGAGGCCGGAGGCGATGCGCGCGGCGAAGAGCCAGGAAAGGCCCGGCGCCAGGGCGCAAAGAACCAGTGTCAGCGCCAGCAGCGCGGCGCAGAGCGTGACGATGCGGCGCTTGCCCAGAGCATCCCCCACCGGGCCCAGCACCGGCTGCACCAGCGCGTAGGGCAGCGCGAAGGCCGTCGCCAGCAGCGCCACCTCCCCATGCGGGGCGGAGAAATCGTGGGCCAGTTCCGCCATCAGCGGGTCCAGCGCCCGGGTGGCCAGCGAGGCCGCGAAGCCGCAAAGGCCGAACACCGCCACCATCCTGTGGATGGCGGCCGGCGCGAGGTGATCGGTGGTCATGGCGGCCATGCTGCGCTGGCCCCGGCGGGGTGACAAGGCGGCGGCACGCCTGCCGCGCGGCAGGGCCGGCGGGTGCGGCACGGCGGGCGCCGGACCCTCCTTTCACGATCTTACACGCGGCGGGCTGCGGGCGGCAGCGGCGCCGTATTGCTTTGACCTTATGGGCGCCATAGAGTCGGGGCCCGCATAGGCCGGGCTGTATCCATGGACAACAAGCAGCCGGGGGCGCATGTCCAGGCTGGCCTCCGACGCGGCCTTCTGCCCCTCTCCCGGCGCGGCGAGCAGCGCGGCGCAACCTCCCGCCGCGCGGTTCATGCGACAAACCACTGGAGATATGGACCGCCTGATGCCCGCTGAGGCCATTGCCCGCCCTTCCTTGCCGAAGGCGCCCACCGGGATCACCGGTTTCGATGACATCACCCTGGGCGGCCTGCCCGCCGGCCGGCCCACGCTGGTCTGCGGCTCCGCCGGCAGCGGCAAGACCATGTTCGCCTCCACCTTCCTGGTGAATGGCGCCACGCTCTACGACGAGCCCGGCGTCTTCATGAGCTTCGAGGAACGCGCCGAGGACCTGGTGGCCAACGTCGCCTCGCTCGGCTACGACCTGGACCAGCTGGTGGCCGATGGGCGCATCGCCATCGACCATGTGCAGGTCGACCGCTCCGAGATCGAGGAAAACGGCGAATACGACCTGGAGGGGCTCTTCCTCCGCCTCGGCTGGGCCGTGGATTCGATCGGCGCCAAGCGCGTGGTGCTGGACACCATCGAGACGCTCTTCTCCTCCCTCGACAACGAGGCCGTGCTGCGCTCCGAGCTGCGCCGGCTCTTTGGCTGGATCAAGGAGCGCGGCCTCACCTGCATCATCACCGGCGAGCGCGGCGAAGGGCAGTTCACCCGCCAGGGGCTGGAGGAATACGTCTCCGACTGCGTGGTGCTGCTGGACAACCGCGTGCACGACCAGATCACCACCCGCCGGCTGCGGGTGGTGAAGTACCGTGGCTCCGCCCATGGCACCAACGAATACCCCTTCCTGATCGACAGCCAGGGCATCAGCGTGCTGCCGATCACCGGCACCTCGCTGACGCATGACGTCACCACCGAGGTCATCTCCTCCGGCGTGCCGGGGCTGGATGCCATGCTGGGGGCGGGCGGCTTCTACCGCGGCACCTCCATCCTCTTCACCGGCACGGCGGGCACCGGCAAGACCACCTTCGGCGCCGCCTTCGTCGATGCCGCCTGCGCCCGCGGCGAGCGCTGCCTCTTCTTTGTTTTCGAGGAAAGCTCGGCGCAGATCATCCGCAATGCCCGCTCCGTCGGCCTCGACCTCGCGCGGCATGTCGAGAGCGGGCTGCTGCGCTTCGAGGCGGCGCGGCCCAGCCTCTACGGGCTGGAGATGCACCTGGCGCGGATGCACCGCGACCTCGACCTCTTCAAGCCCGCCGTGGTGGTGATCGACCCGATCTCGGCCTTCAACGGGCCGGAAGCGGAGGTGCAGTCGGTGCTGCTGCGGATGGTGGACCTGCTGAAGGGGCGCGGCATCACCGCGCTGCTGACCAGCCTGCTGCACCAGAGCTATGTTTCCTCCCAGCAGGATCTCGGCATGTCCTCCCTGATGGACAGCTGGGTGCGGCTGTTCAACGAGGAAGCCAATGGCGAGATGAACCGCACCCTCTATGTCATCAAGTCTCGCGGCATGAGCCATTCCAACCAGGTGCGGGAATATGTCATGAGCGCCAGCGGCATCGGGCTGATCGAGCCTTATGTCGGCCCCGAGGGCGTGCTGACCGGCTCCGCCCGCCTGACCCAGGCGGCGCGGGAGCAGGCGGCGCGGCTGCGGCGGCGGCAGGAGGCCGAGCGCCGCCAGCGCGACCTGGCGCGGCGGCGGGAGGCGACGGAGCGCCAGATCACCGAGTTGCGTGCCGCCCTGGAGGCGGAGGAAGAAGAGATCTTCCTGTTGCACTCGGAGGATGCCGAGCGCGAGGCCGCGCTGGAGCGAGACCGAAACGCCATGCACCGCCACCGGAACGCCGCCGAATGAACCCCGCCACGCCCGACAGCAGCTCCTCCGGCCCGCTGACCACGCCCGAGGAGGATGACGCCGGCTTCTACCGGCTGCGCCTTTATGTCGCGGGGCAGACGCCCAAGTCGCTGGCCGCCATGGCCAATCTCAAGAAGGTCTGCGAACAGCATCTCGCCGGGCGCTACGAGATCGAGGTGATCGACCTGATGCAGAACCCGCGGCTGGCGGCGGGGGACCAGATCCTGGCCATTCCCACGCTGGTGCGCCGGCTGCCCTCGCCGCTCAAGCGCATCATCGGCGATCTTTCCAATACCGAGAAGGTTCTGGTGGGCCTGGACATCCGGCCGCAGGAGACGCCGTGAAGGACGAGGCCGCTCCGGTGCCCGCCCCTCAGCCGCCGCCCGCCATGGCCGCCGGCTACCGCCTGCGGCTCTTCGTGGCCGGCAGCAGCACCCGCTCGCTCCGCACGGTGCAGGAGCTGCACCAGCTCTTCCACCACGCGCTGGGCGAGGCGGTCGACCTGGAAGTGGTGGATATCTACCAGCAGCCAGAGCTGGCGGAGCGCGACGGCGTGGTGGCCGCGCCCACCCTGGTGCGCCTTTTCCCCGCCCCGGTGCGCCGGCTGGTGGGCGACCTGTCGGACGAGCAGCGGGTGCTGCGCATGATCACCCTGGGCAGCGGCGAGGACGACGATGTCGGCTGACGAAGCCACCTTCTGGCGCCGCCGCGCGCGGGAGCTGGAAGCGCGGCTGCAGGAAAGCGAGGACACGCTGGACGCCATCCGGAGCGGCGCCATCGATGCCCTGGTGGTCAGCGGCGCGCAGCAGCACCGTGTCTATACGCTGGAATCCGCCGACCGGCCCTACCGCGTGCTGATCGAGCAGATGCAGGAGGCCGCCGTCACCCTGGCCCCGGATGGCACCGTGCTCTACTGCAACCGCCGCCTGGCGGAGATGCTGGGCACCGCGCAGGAGCGCGTGGTGGGCCGCCCCCTGCAGCCCTTCCTGCGGGAGGAGGACCAGCCCGCCTTTGCCCGCCTGCTGACCGATGGCGGCCGCGGCGAGATCGGGCTCCATGGTCCCGGCGGGCGGGAAGTGCCGGTCTATATCTCGCTCGGCCTGCTGCCGCTGGAAGGCGAGAGCCCGATGCTCTGCGGCGTGCTGGCGGACCTGACGGTGCAGAAGGGCCACCTGCGCGAACTTTCCGTCGCCAATGCCCAGCTCCGCGCCGAGAGCGCCCAGCGCGAGGCCGCCGAGGCGGCGCTGCGGCAGAGCCAGAAGATGGAAGCCGTGGGCCAGCTCACCGGCGGCATCGCGCATGACTTCAACAACCTGCTGACCGGCATCATGGGCAGCCTGGACCTGGTGCAGGGCCTGCTGACGCGCGGCCAGATGGCGGGGATGGAGCGCTATGTCGCCGCCGCCATGTCCTCCGCCGGCAGGGCAGCGGCGCTGACGCACCGGCTGCTCGCCTTCTCCCGCCGCCAGACGCTGGACCCGCGCCGCCTTTCCCCCAACCGCCTGGTGCAGGGGCTGGAGGAGCTGGTGGCCCGCACGGTGGGGCCCAATATCACGCTGGAAGTGGCGCTGGCGGCCGATGCCGGCACCATCCTCTGCGACGCCAGCCAGCTTGAAAACGCGCTGCTGAACCTGGCCATCAATGCCCGCGACGCCATGCCCGAGGGCGGCACGCTGGTGATGCAGACGGCCAATGCCGAGATCTCCCCGGCGCTGGCGGCGCAGCTCGACATGCAGCCGGGCCATTACGTGACGCTGGCCGTGGCCGATACCGGCATCGGCATGTCGGCCGAGGTCGCCGCCCGCGCCTTCGACCCTTTCTTCACCACCAAGCCGATCGGCGAGGGCACGGGGCTGGGGCTGTCCATGATCTACGGCTTCGCCAAGCAATCCGGCGGGCAGGTGCGGATCGAGTCGCGGGAAGGCCAGGGCACCACCGTGCGGCTCTACCTGCCCCGCTACCCCGGCACCGGCGAGGAAGACGAAGCCACCGACACCCCCGCCTCCGCCCCCCGCCGCCGCCCAGGCCATGGCGAGACGGTGCTGGTGGTGGACGACGAGCCGGTGATCCGCATGCTGGTGGTGGAGGTGCTGCAGGACCTCGGCTACGCGGCCCTGGAAGCGGCGGATGGCGCGGCGGCGCTGGAACTGCTGCAAGAGGAAGGCCGCCTGGACCTGCTGGTCACCGATGTCGGCCTGCCCGGCGGGCTGAACGGCCGCCAACTGGCCGATGCCGCCCGCGCCGGCCGGCCAGGACTGAAGGTGCTCTTCATCACCGGCTTCGCGGAAACGGCGGCCCTGGGCAACGGCAGGCTGGAACCGGGCATGCAGGTGATGACCAAGCCCTTCGCGCTGGATGCCCTGGCGACGCGCATCCGCGCGATCATCGAAGGCGAGTAGCGGCGGCACGCTGGAGGGGCGCCGCCCCTCCAGACCTCCCCGCTGGGGTGACAGTGTCACCCCAGGCCCCGCCATCAGTTTTTCAGCCTGTGGCACGGTAGTTCCGCCGGAGGTCATGGACCTCCGGCGACTGCGGCCTCAGCCCGCGCGGCCTTTTGGATTCTCGGTGCTGACGGCTTGCGTCACGCCGTGCCCTCCAGGCCCAATCTCAAACTGACAGCGGGATCCGGGGTGGACTTTCCACCCCGGCGGGAGCGTCCAGAGAGGGCGGAGCCCTCTTTGGCCCCGCTACCCGCCGATGGCGCTATCCGGCGCCACCGCCCGCAGCACGTATTCCTCGGCCAGCGGCGCGTAATCCCGCCACAGCCCCGCCAGGGTGGCGATCGGCGTCGCATCGCGGTCCACGCGCAGGTCCACGAAGGGGAAGCTTTCCTTTTCCACCACCACCAGCGCGGCCGAGACCAGCGGGCGGCCTTCGCCGCCGGCATCCTCGCCGGCCTGCAGCGCGGCCAGCAGGCGGCTGGCCAGGGGTGCCTCGGGCTCGGCCAGGAAGGCGGCCACCATGGCCTGGGGCACTTCCGCATTGGCCATGATGTTGCCGATGGCGACGCAGCCGGTGCCATGCGCCTCGGCATGGGCGGGCTTCATGCGGGCGCCGTGGAAATGCGCGGTGCGCCCGGCGGAATCGATCGCCGCCATCTGCCGCCAGCCGTGGTCCGGCGTGCTGGCCACCAGGGCCGCCACCGTTTCCTGCGCGGTGCAGCCGCTGCGCAGCAGGTCCAGCCCGCGCGGGCCCAGGCGAGGATCGGTGCGGTGCTGGGTCAGCACGCCGCCGGTGCCGGCGGCCAGGAAGGGCACGCGGGCGCCGATGCCGATGGAGGAGGTGGTGCAGGCGGCACCGAATTGGCCGGTGCGGGCGCAATGTCCGAGCAGGGAGAAGGTCATGGCCTGGCATTCAAAGGGCGAGCCTGGCCATTGTCCATGCCTCGCCGGTGCAGTTGGGAATCGCTTTCGGGCACACGCTGCGGTAGTAATCACGCGTTCGTGAATTCGGATGCACTGCCCGACGCCATGCGCAGATCGCTTTGCCTGACGCTGGCGGCCTTGCTGCTGCTGGCCCGCCCTGGGGGCGCGGAGGAGGTGCCGGCAACCGGCGGTGACTTCGGCGGCATGGGCGTGATCGAGACCCGCAATGCCCGCTTCCGCGAGGACGGCACGCTGGAGGCCGGGGCCAGCCTGCGGCACCAGCGGCGCTTCTGGTTCATCAATTTCCAGGCCCTGCCCTTCCTGGAAACCACCTTCCGCCTGACCGAGCGCCTGAACGCCACGGCGGGCGAGGGCATGACCACCGACCGCGCCTTCGACCTGAAGCTGCGCCTGCTGCGGGAGGGGGACTGGACCCCGGCCGTCGCGGTGGGATTGCAGGACTTCATCGGCACCGGGCTCTACAGCGGCGAATATGTGGTGGCCTCCAAGCGCTGGTGGGGGCTGGATCTTTCGGCGGGGCTGGGCTGGGGGCGCCTTGGCACCGGGGGCGAGTGGAACAACCCGCTGGGGCAGGTGGCCGATGCCTTCAACCACCGCCCGCGCAGCGTCGGGCGCGGCGGGCGGGTGCAGAGCGGCTTCTTCCGGGGCGAGGATGTGGCGCCCTTTGCCGGCATCGAATGGAGCGTGCCGGGGCTCGACACTCCTTGGGGGCGGCTGGAGGGGCTGCGCGCCAAGGCCGAATGGTCCGGCGACGCGCTGCGGGACGAGCGCGGCGGCTATCCGGCGCGGGATGGGCAGCGCGGGCGGGCGGAGTCACGTTTCAACTTCGGCCTGCAATGGTCCAATGACTGGCTGGATGCCGGCGTCTTCGCCACGTATGGGACGGATGTGCTGTTCCGCCTTTCGCTGCGGCTGAACCCGGCGGCGCCGCCTTCCCTGCCCTTGCCCCCGCCGCCGCCCCTGCGCCCCCGCCCCGCCGCCAGC